>JAFOMZ010000201.1 GCA_017421125.1 Solobacterium sp.
GCACAGACGATCTCACAGCTCGGGGTGAGGGTGATCCAGCTCCATACCGGCGGCAGCTGTCATATGGACGCTGACATGACCAAACGCGGACTGGACAGGATGACCACGGAAGGCCTGGATGTCATCTTCCTGGAGAATGTCGGCAACCTTGTATGTCCGGCTGAATTTGATGTCGGCGCAGCCTTGAAGGTCATGATCCAGAGCGCTCCGGAGGGTGATGACAAACCTCTGAAGTACCCGCTGATGTTCACCGTCAGCGATGTCATGCTTGAGAACAAGATCGATACGAAGGACGTGTTTGACTATGATCCCGAAAAGGCTGAGGCCAGGGCAAGAGCACTGAACCCGGATATCCGTACATTCCGTGTCTCCGCCAAAACAGGTGAAGGCTTTGATGAATGGACAACCTGGCTGAAGGAACAGATCAGAACATGGAGGAGTGAACGATGAAGGTCATAGAACTGCGTGCATCTGTCACAAGATCCAATGACATCGATGCTCAGAACCTGAGAAATGAACTGACGGAGAAGGGCGTGCTTCTCATCAACCTGATGAGCGCAGCGGGCTCCGGCAAGACAACGCTACTGTCCAGGATCATTACAGACCTGAAGGACAAGGCAAAGATCGCCGTACTGGAAGCTGACATCGATTCTGCCGTAGATGCAGAGAAGATCGAATCACTGGGTGCTGTGAGCGTACAGGTACATACCGACGGTATGTGCCATATGGATGCCGGAATGACGCGTACCGGCATTGAAGCCATGGATCTGGAAGGGACGGATATCGCGTTTCTGGAGAATATCGGAAACCTGATCTGCCCGGCGGAATATGATACAGGCGCGCATAAATGCGTCATGATCCTGTCTGTTCCCGAAGGGGATGACAAACCGCTCAAGTATCCGCTGATGTTTGAGAAAAGCGATGCGCTGGTCATTACAAAGATGGATGCGCTGCCTTATTTTGACTTTGACCTGGAACTGGTCAGGAAACATGTTTCTCACCTGAATCCGGATATGAAGATCTTCCCTGTATCCGCAAAAACAGGGGAAGGCATGGAAGCGCTGGAGCAGTGGCTGCTGGAACAGGCTGCTTCCCTGAGGGAAAATCAACATGCATGAGCTTGGGATCGTAACACACTGCGCAAAGACGATCGTTGACCTGGCGGAAGAGAACCATCTGAAAAAGATCGGATCGGTCACCCTGGAGATCGGCGAGGTGTCGGGCATCATGACGGATTATTTCGTAGACTGCTGGAACTACTTCAAGGTCCGCTATCCGGTGATCGCGGAATCGGAACTGAAGCTCAAGGTCATGCCTGCGGTCACATACTGTGAGGACTGCAGGTCCACATATGAGACTGTGAAATACGGCAGGACCTGTCCGAACTGCGGCAGTCCGCATACATATCTGCTGACCGGGAATGAGTGCATCATCTCGGAGGTAGAAGCGGAAGACGAAGATGAAGCCTCCGAAGACTGATCATTTCTGCCAATGGATCATTACCCAGAGTGAAGACCCGGAAATGATCGGTCATATGTGCCAGGGCATCATGGACCAGAAGCGTTATGACCAGCTGCTGCGTGCAGAGGCAGAAGACCTGGTACAGATCCGCATCCACAGATATGAAGATCTGATGGAAGGCTGGATCGAAGACCTGAACCTGAATGAAACAGATACATATCTGCGGGAAGAATAAACACCGATCTTAGATAACAGAATGCCGGAGCGTGATCTCCGGCTTTATCAACTGCCGGAATCAATGATGGTTTTTGCGGTAAGTTTTCATACCGTGAAGGAATAATTAAGAAAAAGCAGTATACAGGCAATTCCATGTTTTGAAAGAAACTGATTTGTAATACAATTGCTGCATGGCTGATCTGAAAAACCATCTTGCCCTGATCGCGGCAGTCTGTATCTGGGGTTCTTCCTATATCGCTTCCAAAATAGCGCTGGAAGCTTTTTCGCCTCTGCTGCTGTGCCTGATCCGTTTTATCGTGTCATCAGGGTTTATGTTTCTGATCAGACTGAACAGGAAGAGATACATTCCATCGAGGAATGACCTGAAATATATGACGCTGTCGGCTGTCTCTGGCATCGCTCTTTACTATGCCCTGGAAAACATTGCCGTTAGCCTGACGAGCGCATCCGATGCCAGCCTGATCTCAGCAGTATATCCGGTGATCACGATCCTGATCGGAATCCTGTTTTTTCATCTCAGAACGAACAGGAATGAAGTGCTCGGCATACTGATGGGTGTCTGCGGTGTGATCATCCTGACAGTGACGGGGAATGACGGAAACGGATCTGTGCTCGGCAATGCCCTGATCGCATTCAACGGCTGTCTGTGGGCCTGTTACAACTACATGACGCAGCGGATCTCCGATGAGCCGGATGATTTTACCGTCACGTATTATCAGACGCTGATCGGCACGGTATGCTTCATACCGATGCTTGCGTTTGAAAAGAATATGAGATGGTCTGTGACAGCAGGTTCCATTGCGGCAGTCCTGTATCTGTCACTTATCTGTTCACTGGCTGCGCTGTTTCTGTACAACTACGGACTGCGCAAGGTCAGTGCCGCCCGGGCCGCTTCCCTGATGAATCTGATGCCTGTAGCAGGCGTCGTGCTTTCCGTACTGATCCTGCATGAGACGATCACGCTGAAGCACCTGATCGGCGGCGCAGTGATCATTGCCGGTGTCCTTCTTTCTGCCCATAAACCCTGAAACCTGAGATCCATGCCGTAATATTTCCGGCGGAAATCATTCCGGTGTTTTTCTTTGACTGTGCGGTCATTTTGTATGAAGTACAGATGATGGATATAGTATGATGTTTTCAGAAAAACAGGAGTATTACATGCAATACAGAACAGACAGAAACGGGAACCCGCTCTCCATACTCGGCTACGGCTGCATGCGTTTCACCAAAAAGGGAAACAGCATCGATGTTGCCAAGGCTGAACAGGAGATCATGGAGGCGTACCGCAGCGGCGTCAATTACTACGATACGGCATATGTTTACGGCGGAAGCGAAGCCGCCCTGGGAGAGATCCTGGAGAAGAACGGGATCAGGGACAAGGTGTATATCGCGACCAAGCTGCCCCAGTACCTGATCTCATCAAGGACAGCGCTGGACAGGTATTTCAATGAAGAACTGAACAGGCTGAGAACAGATCATATCGACTATTACCTGATGCATCATGTGACGGATGTCGCGATGTGGGAGAGACTGAAGAAGGTAGGCATTGAAGACTGGGTAGCCGATAAGAAGGCAAGCGGTCAGATCAGAAATATCGGATTCTCCTATCACGGAAACACGGACAACTTCCTGAAGATCCTGAATGACTATGACTGGGACTTCTGCCAGATCCAGTACAACTATCTGGATGAAGTGTCCCAGGCAGGACGTGACGGTCTTGTAGCGGCATACAATAAAGGCATTCCTGTCATCATCATGGAACCGCTGCGCGGAGGCAAGCTTGTCAACAGTCTGCCCCAGGGTGCCAGGAAGGCATTCTCAAACAGCGCAAGAAGCTGGTCTCCGGCAGAGTGGGGGCTGCACTGGCTGTATGACCAGAAGGAGGTGACCGTCGTACTGTCCGGAATGAACTCCCTGGAAATGGTCAAAGAAAACTGCCGGACTGTTTCCGAAGCGCTCGACGGAGAACTGACGGAACAGGACAGACAGGTACTGGAGACCGTGAAGAAAGAAATCCGGGCAAATGAAAAAGTACCTTGCACAGGATGCAGGTATTGTATGCCCTGTCCGAAGGGTGTCGATATCCCGGGTATCTTCCGCTGCTACAACGCGATGTATATCGAAACGAAATCACAGGGAAGGTTTGAATTTGCCCAGACAGTCGGACTGACCAGGGAACCTGCCTTTGCCTCACAGTGCATTGAATGCGGCAAATGTGAGAAGCACTGCCCGCAGAACATCCCGATCAGGCAGAAACTGAAGGAAGCAGACAAGGCGCTCAGACCGCTTCCGTACAAGATCGGCATCGATCTTGCACGCCGCTTCATGTTCAGAAAGTAACGATTTATCAACAAATAACCCTGTTTATTGTGGATAACGTTGTTATTTGTTGATATTCAGCTGCTTTGTGACAGATATTCAGCCAAAATAAGGAAAAAAAGAACTGTAACGCTGTTGTGGATTACAGTTCTTTTCATTGCCCTGATATGTGACTGTTTCTGATCAGAGATCGAATTCGTGCTTGCCGACCAGTACTTTTCCTCTGGTGCCGGCAGTGCCTTTATGGACTTCCAGCATACCCAGTGTGTTGTATCCGCAGCTGTTCAGGAAGGCGATCATGACCTGGTTGTCCGGCTGGACGGTATTGGTCACTTCTTCCAGCCCTGCTTCCGCAGCAGCCTGTTCTGCCTTCTTCATCAGCATCGTCGCGATTCCTTTGCGCCGCATGTCTTTCCTGACATACAGTTCCTTCAGACGGATCTGATCAACATTCTCATCAAGGACGATATAACCGAGGAATCTTCCGTGTTCGCTTGCCGCAAAGATCCGGCATCCGCTGTCCAGCAGCTCTTCCAGCTGGTCCTGCGCGGTATCCGTATCGGACTGTACCGGCTGACCGTTAAAGCGGTCCAGGAACTGGTTGTATTCATCCTTCAGGAAGATCAGGTTCATGTAGTTGCGGTCCGTGACGTCTATGATACGGACATTGAAGGAGGGCGCAGGTGTCTTTACAGGGACCGGTTCTTCTTCAGGCTCTTCATAGTCATCATCTTCCTCATCGGAGACAAAGGGCATGTCGTCATAGATGATGCCGTTCTCCTCACACCAGACCATAGCTGTCGCACGGTGTGCTTTTGCCTGGAATTCATACCATTCCTGCAGCAGGTCAAAGCGTTCCGCGGCAGCACGGAACATCCTGAA
>JAFOMZ010000202.1 GCA_017421125.1 Solobacterium sp.
CTTATGATCACGATACATCTTCTGGATGGCTTTTGCGGGACCGGATACATCTTCGTCTGATTTTCCGTCACTCAGGATGATCAGCCATGGATGATAGACACTGACACCGACATTGCGCCAGAAGCTGCGGCGTATGCCGATCTCATTGACCGCAAATTCGACTGCTGTTTTCAAAGGTGTACCGCCGTGGGGAATAATGTCGTTGAATTCCACTTTCTGAACGTTGGAAAACCGCTGTATGATTTCGGGACCGTCTCCGCCGAACGTAATGAAGCATACATCCAGACTGTCACGGGCATAGATATCTTCCCGGCCGCTTTTCAGGAATGCCCTGATCCCGTCATTGACCATTCTCATACGTCCGTCTTCCATCATGGAATAGGACGCATCGATCAGGATGCAGATCATCAGCTGCGGTGCATTCGTCGATACGATATCTTTTTCAAGTATTGATTTTAATCCCGCCATTATGATTTCCTCCATTTATCCCGGCATTCCTTGCAGAAATAGCCTTTTCCTTTTTTGTCACGGATATCCTTGTAACGGAAGATGTCCTGGAACTGCTTTCCGCATCTGGAACATGTCAGATCGACCTTTTTTCCGCATTGATTGCAGAGGAAGTTCTGTTTGTTCCTGTACTTCAGATAATCCTTGACCTTAAGCGGCACTGCTTTACCACAGTAACTGCAGTTCAGTGTATGTGTTTTGGTGAGACAGTCAGGACAGATCCTGTCATGGTCAGCTGTACCGATATCTGTCAGGTAAGCGTCATAGTAATTGTCCAATGTATAAGTTTTACTGCATACCTTGCATGTGAATGTACGAGGGATCTCAGCATCGAGTTCCGGCGTAACAGGCCGGTACTGCATACTGTTGAGGATCGTATTGCATGCCGGACACAGCATCGGCCTGCGTATCTGCTTAAACCGTTCATAACGGTCATTCGGCATGTTTGACGCAGCACCGCACCACTCACATGTAATATCGGTGTTGAACTTATGATCGGGAGTGTCCCAGTAACTGTTGGGGATCACTTCACGTGTCCAGTTTCCGTTCAGGATCTCTCTCGAGTATTCCTTCAGCGTGTCGAACCATTCATTCAGCGGAACTGAACCGTTCCCGGTGAATACCTGTGCGAACAGGTCCTTCAGTTTGTAATATGTATTGTTCCACACCATGCGGTAGGAACCATCAGGTGTATCTTTTCCGGAAACATTCTGCTTGTTTGCACGGTATGAGAAATTGTAATTCCTGATCGCATCATCGATGCTTTCCATGCCTTTACCTTCATAGGGGGAGCCGTTCAGCATCAGGATGTGGAACAGCAGCGAGGCTACAGCATACAGTTCATCATCTTCCTCACGAAGGAATTCCCCATAATGAGGGTTGTCGGTATTCTGCCGCTTATATATTTCCGGGCTTGTATATGCCTTCATGCCGACAGGGCAGGGATAGCCTCCGAACTGCATACTGTCGCAGTCAACGACCATGATGTCGGGACGCTCTGATCCGGAAACATCGATCATAATATTGTTCGGATTCACATCACCCATCAGGATGCCTTTTTCATGCATTTTCGTAAATATATAAACGATCTGTCTGCACAGTCTGACCAGGGACAGTCTGTCCCAGTCTTTCATCATGCCGTTCCTTACGGATTCTTTTGCCATCTGCAGGATTGAATGTGACAGGTCCAGATAATCGGGGCTGACGGCAGGCATCAGAAAACCTACGAATTCTCCGCTTTCCGTGAAGAGGACCTCTTCCGGCCAGCATAACTGCCTGATACGCGGATGATTCGCTGTCATCAGGATCAGCTTATCCCTGCGTGTTTCCGTCAGCATACCCTCATGGTAGATCTTGGCTGCCATATTTTCCCAGTCTGTACGGTAGACCGTTCCTTCTCCGCCTGTACCCAGCTTTTCAGTCAGTCTGACCGGAAGTCTCCCGGCAGTCATGACAGTATCATTCAGGGAAGGAAGCTTCTTCACGGGGATCAGGATCCCGGTCTCCTTCTTGAATTCGGAAGTTACGAGCAAAGATGCCGCAGAGGCGGGCCGGTGTATAGTGACTTCTTTACGCGCTCCGGGGTCGGAAGACTGTTCCGGATCTTCTTCGGAACTGTCAACAGCCGAGTCGGAACCGTATCTTGCAAACTGGAGCACCCGGTTTCTTGCACAGATACGTACGGACAGCTCATTGGAAACGATCATCAGCGGCAGAACGTTCGGCAGGTCTTCCGCTGCCAGACGCTCTGTAAATGCTTTGTTCTGGGTCAGGAACACGAAACGTTTGTCCATGTTTCTCTGTGCCAGATGGATCAGATTGTCTTCAGCGCTGCCGATAGTATTCTTCTGTACAGGACCGTAGATCATGGAACCGACCGCATGCAGGTAGGATATGGTATTGTCGGCAGCCTTGGCAGTCCTGTTTTTCGGATCTGTTTTGTCCAGCAGGATCTGCTTGATCCGTGCGCGTGTCACCCAGTCAGCAGCCATTTTGGCATTGGAGAGCTTCAGCTGCGGAACAAGC
>JAFOMZ010000203.1 GCA_017421125.1 Solobacterium sp.
GAATGCCATGCTGCATATCCCTGCCTTAGCTCATGAATACGGAATCGAGATCACCGGTGATACATTCGACAGACTGCACAGAGGCGCGCACTACCTGCTCGACCTGAGACCGACAGGCAAATGGCCTGCAGAATGCTTCTATTATGCAGGCGGCGTACCTGCCATTATGGAAGAGATCCGTCCTTTCCTGCACCTGGACGCTAAGACGATCACCGGCAAGACGTTAGGTGAGAACCTGGATGAACTGAAGACTAACGGTTATTACGAGAAATGCCAGAAGTGGCTGGATGACTTCAATGAACGCCAGAACGTGCATGTCACAAAAGAAGATATTATCCGTCCTTATGACAAAGCGATCGGAACAGACGGCTCCATTGCTGTCCTGAAGGGCAACCTGGCTCCCGAAGGCGCTGTCATCAAGCACACAGCCTGCCCGAAGGAAATGTATGAAGCAGTCCTGAACGCAAGACCGTTCGACAGTGAAGAAGAATGCCTGGATGCCGTACTGCATCACAAGGTCAACAAGGGTGATGCCGTATTTATCCGCTACGAAGGTCCGAAGGGATCCGGCATGCCTGAAATGTTCTATACATCCGAAGCGATCAGTTCCGATCCGGAACTCGGCAAGGCAATTGCCCTGATCACAGACGGAAGATTCTCCGGTGCTTCCACAGGACCTGTTATCGGTCACTGCTCACCGGAAGCTGCTTCCGGCGGACCGATCGCACTGGTAGAAGAGGGCGACCTGATCGAGCTGTCCGTTTCACAGAGAAAACTGAACATTGTCGGTGTCAAGGGTGAACGGAAAACTCCCGAAGAGATGGAAGCGATCCTCAATGAGAGAAAAGCAAAGTGGCAGGCAAGACCGCCGAAATACAAGAGCGGTGCTCTGAGGCTGTTCTATGAACATGCTGAATCACCGATGAAGGGAGCCTACCTCAAGTATGACTGAACTCCACCTGCAGCACCTGCGTACGGAAATACCGAATGAAAAGACCCGGGACCTTGATCTCATGACAACAGAAGAACTTCTGTCTGTCATGAATGAAGAGGATCATAAATGTGCCGAAGCTGTCAAAGAAGCACTTCCCGAGATCGCAGAGGCGGTAAAGATCTGTATTGCAGCATTGAAACAGGGCGGAAGAATGGTCTATATCGGGGCAGGAACCAGCGGCAGGATCGGTATGATGGATTCTGCGGAATGTGTTCCCACATTCAACTGTGACCGCATCATAGCCTGCCTGGCGGGCGGCTTTGGTGCCGTATCCAAAGGTATTGAGAATGCCGAGGACAACATGGAACAGGGTGCCGAGGATCTGAAGAAACTCGGATTCTGTGACAGGGATGTCGTGATCGGCATTGCCGCAAGCGGCAGGACTCCGTATGTGATCGGTGCTTTGAAATACGCGGAAGAGATCCATGCAAAACGGATCACCGTATCATGCAACAAACATGCGGAAATGTCGCAGTATGCAGACGCAGCGATCGAAGTGGATGCCGGCAGTGAAGTGCTGACCGGCTCCACCAGACTGAAGTCCGGCACATGCCAGAAACTCATCTGCAACATGCTGTCGACGGCAGCCATGCAGGGGATCGGAAAGATCTATAAAAACCTGATGGTGGACATGGTTCCGACCAATGCAAAACTCAGGGACAGGGCGGTCCGTATCATTTCACTGGCAGCTGAATGTCCCATGGATACAGCACGTGAATACTACGAGCTGTCGGAACATGACATGAAGACGGCAATTGTCATGATATTAAGCGGAAAAACAAAAGATGAAGCACAGGAATGTCTGCGCAGTGCGGACGGTTTTGTGCGCAAAGTAGTGAATCCGCAGATGTGATTTTTCCGTCTTTCCTATATAATTGTTTTGTAGAAACGAGGGATGCTTATGGAACTCCTATTTAGAGAAGACCCTTATACGATCGAATCATTGGTATTTGATGATAAAGAGGTAAAATTCCGTGCGTTTGAGCACCGTATTTACTGTGCTGATCCGATCGATCCGGAACATCAGGAACTGAGTATCTATGTACCGGAAGAGTATTATGAAGAAGGTACAACAGGTAAATATGACCTCCGCACAGCTCCGATCTTTATGCCCAATACGATCGGTGGTTACCGTCCCGGCTATTTCCAGAGACCGGGGATCGACCATCACGGCAAGGTGACCGCATCTGCGATCGCACTGTATCTGGGCTATGTCGTTGTCGTGCCGACAACCAGAGGCATCGGACTGAAGGATGAGTTTGATATCAACATCGGTGTTGTACCGGCTGCGCTGGTAGACC
>JAFOMZ010000204.1 GCA_017421125.1 Solobacterium sp.
GATCGAGATCACGACAAAACCGCACACAGATCTCTGGCAGCGCACCTATTATCATTTCCGCAATGATAATGCGCCGGTACTTCAGACAGAGACAGAGGAAAAATTTTTCTCGTTCATTGTCAAAACAGACTTTACGGAAAGCCATCACCGTTTCGATCAATGCGGCATCGTGATGTATCTGGATTCCGAGAACTGGCTGAAAGGTTCTGTGGAATATGAGAACGAAACATTCCAGCATCTCGGTTCCGTTGTGACAAATCATGGCTACTCCGACTGGGCGACGACAGCGATCCCGGCAGATGTAAAAGTCATGTGGTACAGGTTCAGCAGAAGGGAAGACGATTACTGTATCGAATGTTCACAGGACGGTGAACAATTCACCCAGATCCGTGTATGCCATATGCATGAAGGAGCAGGGAAGATCCGCTTCGGCATCTATGCATGCAGTCCCGAGGACTCCAGCTTCAAAGCGGTGTTTACAGATATGCAGTTCACGGAATGCGCATGGAAAGCACATGACGGACAGCAACCTGACTGACCGATCACAGCAATACACACAAAAACAGATCTCACAAAGGAAGCACAATGATCTTCCAATGAGAGATCTTTTCAATGCGTCAGATCTTAAGCGGATCTTTTCGATCGTACAGCCCGGTCCATGAATGCCTCGAACAGTTTGGCACCTGTCACCGTGCCGTCGGAAAGCCCGGCATCCAGTGAGATCCTGATTCCCGGCTCTTCCAGGATGATCTCACAGTCCGTATCATCACTGCGCATTATGCTTTCATGATGATGCAGGAGGTCCATGATTTGTCTGTACAGATTTTCCGCATCTTCAGCTGAAACGGAACTCTCTGTACGCCCGGATAAACGGAAATGTCCGTCAGGTCCGGAGCGATCATGGTTTCTGACGATGACGGTTCCGTGATGATCGATGACCGTTTCCTGTTTTGTTTCTTCAAGCGGTGCAGCAGGTACACGATGATGTACACGGTATCTGATTCTGAAATCCATATACGTCTCCTGCTGTTCTGATCATCTGAAATACGGAAGCAGGAAGTCTTCAATAAAATCGACACGGTCGAATACTGTCGGTTTGAAATAAGAAGCGACAGATACAACGATACGATCTTCAGGATCTACATAGATGACATTCCCGCTGTTGCCGATGGCGGCATAGATGTTCTTCTCAGGGTGAATGATCCACCAGAGGTAACCATACTGCATTCCGCGGAAATACTTGCTGTCGACGGATCTCGGCCTGGTCATTTCAGAGATCCATTCTTCGGAAATGATCCGGTTTCCTTGCCATACGCCTTTGTCCAGGCAAAGCTGTCCGATCCTGGCCATATCCTCAGCGCACATGCACAAGCCGTATCCCGGTGTCCCAAGACCGTCCGGATCAGCGAACCAGATATTGCCTTTGGGTGTCTTTGAGATCGTAAACTGCTTATGTTCTTCCGCATTCATCGCGTAATAGTTCTCATGTTCAGGAATACCTAATGGCGTGAACAGATACCTGTTCGCAAAATCCACTGTCTTCATTCCGGTCGCTTTATACAGGATACCTGAGAGGATGTGCAGGCAGACTGTGCGGTAATCAAATTCATCTGTTATGCCTTTTCTGCCTCCCAGGAAATCCAGTGATGCACTCGTCCAGTCTTCGCTGGAGCAGACCTTTGACCACGGGTCCCCCTTTCCCTTAGAGGGAGCGCGCATGGTCAGAAGA
>JAFOMZ010000205.1 GCA_017421125.1 Solobacterium sp.
CGTTGCGTTCTTCACGTATGGATTGCCGTTTAATTCCTTGATTTGTTCGAGCGTGAAATGCTTTAGCGCCATATCTGTTACCTCATCATCAGTGTAACAGCCAGAAGAAAACCCTGTAATGGGTCAGAAGTACTTTTTTTTCTTCTGTCCGTTTTACAGGGTTCAGTTTAGTGATCGTTAAAGAGGTCATTTTCTTTTTTTATTGTGTGGATCGGCTTTCAGGAAGAAAGACCGTTTCTCCTGTGTACAGTACTTCAGCGTGTGATGACTTCACACGGAATATCGAAGATCTTTGCGACTTTCAGGATCGTATCGATATGTCTTCCCACAGCAGCTGCCATGTGATGTGTCGGGCCGGCTTCATTCCATTTATTCATGAACTCCCTGGCACCGCAGGAGAATCTTGTACGCATGTTGGTGTCACCGAACATGAAGATCGGACCATCTTCATTGACACCCTCTGCCGCAACGAACTTGAAGTGTCCATCCCTGTCCTGGGTGATCGCAAGGTAAGTCACCGGTCCTGTCGGAGGATAGAACTGTGTCAGATATCCGCCGCCTGTCTTTCCGTGGAATACCGGAACGATCTTCATCGTCGGTTTATGTGCCTGTGAAATATCGGCATCTCCGCTTCCGCTGTGACCGATTATGCAGATGTCTTCGTTGAAGTCGATGGAATACATCTCGGAAAGCTGTCCGGTTCCGGCGATCGTCTTGAGAATAGACATTGCCATGGCAACCTTGATGTCGCCCTCTACAGCACACGCAGTTCCCTGCTTGATCAGCATTGAGAATGCCGGGATCAGCATACTGTCAAGTTTGCCTGCAACACCCTGCGCAAAGCCGTCATAATGGGAAGCTACCAGACCGATCTGTTCGTCTTTCACCCACTGCTCAAAGGCTACGACATATTTTGCCATATCCCAGACCGTTTCCACCGTTGCGCCGCCTTCGATCTCAAAGGTATCCAGAATATCTTCTGCTTTTGCACGGATCGCATCTTCATCCGTAATGTCGTCTGCGATCGCCCACATCTTCTCCCAGTCAAACTGTTTGGTATAGACCCACATGCGGTGATACAGATTTGTTTCATCAATATAGAGGTCCATCATACCCGGATACGGTCTGCCGATCTGGGCAAGGTTTGTATTGCGGAAGCGTCTTCTGACCTGAGCAGCTTTGCACCATTCTTCGATCTGTTTCTGTACTTCAGGGTCTCCGCCTTCGACAACGCCTGTAATAACAGCAGAACGCTTGCCTGCACGGTTGAGGTCTGCGACCATTTCACCTACTGCGCCGCAGGCATACAGTTCACCCAGCCATTTGGCATTATCGGTATGTTCATAATCAGGAGCCTTCAGTTTCTGAACGTTGACCAGAACGACCGGTACATCCAGATCCCTGACTGCCGGCAACATATTGTAGCTTGTCGCGTATGTCAGCAGCTGCATGATCACAAGATCCACATCTGCAGCACGGAACTTATCTCCTGCAGCCTGTGACTGTTCTTTTGTCGTAACGATTCCGCCGTCGATCAGTTCAACGGTTCCGGGGATCGTCTTTTTGAACGCCTCATACTGAGACTCGAATTCCGGCACAAGGCTCGGAAACTGCGGCAGATATGCGCCAAGGGCGATGGAAAATACGCCGACTCTTGCTTTGGTTTCCACTAACATGATCATTCCCCCTTCTCGTATAAGAATTCTTCCGGCAATGTGACCTTGAAGTCTTTCGCAAGATCACGGAAATTCTGCGGTGTGATCGTCTGAAGCTTGGTCGGAGACATGCTTAATGTCTTGACCAGGATCTCAGCACTCTTTTCAACGGTATGCATCAGTCCGAATGTCAGATCAAAGTCTTCTCCTGAAGCAAACATACCGTGATGTGCCCAGATTGCCACGTCATATTTCTTCATCAGTTCGCTGGTCGCGACCGCAATATCACGGCCGCCCGGAACCATCCAGCCGACAACACCGACACCTGAAGGGAATACGACAGGACATTCCGTTGCCATTTCCCAAAGTTCTCTTGTAAACACTTCATCCCTGAGCGGCAGTACGAAGGTCAGCGCGATGACATTCGTTGTATGTGCATGATAGATCACACGGTGTATGCCATTGCTTGCCTTCTTTTTTACTTCGTGATTCATGAGATGGCTGGGCAGTTCACTGGTCGGTCTTCCGCCATTGCACAGTCCCCAGAGAACACGGTAATTTTCACCTTTATCATCCAGTTCGATGATGCAAGATGTATCTTCCGGATCGAGGATGACATTGCGGAAGTATTTGCCCGAACCGGTCACCATGAAATACTCATTTGCAAGATCGGGTACTGTTGTTCCGATCGGTTTCCATTCACCGGGTTCATGGAAGTATTCCTTTACTTCTTCCACTTCTTCCGGCTTGATACGGTAGGAAAGATTTCCACCATTGCGTTCATGCCAGCCCTGCAGCCAGCCGTCATTGCACATACGTACAAATCCCTGTACAAACTTCACATCCATAATCGTCATTGCGGTTTTACCTCCCTGATCTCAAAACTGTTCCCAATGATCTCTCTTGCTTTCTGCAATGTTTCAATTTCGCCTTCTGTTATAAACTGTACGATCAGATTCCCAAGCGCAGTTCCCTCAGTCGGTCCTGCATAGACCGGAAGTTCTGCTGCATTAGCCGTCATCTGATTCAGATACATGTCCTGACTGCCGCCTCCGACAATGTGCAGTGTGGTATAGTTCTTCCCAGTCAGTGCTGTCAATGAATCGATCGCCCTGCGGTAATCCTGTGACAGGGAGTTATATACTGTCTGCATGACTTCCCCTGCTGAATCAGGAACCCTCTGGCCGCTGTCAGCGCACGCCTTTTTTACCTCTTCGATCATGGATGCCGGTGCCAGGAACCGGTCATCATCCGGATCAACGGCGGAAGGGAAATCTTTATGTTCCTCAGCCACTTTGATCAGTTCCGGGAATGACGGAACATTTCCGTTCTCATCCTTCAGTTCCCTGCGGATATTCTGGATCATCCACAGACCCATGATGTTTTTGAGATACCGGTAACGGTATTCATAACCGCCTTCATTTGTGAAGTTCTCCCGGCAGCTTTCCTCTGTTGTGATCGCTGTTCTGTTTTCCACCCCCAGCAATGACCAGGTCCCGGATGACAGGAACACTGCGTTCTCATCTTTAGCCGGTACGGCAAGGTAAGCACTTCCCGTATCGTGGGTCGCCGGCAGGATCACTTTGACCTTCATGCCGGTCTCCTTCTGTATTTCATCGGAGAAGTCTCCGAGTACTGTTCCGGCGGGAGAGATCTCTGCAAAGATATGAAGGGGTATATCCAGGCGTCTCATCAGATCTGCATCCCACGTATTCGTTTCCGCATTCACGAGTCCTGTCGTGGTTGCGTTGGTATATTCCTGTGCTTTCCTGCCGGTCAGCCGGTAGTTCAGATAATCCGGGATCATGAGCAGGCAGTCCGCCTGATCCAGGAGTTCGGGGTCTTCTTTTTTCAAGGCCAGCAGCTGGTAACAGGTGTTGAATTTCTGGTATTGGATCCCGGTCCTGCTGTAGTGTTCCTCAAACGACAGAATGCCTTTCCGTTCCAGCTCCTCACGGATCGTATCGGTACGGTCATCGCGGTATGACACCGCATCACCGAGACGTTTTCCGTCTTTGTCGATAAGCACAAAGTCTACAGCCCAGGTATCGATGCCCATCGTTTCCGGTTCATACCCCTGTTCCCTGCAGGCTTTGATTCCCTGAACGACCTCTTCATACAGATGATCGATATCCCAGCAGAGATGACCGTTCTGACGGATCAGTCTGTTCTCAAACCGGTAGATCTCCTTCAGATGGATCTTTTCCTCTTCGACCCAGCCGATCATGTGTCTGCCGGAGGAAGCTCCGATATCGACCGCAAGATGATAAACTGTCATTTGACCCTCCTTTTTCATAATATTCTTCTTTACATTTGCAGTATAAATCCTGATATTATATGATTCCATGTAGATAAGTATTATGTTTTTTTGAAATAGTCTACTGGAGAAAATAGAATGCTTGCATACAATCTTGATATTGAACCGGGAAGTCTCTGGCTTCGTACAACACCGAGCGATCTTGCGCTGAAGCAGTCTTTCTGCTACACGGAAGCCGGTATCTTTTACGCGAAAGAACATTTCAATACAGAACGAGACTTTAAGGATAATTATCTGCTGTTCTATACCGTTGACGGCTGCGGCATCGTTCAGCAGAATGATGTCACCGTACTTCTTCAGCCTGATATGGCGATGCTGATAAACTGCCGCTCACCACAGTCTTATCGTACAGATCCGGATACCGGATTCTGGTCGCATTACTGGGTCCATTTTGATGGAGAAGGAATGAAAGGTCTGGAAAGCCTGCTGATCCCGGACCAGAGAAACACTGCTGTTGCAGTGCACACATCCGAATTTAAAACACAGTTTGATCAGATCCTGAAGAACATGGAAAATCCATCTTCCGCAACCGTCATTCAGGACAGTCTTCTGATCCACAGTATTCTTACCGGCATGATCCTGAGGCCGGAAGAACCGGTCTCTCATAATCAAAGGCAGATCGAAAAAAGCGCAGCCTATATCCAGCAGCACTTTACACAGCATATTGCACTCGAAACATTATTCGATATCGCGCATATGTCCAAAGCTTATTACATGCGCATGTTCCGGAAATATATGGGTACGACGCCATACAATTACATTCTCAATCTGCGCATCACAAAGGCAAAAGAACTGCTTGAAGTAACTGATATGACGATCTATGAGATCGCCCTTGCGGCAGGCTTCAGTGATGACTCATCATTCAGCACAAGGTTCTCCTCCATCACTGGCATCAGTCCGCTCAATTACCGTAAGACAGCGATCACAAGACAGCAGAAGAGATGATGATCCTGCGGATGATCATCTGCCGCTGACCTTTACAGAAAACAGGAGTACTGAAAAAGACCTCATTCCCTGCATGAGAGATGAGGTCTTTCGTTCATAACTGATATGGAGTGTGCGGCCATCAGACACAGCACATTGATCTGCCGGTTTCCGTCTGTTTATTTTTCGATCAGGCAGACACCGACATTTCCTTCAGCGTCTTTGGTATATCCATACCACACACCAGTTTCCGGTGTCAGGAAGGTCGTTTCCTGTCCTGCTTCATCACAGTGTGCCGCGAACTGTTCAGCCATTCTGTCCAGTTCTTCATAGGAGAAGTGCTGCTGATGTTCGGGAACAGCTGTCTTTGCATGAACTTCCGCAATGAACCTGCCCATAGGTCCGCAGTCCGGATTTCTGCGGTTCCCGCCGAAGCTTGCGCCGGCAACCTGATACATGAACAGATCCGGCTTTGCGTCACGATAGAAGTACTTTCTTGTTTCGAATCCTCTGCCGTCCGGACCCATCTGGGAGTTCCACAGCAGGATGGTGAAGCCTTCGTCAGTCGTGATCTTGACGTTCATCAGTTCACGTTCATATACCCATTTCCAGAGCTTGAAGAAGTCTACATTGCCTTCTGCATCCTGGTAAAGCTTGCCGCTGGCACCTGCCAGAGGATTAACAGCTCTGCCGACATTATGGTTGCTGCGGCATGTTTCAATGGTTACACCATCAAACTCAAACTTATCATGAGCTCCCGCCTCAGTGAAATAGTGTGAGAAGTAATCAACATTCTGATCAACGATCACGGAAGGGATCGTATGTTCGGGAATAATGATCTGTGCCAGCGGATACTTTTCAAGTACTTCGGCAAGATTTCCTGTGTGATCAAAATGTCCGTGTGTGAGCAGGATGACATCTGCTCCGTTTACCCATTCACCGGCAGGCAGATCTGTCGGTGTATATTTGTACTCATTATGAGCGTCATTGGGGTCATCGAAATAAGGGTCCATAACGATCGTCTTGCCGTTGGGCAGTACAAATTCATAGAAATTGACACCGCTCCATCTGAGCTTAACGAGCACGCTGGGATCATCCCACTGTTTGACCGGTAATGTTTTTCTGTCAAATACTTTGGAAGTCATGATAGTCTCCTCTATTTTTTTATCAAATGTTTAATCAGAAGCAGGGAATCAGTGTCATCGTGATCGCAACGGAAGCGATGCAGATGATCAGTGAAGGCAGCCAGCCCATCTTGAGCAGGTCTTTCTGGTCATATCCGCCGAAGCCCATCATCAGAGGAACAGTAGCTGTAGCGGAAGGTGTCAGGAATGCTGTCAGTGAAGCAGCACTCAGGAGGATCAGTGGTCCTACCGGGTTAGCACCAAGCGCCTTGCATGTCAGAATGATGATCGGAACGAAGATGTTTCCGACTGACTGGTTCTGCATGACCTGTGTCAGCAGGAACGGGATGATGAAGAACGCAGCACC
Organism: Solobacterium sp.; assembly: GCA_017421125.1. Lineage (GTDB taxonomy): Bacteria > Bacillota_I > Bacilli_A > Erysipelotrichales > Erysipelotrichaceae > Bulleidia. Next base: position 6,388 of record JAFOMZ010000205.1, read on the forward strand.
GATCACATAACTGTTGTGTGTTCCGCCCAGCGCGTCCGCAAGCTTGGCACCGATCAGGTCACCGAGTCCGCATTCGACCATAGCACCGCCTACAGACAGAGCCGCAATCAGCATCAGTACGATCATGAACGGAACAGCATTCGTAGCTTCTTTCGGTTTCAGGACACCTGTAACGACTTCCAGTGTAGCGCCTGTCATAGCTACCTGCCAG
>JAFOMZ010000206.1 GCA_017421125.1 Solobacterium sp.
AGCTTACAGAAAGAAAAGTTCCAACCAAGTGCACGACGTAAAACGGATCAACACGTGAGTGAACGAGGAGGAAATTATGTTTGGATTTTTACCTGAAAGAAGAAGAGCTTATGATCTGTTTGATGACATCTTCGATGATGCATTCACCGCACCGTTCTTCACATCAAACAGGACCAATGACATCATGAGGACCGATATTACAGAGAAAGACGGCAATTATCTGCTGAATGTAGCGCTTCCCGGATACAAAAAGGAAGACATTAAGTTATCTCTGAAAAACGGCAATCTGGTTATTGAAGCAAAGCGCAACGAAACAAACGAAGAGAAGGACGCCAAGGGCAACATCATCCGTCAGGAACGTTACTCAGGCAGTGCTTCCAGAAGCTTCTATGTAGGTGAGAACATTAAGGAGGAGGACATCAAGGCATCGTTTGAAAACGGTGAGCTCCATCTGACAGTTCCCAATACCAAGGCTGTTGAACATCAGCCCGAAGAGCAGAAATACATCACGATCGACTGACTGACGATCATAAAAAGGACTCCGGTCCTTTTTATTTATATTTAATGAACTTTGCATAACTGCCCCAGATCTGATGCGCCAGTTTGCGGTATTCTTCTTCCGTATACCCGGGAGGATCGGCGATGAGCTCGTAATCTGCGAAGAACCAGTAGCGGATACCGGTGCGGGCATATCCTGCACGTTCATAAAACCGCAGTCTTCTGAACGCTTCATCTGCTTCGGTCATATCATCTGTGACCCGTTCGATATCCAGAACGATCTTCTGAGTATTTCCGATCCCCTTCAGCATCTGCAGGATACGCGTGCCGTACCCCCTGCCTCTGAATTCCTCTTCCACAGCGAAATAGTAAAGAAACGATACCGTATCCAGATACATATACACAAAGCCGATGATCTGTGCATCTTCTGTGATGAGATACAGCTTGTGATGCTCATCCAGCATCTTCAGGATGATGTGGAACGGCATCTTTTCATTTCCGGGAAACGACGCTTCATACAGGCGCCTGACTTCCTTCACTTCAGGATTCCTGCGTTTCAGTTCTCTTATTTCCATACGCAATATTATATTTGATGCCGGCAGGATATTTGAAGCAGTGTTTCTTTTACGATATGATAAATATAGTTTATAAGGAGCGTGATAATACTATGTGGAATGATCTGCAGACTGGTGCCCGTGAGGGCATGATCGCGGAAACGATCTCCCTGAGAGGCTATGAGGGTGATCAGATCCGTGCCTATTATTCCCGGCCGCTCTCTGATGGTCCGCATCCCGGGATCGTTCTGATCCCCCATATGCCGGGCTGGGATGAGTGGTGCAGAGAAACATCCAGAAGGTTCACACAGCATGGTTATGCTGTACTCTGTCCGGATATTTACTGCCGTGTCGGAACCGGCACACCCGTTGAAGTGGCGAAAAAGAGCAGAGAACTGGGCGGCGTTCCCGATGACTGCGTCATGGGCGACACCAAAGGATGCCTGGACTTCCTGAAGATCCAGCCTCAGTCCAACGGTAAGGTCGGCGTCATCGGCATGTGCTCCGGCGGACGACATGCATTCCTGGCTGCCTGCACGGTCGACGGATTCGACTGTGCCGTAGACTGCTGGGGCGGCGGCGTTATTATGAAGGAAGAAGAGCTCAGCCCTGCGCGTCCGAAATCACCGATCGATTACGCTGAAAACCTGAACATTCCTCTGCTCGGTATCTTCGGCAATGAAGACCGCAGCCCGGATGCTGCACAGGTCGACCAGACGGAAGAGGTGCTGAAAAAGCTGGGCAAAGACTACACGTTCTACCGGTATGATGGTGCGGGTCACGGCATCTGGTACTATGACAAGCCGATGTACCGGCAGGAACAGGCAATGGATTCCTTCAACAAGACACTGGAATTCTTCGACAAACATCTGAAATAACATCTGAAGACCGTAACCGGTCTTCTTTCACGAAAGGACTGTGCATGAGCGATTTTGTAGTGATGGCAAAGCCGGTCGGTTCCCTGTGCAATATGCAGTGCTCCTACTGCTATTACCTGAATGCCGACAACGGGAGTGCCCCGCCTCATATGAGTGATGAAATACTGGAGACATATATCCGCAGCTACATGAATGCCGTAAGCGGAAAAGTCATCTCTTTTACGTGGCACGGCGGCGAACCGACGCTTGCGGGGCTGGAATTCTTCCGGAAAGCAGTCGCCCTGCAGAAAAAGTATCTGCCGGCAGGCAGGGAATGCTGGAACAACCTTCAGACCAACGGACTGTATCTCGATGATACATGGTGCCGTTTCCTGAAGGAGAACAGATTTGATGTCGGTGTTTCCATAGACGGGACCAGGTTCATCCATGATCTGTACCGCCATGATACAGGCGGCAGGCCTACCTATCAGCGTGTGGCGGATACTGTAACGCGTCTGAAGAAACACGGCATTATGCCGGACCTGCTGTGCACGGTCACCTCTGATACAGCTGCCAACGGCAAGGCTGTGTATGAAGCGCTGCGCAGGTTCAATACCGGATGGATCCAGTTCATACCGATCGTGCGGCGTGAAAACGGCAGTGTCACGGAGGATTCCGTGACTCCCCAGCTGTACGGAAAGTTCCTGAAGGATGTATTCCGTGAATGGGCTTCCCATGACATGGGAAAAACAAATGTCCAGCTGTTCGCGGAGACTGCCCTGGTCCTTGCGGGCGGAAGCCCCGATGTATGCTGGCTGGCGGAAAAATGCGGAACAGTACTGATCGTGGAACGCGACGGCAATGTATATTCCTGCGATCATTTTGTCGACAGACATCACCTGATCGGGAATGTACTGGAGGATGACCTGGGTACCCTGGCAGAGTCGGACGCCCAGCGGTCATTCGGAAACGCAAAAAAAGACGCCCTTGTCAGGCAGTGCCGGGAATGTCCGTACCTGAAGTTCTGCGGCGGAGGCTGCCTGAAAGACAGATTTGCCAATGCGGACGATGGTGAACAGGGACTCTATTATCTGTGTGATGGGCTGCGCCAGTACTATGACTACGCAGTACCCCTGCTGAAGAAATCCATGGAACTCTCGGCACAATCCCATTCATCAGCTGAGATCATGCGTTTATTATTCAAAAAATAAAAGAGGAACAGCCGGCAGGCAGCTGATGATCACTCATCACTTATTCTGGGGCGGTACCTCTTTTTTTATTCAGTCAGATGTTTTCTGCCGGCCGGTCTTTCAGTGTTCTTCGTGTTCTTCTTCGAGTTCTTTTCTTTCGTTCTTCATTTCCCAGCTGATGATCACTGACATCGCTGCACGCAGCGCGACCAGAACAGCCAGTCTGATGTAATCATCCTGGCAGTCTGCCAGGACGGTTCCGAGAACTTCACCGCACATCAGGAATTCGAGTGACAGGCTGATGCCCTTTCCGACAAACAGCGGCGCTGTCTTATCATGCTTCAACAGCATGATGATACCCCTGACTGCGTGATACAGCAGGATCAGTACTCCGGTGAACGCCAGCAGCAGTTCTCCATATTCAACGATCAGTTCAAGACCCATTTCAAACATTTCATGCATAATTAATTCTCCGTTCAGATGACACAATTCTATCGCATTGAGCAGAAAACGCAAAGTATCAGTTGTTCTCCTGCTTCAGCTGTTCCAGATATCTGTCGATCAGATCCTTTCCGACCAGGACTGCTTCCTTCGTATTGTCATAGGATGAGGAGGAAGCGATCATCTTTACGGTGCCGATCTCATCCGCCACACTCATAGTCTCCACATCCTTCCGGTTCAGGGCAATGACAGCGAGATACGGCATGCCGGTGCTCCTTTCATCCGTGATCTCGATTCCCTGATGATCCTTCAAGGATATGATCCTGACGTGCTGAAACAGGCATTGCGATGCATGAGAGGAATCCCGGAAGTCCACCGTCAGGTACAGGTCGACCCGCATGCCTGCGGTCAGGGAGCCGGCCGATGCCAGGTCTGTTTCCAGGGAATAGGCAGCCTGTCCCTGTTTCAGCTGGGATGCCGGATAATCCGGCAGGCTGTCCTCTTCATACAGCATATTTTCGTAAAACGGTGATCCGGCCGGGATCATCCCCTGGATCTCCGTATATCTGCCGAGGATCTCTTCTTTCTGACGGTATGTGCCCGGCGCCAGATACGCGGAAGGTATCCTGATCACCGTCAGATCGGATGCTGTGATCTTTGTCCTGGGCGGAATATCATGTGACGCGACATATGCAGGCACAAGATCCATTGTGATCCTGCTGTACACAACAGCCGCCAGTATGGTCAGTGCTCCCAGTGCCAGACCGCAGATGATGGCTGCCGTGATCTTGATCGTTTTCCGCTTCATAAAAAACACCCTCCCTGGTAATATCCGCAGGAAGGGCGCCGATTCCATCAATTGTTATGAGATTTTTTTATAGAGCGCGTTGCCGATGGACTGTACCAGCTGTACGAAAACGATCAGGATGATGCAGCAGGCAGTCAGGTAATCAAGTCTGTACATCTGATAGCCGTATCTGATCGCGATGTCGCCGAGTCCTCCGGCACCGATCGCGCCGCCCATTGCGGAACAGCCGACCAGGTTGATGATCAGCAGGATGATGCCGTTCAGCATCCGCGGAATGGATTCCTTGATGTAGACGCGGAACAGGATCTGCGTGTCCGAAGCCCCGAATGAACGGGCCGCCTCGATAACTCCCGGATCTGTTTCCCGCAGCGCGTTCTCAAATATACGGGCAATGAACGGAACAGCCGTGATGGTCAGGGGAACGATCGCTGCCGTCGTTCCGATCGCCTTGCCGACGATGGCACGGGTAACGGGAATGACGATGACCATCAGGATAATGAACGGGAAGCTTCTGAATGTATTGACGATAAAGCTCAGCACTTCATAGACCGGCTTGTTGGGACGCAGTCCGTCCGGTGCGGTCAGTGTCAGGATCAGTGCCGGAATAAATCCGATGATCACCGCAAACAGTGTCGACCAGAACACCATATAAAGTGTTTCCGTCGTGGCTTTCATGATAATATCCATCATATTATTCCAGTACCTCCCATACGACCTTTGCCTGGTCAAGGTAATCACATACCTTCTGCTGGTCTTCCTGCTTTACATTGATGACAAGGCTTCCGAATACATTGGAGCGGAAATCTTCAAGCTTGCCCCAGCAGATGCTGAAGTCGATGCCGAGGTTTCTTGCCATTCCCGTGATCACAGGCTCATCAGAGCTTTCATCCGTGAAGAACATCTGGATGTTGACCCCTTCCTTCGGAAGCAGGTCGCTGTTTTCCTGAAGGAAGCCCTTGATATCCTTGTTCGGCCTGACAAACAGATCTTCCGGTTTGCCTTCTGCCAGCACTCTGCCTCCCTTGATGTAGGAGACACGCTGACAGATCTGTTTCACGACCTCCATCTGATGCGTGACAACGATGATCGTGATTCCCATCTCATCATTGATCTTCTGCAGCAGTGCCAGGATCTCTTTTGTAATGCCCGGATCCAGTGCGGATGTTGCTTCATCGCAGAGCAGGATCTTCGGGTCGAGGACAAGTGCCCTGGCAATGGCAACTCTCTGCATCTGTCCGCCTGAGAGTTCTCTCGGTCTGGCGTCCTTTTTGTCTTCCAGACCGACCAGTCTCAGAAGACCGAGGATCTTTTCCCTGGCTTCGGGAGTGTTTGTCTTCATCCCCCAGAACTTCATAGGGAGCGCGACATTGTCGTAGACATTCAGTCTGCTCAGCAGATTGAAGTTCTGAAAGATCATTCCCATGTTTTTCTGGAGCTGACGAAGCTGGTTCTTGTCATGGATATTCACTTTTACACCGTCCACGATGATATCCCCGGAATCATATGACTCCAGGCCGTTGATGCATCTGAGAAGCGTGGACTTGCCGGCACCGCTCTGACCGATGATCCCGTAGATCTCATGATCATTGATATGGATATTGATCCCCTGCAGTACCTTCAGATCACCAAAACTTTTATTGACATTTACGATTTCTACCATATTCAGCTCCTGTAATTCTTCCTGAAGACAACAGCACCGGCAAGTACCAGTGCTGCTGGCAGTTATTCTGTTGTTATGTTTCTGCTTACTTGGCAGCGTCAGCTCCGAGGAAGGAAGTGATCACTGCTCCCTTGTATGTTTCATCGATAAACTTCTGTACTTTTTCAGACTGGATCGCCTTGCACAGTGCCTGGATCTTTTCGGAGTTCTCATTGCCTTCCTTGACAACGATCCAGTTTGTACGGCGTACTGTCGTATCAGCATCGAATTCTTCAATAAACAGTGCGGGATGCGTTGCCGGCAGATCTGCCTCCAGCGCATAGTTGCCGTTGATGACTGCTCCGTCAACATCAGCCAGTGTTCTGGGAAGTGATGCTGCTTCGATCGGAGTGATCTTATAATCATGCGGGTTCGTATCCGTGTTGCCGTTGAAGTCTGTTTCCGTCAGTACTTCCGTACCCGGGTCATTCAGCAGTCCCTTTGCGACAAGCAGGGAAAGCGCGCGTGATTCGTTGTCCTTATCATTCGGAACAGCGATCTCAGCGCCGTCTGCCAGATCGGACAGGTTTGTGATCTTTTCGGAATAGAGTCCCATCGGTTCAATATGAACGCCTGCTACAGCGACAAGATGAAGTCCTCTGTCCTGGTTCTCACCATTCATATAACCCAGTGTCTGGAAATAATTGGCATCCAGTTCGCCTTCTTCTACAGCCGTGTTGGGCTGTACATAGTCATTGAAGACCGTAACTTCGAGTGTCCAGCCGTCTTTTGCCAGGACATCCTTCAAAACATCGTTCAGAATTTCTGCGTGCGGTACCGGTGTAGCACCGACTGTGATGGTTTTGTCTTCAGCAGGTGCTCCTGAAGCTGATGATCCGCCTGAGCATCCTGCAAGTGCTGCTGCGAGGAATGCTGCGGCTAATGTTCTGATTGCTTTTTTCATGCGATTTCCCTCCTAGTTTTCTTTCCTTGAAAAGGTAATCCTGTCGGCCGGTTTAACAAAAACTACGCCCCTTATCATAAGGGCGTAGTCATACGCGTTACCACCTTAGTTCAAAATGACCTCACGATCATCTCCTCTTCAAGTACGCTGAACAGCTCAGAAATACTCTATTGCTGTAACGGGCACTCCCGGCAGATCCTACATGTCGGACCTGCAGCTCCAAGACCATGTTCGCCTGATCTCCGCCTGTCCCTTTTCAGCTTCCGGGACTCTCTGGAATGGTTTCCGTCAGGGTACTCTTCTCTTCTCAGCTTATAAAACAAGTTTATTTCTTTTCAATTCTTTGTCAACAGATTTTTATCTGTCAGCAGTTTTGTAAGATAACGGCTCAGATCAGTCCAAGATAACTGAATGCATGATAAAGGCCGTCATCATTCACATCTGTCGTGATATAGTCTGCGGCAGCCTTGATCTCCGGACCTCCGTTGCCCATCGCGACATTGAACGCGCAGAGTTCAAACATGGAAAGATCGATCTTCGCGTCTCCGAATGAGATCGTATCCTTCTGATCGGCATGCAGGTAGTCAAGAAGAACTTCGATGGCGTGTCTCTTGGTGATGCCTGTCGGGCCAAGATCGCCGAACAGCGCGAGTTCGCCTTTGCCGCCCCAGGTATTGGCCACCAGGTGCGGGAATTCCTCTTTGGAATCCAGATGATCCTCATAGGTGCTCAGGATGAAGCTGATCTTATTCACATCACTGCGGTAGAGGTCTTCTCCCTGCAGATGGATGAAGCTGTTGATAAACCTGCTGGCAGACTGTTTTGCGGCACTCAGGTCAGCCCCCTTTCCCGATGCGTACTTCACCATCGTCTCAGGTCCCTGCTCCAGCATATAGTCATTGCAGTACATTCCGGAATTCGCTTCCAGATAGAATCCGAGGTGACGTTCATTGCACCAGTCAACGATGTGCCTGACATCCTCAGCGGAAAGTCCCTGATGCATGACAACAGTACCGTTGTCCTCTACATATGCGCCGTTTCCGCCGATCATGCCGTCCAGCTCGGGCAGGTCCCTCTGTTCGATCTCGGCTTTGGAACATCCTGTACAGATGTATACCTTATGTCCGTTTGCCCTGGCTGCGGCGATCGCCTTCTTGGCGCTTGCCGGTGTTTTTGCTTCGTAGTCGATCAGTGTCCCGTCGACATCCAGAAATACGATCTTGCTCATACTGCCTCCGTTTATTCTTGATCATCAGGCATCAGTCCGCCCAGGAATCCGCTGATCCTGTCCATCATGCCCGGTTCTTCTGCTTTCTCATATACAGGTTCGATCCTGATGTTGAGCAGATCGCCGCCGACCTGCCAGCCGGTGAATACCATGCCTTCCACCTCAGGATGGATCAGTTCAAATGATGAATCATAATCGACTGTCCCGGAACTGACCGGTGTCCCCGTTTCATCACATATCGTCAGTTCTACCGGAGTCTGTCCGGTATATGTCCATACAGTATCCTCACCGGATACCGCTGATGCTGTAAACTTATCCAGTTCAGGAATTTCAG
>JAFOMZ010000207.1 GCA_017421125.1 Solobacterium sp.
GGCGATCGTTCTTGTAATGTCTGTCGTACCGTCTTTATATGTGCCTCCTGAGTCGACCAGGAGGAAGCCTCTGGGTTCGATATCCGCATAGGATTCTTCACTTGCGCTGTAGTGCATCATGGCGCCGTTTGCCTGGTATGCGCTGATCGTCGGGAAGGAAGGCTCAATGTAGTCTGCCCCTTCGGCACGCAGTTCATACAGGCGGTTCCGGGCACTGACTTCCGTCAGGCCGTTCTTCGCGTTTTCCTTGAGCCAGCGCAGGAATCTCACCATGGCAGCGCCGTCCTTCAGATGGGCATTGCGGATATTCCTGATCTCTGTTTCGTTCTTGACCGCCCGGAACAGCAGTACGGGTGACTTTCTGTTCAGGATGGAATTGCCGGAGTCAAGCGCTTTGTACAGGACGGTATTCAGCTTCGCAAGGTCTGTCCAGATCACGCAGTTTCTAAGTGCGGCAAGATCTTCTGCGATCGCATGATAATCCTTGATGCTTACGCCTGCTTCTTCCAGGTGTGCCCTGACCTCTTCCGGCACTTTGACAGGATCGATGTAGTACGAAACACTGTCTGCCGTAACCACCGCGAAAGCATAGGCGACCGGTGTGCATGCGATATCGTTGCCCCTGATATTGAACAGCCAGCAGGGATCTTCCAGGGCAGTCAGGACAAGCACATCCGCATGTGCCTGTTTCATCGCTTCCCTGACACGGGCGATCCTCTCCTGCGCGCTTTCTCCTGTATATTCCGTATCCAGGACAAACAGCTTTTCCTGCGGCATTGCCGGGCGTTCTGTGCCCCATACGATGCCGGCAAGATCATCTGACGTATGCAGTCTGCCGTTCTTGTGCTTCAGAGCCTGTGTGAGCTGTTTTGATTCAAGTGCCGAAACGACACTGCCGTCAAAGCCGAGCACGCCCCCTTCGGGCAGCGCGTCTGATGCGAAATCAAGCGGTTCGGGAACACCTTCCTGGCGCATGCGCATCAGTGTGACACATGTTCCGGCAAGCTGTTTTTCTGCCTGCGTGAAATATCTGCCATCTGTCCAGAGTCCGGCAAAATCCTGTGTTACGACCATACAGCCGGATTCACCGGTAAAGCCGCTCAGGAATGATTTGCATTTGAACCAGTCTGCCGTATATTCATCGGAAAGATGGTCATCCGCATTCGGCACATAATACACGTCGATCCCGCGTTCCTTCATCAGTTCCCGCAGCATCGTGATCTTTTCATCTGTTGTCATATTTCAACCTCTTCAATACCTGTATTATAGCCAAACAGGTCCTGAATTGCGACAAAGCCAAAAAAAGAATCCCGATTCAGCTCTCTTTGCCGGCTTTCCATCTTCAGCTGACTTATTGCGGGATTCTTTTATTGATTCATTTTTTTCCGATGCTTAACTTCTGCATCGTTTGACTGATAATGCAAACAGTTGGATTTACTTTGTCAACCAGTATTTTTATACGGTTTCGTTCTGATGTTTCACTATTAGAGCTGTCTTTACAGCTTTTTGCCTACTCATCAAAATTGTATAGAATGTTGCTGATTGTAACTGTTGTTTTCTATCAATCTAAAGCTGAATGCTTTAATGAACTCTCCTGTCCATTGGTAGATCCTCTTGCAGATGCTCACTTTCTTTTTCTGCTTCGATCTTCCGATCATTCACTTTTTATTTACTGTCTCTCTGAATCATCTTTCTGCGTCTGGTTCAGGAGACTCTTATTTGTATTCGAGTAATACCTTTTTCATAGATCTGAACTCCTTTCAGATCTTTTCGATCTGCTTTCTTCGATCCTTTGTTTCTGATCGATCAATTAGTTCTCCGTCTGTCTTTTCTGATCACACTGATGCTTTTCTTTTCTCTTTTTTTCAGTTCATCCAGAATAACCTTTTTATTTCAATGGATGCATTTCTTTTCTGCCTCAGCTGCTGATCCTATTTGGACTTCAGGAGGCTTAATTGTAATTCAGCAGAATCCTCTTCATAGACCCTGACTCCTTTCCGGTGGCTTTGGATCCATCTCTTTCTTTACGTCTTCAATATAACAGATATAAACATACCGTAAAGTCTGTTATTTACATAAAATTTCAGTTATAATAAATATGTTGAGGGCTCGCGGAATGCGGGCTGTTTTTGGAGAGATATTATGATTCAGGATCTTTACCCTCATGTCTATCATAATGAGTATCATCCGCACGATCCGGAGTTAAACGACATCGTGCTTTTCTATGATGAGAAGATGCTCTACTGTCAGTCACCTGAGCGGTTTTTCACGGTCAGGGAGGTTCCCGGACAGCAGCTGACATATCTGTTCAGCATTGATGAGGTGTCCTATTATCTGGGCAGTGTGATCCCGGAAAACGGTCATCCTGTTTCTTCAGCCGATATCCGTACAATGACAGCCATTGAATACAGATTTGCCGCGATCACCGGAAGGCAGCTTGCCAACTGGTACCATGACCACCGCTTCTGCGGTGTCTGCGGTCATCCCATGCAGCATCATCAGATCGAGCGTGCCCTGGAATGCACGCACTGCGGAAAGATCATATATCCGACGATCATGCCGGCAGTCATCGTCGGCGTGCTGAATGAAAAAGACCAGCTGCTCGTCACGCAGTATGCCGGACGCAGGCAGAACCATTACGCCCTGGTCGCAGGATTTGCCGAGATCGGTGAAACGATCGAGGAAACTGTCCGGCGTGAAGTCAAAGAAGAAACAGGTCTGGATGTTTCAGACATCACATATTTCAAATGCCAGCCGTGGTCCTTCTCGGACACCCTGCTGTTCGGTTTCTGGTGCAAGGCGGATTCTTCCCAGCCTGTTGTCCCGGATGAGCAGGAGCTGAAGCTGGCCAAATGGGTCAGCCGGGAGGAACTGGAAACGCCCGATGACAGCATTTCACTCACATCCCATATGATACGGATGTTCTGCAAAGGAGAAAAACACTATGGATCTTAATCAGGTTTTCTATCATATTTATCCGCTCGGTTTCTGCGGGGCACCCCACAGCAACGACGGCATTACCGTTTCCAGGATCCGCAAGGTCATTGACTGGATCCCCCATCTGAAAAAGCTCGGCATTACCGCTGTATATTTCGGTCCTGTCTTTGAAAGCGACAGGCACGGCTATGATACACGGGACTACGCGAAGATCGACTGCCGTCTGGGCACAAATCAGGACTTTGCGGACGTCTGCGACGCCCTGCATGACAACGGCATCCAGGTCGTCCTGGACGGCGTATTCAACCATGTCGGCAGAGGCTTCTACGGTTTCCAGGATGTCATTCAGCATAAGTGGGATTCCCGGTATTCCAACTGGTTCTATATCGACTACAACAACAGCTGGGCACAGGACGGCTTTACCTACGGCAACTGGGAAGGACACAATGAGCTGGTCAAGCTGAACCTTGACAACCCTGATGTCTGCAGGTACCTGCTGGAACGCGTCGATCAGTGGATCGCGGAATTCGGCATCGACGGCCTGAGACTGGATGTCGCCTACTGTTTGAACCAGAACTTCATCCGTCAGCTCCATCACCATCTCAAAAGCCGTGATCCCGGGTTCTTCCTGCTTGGGGAAATGATCGGCGGCGACTACAATGTCCTGATGAAAGACGGCATGCTGGACAGCGTTACGAACTATGAATGCAGAAAAGGCCTGTTCTCTTCCATGAACACGCAGAACCTGTTTGAGATCGGCTATTCCCTGAACAGGCAGTTCGGCAGCGATCCCTGGTGCCTGTACAGAGGACGTCATCTGCTGAGCTTTGCGGACAACCATGACGTCGACCGTCTGGCTTCCGTTCTGGAGCGCAAAGAGGACATCCCGCTCGTATATGACCTGATGTTTGCCATGCCCGGCATCCCCTGCATTTACTATGGCAGTGAATGGGGCGCGGAAGGAAAACGAACGAAGTTCTCCGATCACGCGCTCAGACCTTGCTATGATCAGCCCAAGTGGAACGCGCTCTGCGACCATATTGCAAAGCTGGCAGAGATGCGGAAGTACTATCCGGTATTTACGGACGGTGACTACACGCAGCTTGCCATCGCCAACAAACAGCTGGCATTCCGCAGACGCAATGACAAAGGACAGCTGACATTCGTTACCAACATCGACGCTGCCCCGGCCGTCATGCGCTTCAATGCCGGCGTATCCGACGGGATCGATCTGTACAAAAAAAGTGCATATCATTTCGGGAATGAATGCACTCTCGGACCGAAAGAATCTCTGTTTATCTGGTCAGACTGGAACTGATCACTGCTGGAAATACGCAGCAGCCTGTGCGCATGTTCCTTCATGCAGGCCGGGTGAACCTTCAAACTGCATCTCAAATACCGCCGCAGCATGGTAAGCGCCATCTGCGGTGTTTTCAATTGCCCGCAGCTGTTCCAGTACGCCCCGGTAGCTTCCGTTAAGTTCCAGCTCCAGGAAGTGGACCTGGCCTTCGATCGTTTCCGGATCATAACCGTTCTGCCAGCACCAGCTGTACAGGTTGGAAAGTCTTCCGCCGCCCCACTGGCATAGACCATGGTACAGACCGGAATTGTCTGCGGTCGGATTGAAGCCTGATTCTCTTGCCATATTGGCGAGGATCCCGCAGGCAGCGGCACGGTTGAGGCCCATGTCCGAAGTCAGGAACAGATAGATCTGTCCATAGGGAGAACCAGGCATGACACCGGAAGCCTTCATGACTTCCTCATCGCTTCCGACCTGTACCGTAGCGGAGGCCATCGTGATGTCCCCGTTCTCATTCATGGCTGAGATCATCAGGGAATTGATCCCTGCTTCCTCTGTTGTGACATCGCCTTTGATCATATAGGTCAGCGGCTGCAGTTCTTCGCTCTGTTTCAGCGGAATGCCGTTCCTGTCGGTGACTGCCAGCAGGACATCGGAGATCTCAAACGGATCCCCCACCTCCAGCATGACATGGTTGGACGACAATGCGATACGCGCAAGGTCAGCCGTATCATTCTGCTGATCGGCTAGTGTCCAGCGTTCGACCGTTACCGGCCAGCTGACACTGCTTGTCAGGCCGTTCTTGTCCATTGCGTGAACTGTCACCTGGTAGACGCCTGCCCTGGCTGTATTCACATCGGATTCGACTGTATAACTGTTTTTCTCCAGTGTTTCGGCCTGAGACAGTTCCCCGTCAACAGGGTCACTTACAATAACAATGTTATCAACAATGCTGTATTCCTCTTTCATAGGAATGGTCACATATTCCTGTGCCAGTTCGATGACCGGCGCCTGTGTATCTGTCACCAGTACCTTCAGAAGACCGGTATCAGTCACCTGCTGATTGCCCACAGAAGTGGCTGAGAGTTCGTATTGGGCATAGGTATGACCCGGCAGGTCTGTATTCACACCCTTGATCAGGGAAGCTGTACCGTAGGGCATTGTGAGATAAGAGAGAAGATCGGGATCTGATCCGTACTCGACCGTGATCTCTCCGGCATTGGCCTTTTTCGTTTCGGCGAATATTTCACGGAGCCCGGCTGCGGTAGGAGGCAGTGTTTCGCTGATGCGCATACCGCCCCATACACAGATCCCTGCCGCCAGAAGCCACGGGATATAACCCGTGAAGGAACGCTTCTGCTTTGCCTCAGGCATCACTTCTTCGGGAATGTCTTTTTTCTGTGTTGTTTCCGGTTCAGTATTCTGCTGTGCTTCAGCTGCCTCAATGACCGCTTCCATATCAGCCGGTATAGCGCCTTCAGCTTTGATCTCTGCGTTGGTAAACGGCGAGACGCATTCAACTGCGGAACAATGCAGCGCAGGCCTCTCTATCAAAGTACAGTCACCGCTGTACAGCTGATCACCCAGCAGCGGGTGGGAAAGCGCGCTGAGATGCGCGCGGATCTGATGGGTGCGTCCTGTCTTCAGGACCAGCTCCAGCAGGGATACGGGAGCACCGTTGACCATGAACTCACGGATGACCTTGTATGAAGTCTGTGCTTCTTTTCCATCCTCCGAGACAGTGCGTTTTACGGAACCGTCTGTCTTTGCGACAGGCAGGTCAATGACCCCTTCTTTCTCTGCAAAGTGTCCTGATGCAAGAGCTGTATAAGTCTTCCTCAGGATCCCCTCTGCCCGCTGGCTGCTCAGTCTTGCGGCAGCCGGCTGGTTCTTTGCGTAGATGACAAGACCGCTGACATCGCTGTCGAGCCTGCCGATCACCCTGACCGTAAAGGTCTCTCCTTTTGACGCGTACCATCCGGCAAGCGCGTCTCCGAGGGAGTCATCCAGGTGACCGTGTCCGGCATGGACCGGCATGCCGGAAGGCTTGTTGACGATGACCATATCATCGTCTTCATAGATGATATCCGGTATAAAATCTGTTTCCGGCTTCTGTTCTGTATCCGGTTCATGGAATACAGCCGTCAGCGTACCGGATACCGGTATATGTTCATTGACATGGACCTTCTTTCCTTCGTAAAGGATCTCTCCCTGAAACTTCAGGCGTGAGATCTCCTTCCTGGAAAAGCCGAACACCTTGGAGAGGATCTTTCCGACCTGTCCCCTGGATGTTTCGTCATATTCTTCCTGTGTCAATGTGATCGTAAATTCTTTATCCATAAGCACTTCCAAAAAGAGGCTTTCGGCCTCTTTGTTTCATTATGACTGTATCTGTGAACGCAGATAGCTGTAGATGAATCCGTCCAGGTCTCCGTCCATGACTGCCTGGATGTTTCCGACTTCAAAGCCTGTACGCAGGTCTTTGACCATCGTATACGGGCAGAATACATAGGAACGGATCTGTGAGCCCCATTCGTTGGCTTTCACTTCACCCTTGATGTCTGCCATCTTCTTGGCCTGTTCTTCGATCTTCAGCTGCAGCAGCTTTGATTTCAGCATGTTCATGCACTGCTCACGGTTCTGAAGCTGGGAACGCTGGGTCTGGCAGAAAACAGTGATGCCTGTCGGGATGTGTGTCATACGGACTGCGGAGTCCGTTTTGTTGATATGCTGTCCGCCGGCGCCGGAGGAACGCATCGTAATGACTTCGAGATCCTTGTCATCGATCTCGATCTCAATGTCATCCTCAAACTGCGGCATGACTTCGACCGACGCGAATGACGTATGTCTTCTTGCGTTGGAGTCAAACGGTGAGATACGGACGAGACGATGTACACCGTTCTCGGCTTTCAGGTAGCCGTATGCCATCGGTCCTTCGATCAGCAGCGAGCAGGATTTGACGCCTGCTTCTTCACCTTCCAGATAGTTGAGCACCGTTACCTTGTAGTTCTTGCGCTCTGCCCATCTGCCGTACATACGGTACAGCATGCCTGCCCAGTCCATCGCTTCGGTACCGCCGGCACCCGGATGGATCTCGAGGATCGCCGCATGGGAATCATACGGTCCTGACAGGAGCACATCGATCTCGTACTTTTCGAATGCCTTCATCGTTTCGGCGTATTCTTCTTCTACAAGATCCTTCAGTTCCTGGTCAAAGCTTTCCTTCAGTTCACCAAGGCTTTCATTCAGGCCGGCAAGGCTTTCGTTCAGCTTGTGATACTGATCGATCAGTGAACGGAGTCCGTTTGTCTCACGGATCAGAGCCTGTGCCTTTTTCTGGTCCTGCCAGAAATCCTCGGCATTCATTTTTGTTTCGTTTTCTTTTACCTGTTTTTCCTTCTGAGCGAGGTCAAAGAGAGGAGCCAAGCTGCTCCAATTTTGCCTGGCTGCGGGCTACGCCCTGATTCATTTCAAACAATTCCATACTGGTTCTCCTCTTTTTATCATGCCTTAACTGCAGGCTGTACAACAACCTTCAGGTTCATGCAGTACTGCACGATCTCCTGTGCGATGTCGTGCATCATGTTTTCAAACATCTGATAGCCTTCTGATACATATGCCTGGAGCGGGTTGTTCTGGGCATAGGAGCGCAGACCGATGCCGTCCCTGAGTTTGGCCATCATGTCGATGTGATTTACCCATGCGCGGTCGATGACTCTGAGAGACATCTGACGCTCAAACGGACGGATCTTATCCTGGACAGGTTCGACCTTCGCTTCATAGATGTTCCACGCGCGGTCGTTGAGGATCGCGGTGATCTCCTGAGCGGTCTTGCCGGCCAGTTCATTTGCCTGGGCGATCTGGTCAAATCCGAGCTTATCCATTGCCTGGAGCACATCTTCTACGATGACATCACCGTTTCTGGATTCCGGATCGACATGGGACGCGACAGTATCGCTGACCACACGGCTGAACATATCCTGGATGACCTTGTGGACATCCGCGTTGTCGAGGATGTAGTTTCTCTGGTCATACATGACTTCACGCTGCTGACGCAGTACATCATCGTACTGCAGCAGTGATTTACGGGCATCGAAGTTGACGCCTTCGACACGTCTCTGCGCGGAGCTGATGGACTTCGTGATCGTCTTGGATTCGATCGCTTCATCACCTAAGCTCTGGAACAGACCTTCCAGACGTTCGCTTCCGAACCTTACCATCAGGTCATCCTGTACGGATACATAGAAGCGGGATTCACCCGGGTCTCCCTGACGGCCGGAACGTCCTCTTAACTGGTTATCGATACGTCTTGATTCATGACGTTCGGAACCCAGGACACAGAGTCCTCCGAGCTCACGGACGCCTTCACCGAGCTTGATGTCGGTTCCTCGGCCGGCCATGTTGGTGGCGATCGTTACGGAACCCATCTGACCTGCCTTGGCAATGATCTCGGCTTCTCTTGCGTGGTTCTTCGCATTCAGGACTTCGTGACGGATATGTTCCTTCTTGAGAAGGTCGGAGATCAGCTCGGAAGTCTCGACTGCGATCGTACCTACCAGGACAGGCTGGCCCTTCTCATGGCGTTCCTTGACTTCCCTGACAAGCGCGTCGAACTTCGCCTTCTTTGTGCCGTATACGGCGTCCGGATGGTCGATACGTGCGACCGGACGGTTTGTCGGGATCTCATAGACCAGCATGTTGTAGATCTCATGGAATTCTTCTTCCTCGGTCTTGGCAGTACCGGTCATGCCGGCAAGCTTGTTGTAAAGACGGAAGAAGTTCTGGTACGTGATCGTCGCAAGCACGGTCGTTTCCTGACGGATGGAAATGCCTTCCTTGGCACAGACTGCCTGGTGCAGGCCGTCTGACCATTCACGTCCCTTCATCAGACGTCCGGTATTCGGATCGACGATATCGATCTCATCATTCTCATGGTCAACGACGTATTCAACGTCTTTGGTCATGATGTAGTTTGCTTTCAATGCCTGGGAGATACGGTGCAGCAGCTGTGTGTTTTCCAGATCATACAGATTGGCTACACGGAATGCTTTTTCCGCTTTGGCAACACCTGTCTCCGTCATCTGGACGATACGGCTCTTGACATCGATCTCATAGTCCTCATCCTGCCTGAGTCTCTTGACGAAACGGTCAGCCTGCAGGTACAGGTTGGCTGTCTGCTTCATACCGCCTGAAATGATCAGAGGTGTTCTGGATTCATCGATCAGGATCGAGTCAACTTCGTCGACCAGGGCAAAATTCAGTCCTCTCTGGACACGGTCTTCCGCCCTTGTGACCATGTTGTCACGCAGGTAGTCAAAGCCAAGTTCAGAGTTTGTTGTATAAGTAATATCACAGTTATAGGCTGCTCTCTTCTGTACGGGAGAGAGCTGTCTCAGATTCAATCCGACAGTCAGGCCGAGCCATCTGTGGATCTGTCCCATCCATTCCGAGTCACGCTGTGACAGGTATTCGTTGACTGTTACGACATGAACGCCTTTTCCTGTCAGGGCATTCAGATAGACTGCCATGACGGATGTCAGTGTCTTACCTTCACCGGTCTTCATCTCGGCAATGTCGCCGCCCTGCATAACAGCAGCGCCTACCAGCTGTACATGGTACGGGTATTCCCCGATCACCCTGCGGCAGGCTTCTCTTGCGGTAGCGAACGCTTCCGGAAGAATATCATCCAGTTCCGCTCCGTTCGCCAGTTTTTCTTTTAAGCGCGGTGTTTCAGCTTTCAGCTCGTCATCGCTCATTGCGGCATATTTGTCAGCCAGCTCTTCGGCAGGCTTTACTTTTCGTTCCATTTCCTTCAGCCGCCGAGCATCTACGTTCAGCAGCCGGTCAAATACATTTGCCATAGCACCTCCGTTTAAGCGCATGAAAACGCGCAATTATTATACATGGAACACATAAAGCAATCAAGAATCGTGTTTTCCCGCCAAGCACATGCCAGGCTGCAGGCACTGTATCAGAAAGGACAGAGCTTCACACCCTGTCCTTCGTGCATCATGATTCCTGTGTTTGTTCTTTTCCGTCCGTACTATCCGGTTCCCCGGTTTCTTTCAGCACTGTTCTGATCACTCTTCCGATCAGCGATAAGACTTTCCGGTCATACCCGATGTTGCTGAAGAACAGACAGCTATCCAGACACATGTATCGTTTTGCATCATGCTCGTCAAATAAGTAATGCTTCGCTTTTTTTGGATCGCAGGGATCGGGCTCTTCTATGATCGCCCCTTCCCGTCTGAATTCGTTGATGAGGGCCTCTGCCGGCTCATCAATTAATGTACTGAAGTTGACATTTGCATGTCCGGCAATTTCATATCGTTTGACATCGATATTCACCTGACCCTTGCGGAAGTATGCTGTTTCAGTCTTATCTGTTTCGGTCTTATTGTTTTCCGGTACATACCTTTGCATTCCTTTCAGCAGCAGATAATCGCAGATCAGTTCAAAGACCTTGTCGCGCTCATCCGATGAACTGCGGAAGTGTCCTGCTTCAAGCATCATACTGTCAAAGATATCTTCTTTCAGCAGGAAGTCATCCTGATCATACAGAGCCCGGATATAGTCAAGTTCCTTCCATTCACCGGGATGCTGTCGTTCCCATTCGTCCGAAGGTCTGATATCCGGCTGTTCCCCGAAATACAGGCGCGCCGAGATCTCCTTGTCTGCCAGCACCCTGACCAGTTCGTTGTACAGATCTTCACGGACAGACTGCAGAAGCAGAAGCGCAAAGTGCCTGTTTCTGCTTTCAGCGGAAGCGATCTTCCCGGACTCCATCATCACGCTCATGTGGAACGCATTCAGTGCGCGCTTGATCACGCGGGGATTTCCGCCGGTATATTCACGGATCGTCTTCACGCAGTCCTCCGCCTTCAGCATACCTTTCAGATCGCTCTTCGCCAGAAGGTCTTCCACATAGCCCTGGATATCATAGCGCTTGACGGGGAGATTGAACGGTATCTGAACGATCTTCTCGAAGAATTTGCGCGCATATTCATCATCCAGTTCATCCCCGTATTTTTCCTTGACGCCGCTCTGGATCAGTTTATGATCCAGTGCCAGGATAAAGACACAGCCTTCACAATCCATAAAATTCTTGATGTCTTCCAGCAGTCCTACCGCGGAAGCAGGTCTCAGCCGGTCCAGATCATCGATGAAGACGACGATCCTGCCAGGACGTTCCCCTGTTTCTTCACTGAGATAGTACTTTCCCTTCACCTGAGGGGATGCATATCCGTTCGTTTCATTTTTCAGGAGGGCTCTGGCTCCTGTCAGGACATCCACCCGCTGCTGCAGTTTGGTTCTGATATTGACGATCTCTTCGTAATAGTCAAAGTCATCGTTCTGGCCGTTTTTCTCCTGAAACCGATCACTAACTACGCGGAGCGCTTCGCCAATGACAGCACCGACTCCTTCGCCTGCATAAAGGCTCCCTAAGCTGCCGGCTGCTGACATGAGCATCGGCAGGTTCTTCAGGAAACGGATCGTACCGCTGCCGCCTTCCTTGAAATACTTGTTGTAGGCGGTCATCTGACCTGCATTCTGCTGTTCATATGCTTCGTCGATCACCCGTGTCAGTTCCTTCAGCATCGGCAGGAAAAGTCGTTCATCCTCAACGCGGGAATACTGCCACGTGTTGAATTTGACGATCGTCACCTTGTCTTTAATGTTGTCTTCTATCATTTTCATGAAAGAACTTTTTCCGGTTCCCCAGTCGCCCTGTACGGCTATGGAGATCGGTGTTTCACAGCTGCAGATATACTCTGCACAGCCATTCACATAAGATTTCACATTCAGTGCGTCCTGATCAGTTGCGGCATCTGTAAGCCCTGTATACACTTTCATTTCTTTTACCTGTCCTCAGGATCATCAGGCATTCTTTCCTGCATGGATCCCTTTTTTCCATTATAAGCAGGAAGCACGCCTGTGGGCAGAGCAGATTATACCGATCCGGACATTTATACACCTCCCGCACACAGGATCCTGATCCTGTGCCGCTGTTTGTCGATGCAGTGCAGTGCGCCGCGCAGCGTGGAACCCGTGGTGATGACGTCATCGACCAGCAGGATCTTCCTTGGAAGTTCTGCCCCTTCCTTGAGCATGATATTATCCGACATCACGGAACGGCTGCTCCGTGTGCCTCCCTTCTGGTCGATCTCCCTGCGCTTTTCAAACGGACTCATCATCGGCATGTTCAGGCAGGCAAACATTTCCGCCAGATGATCGAATCCTCTCTGCCGGACCTTTTCACTGGCTGAGGGCATCAGCAGAAGGGTACAGCCTCTGTATTTCCATCTGATCCGTGAGATATACGGATACAGGAAGATATCCTTCAGAGCTTCATCGCCGCACTCCTTGTACTGGATCAATGCGCTGCTGTATCCGCTGCGGTAGTCATAAAGAATATCAACAGGAATACCTTCGATATCACGGCTGCCCCGGTATGGCTTCCACAGCTTCCGGCAGTCATAGCACAGCGGATCATCGCTGAACATGGATATCAGCGGCATGGAAGAACTGCCTGTCCGCTTTCCGCACAGCATACATTTCATCGTTTGTTTGCCTCCCTGATCTGTCTGACACAGCGATCGACTGTCCTGCTTTTTTCATTCAGCAGAAACAGCACTTCACCTGTGGGACGCTCAAACGATCTGCCTGCCCTGCCCGCCATCTGCACCAGCCCTGCTTCATCAAATACCGGATGATCCGCGCCGTAGATACAGACATCAGCTCCTTTGATCGTGACGCCCCGTTCCAGTACGGTCGTCGCAATGATGATCCCTGCCGGCTCCTGCCGGTAGGCCTCGATCACCTCGTCCCTGTTTTCCGTCTTGGATGTGCATACACAGCATCCCGTCAATGGCTTCAGCAGCCTGCCGAACCATTCTGCCTGCAGGATCGTCGGCACGAAGATGATCCTGGGATGATCCCTGTTTCTTCTGATCCAGCTGAGCATCCGGATCCAGAGACTCAAAGCACTTCCTCTTTTTACTTCGGGAACAGGCAGCGGATGACCGTGCGGCCGTTCATTCAGGGTGAGCTGTATCAGTGTTCCTTTCCTGACACGTTCCATCAGCTGTTCATCCGGAGTCGCTGTGAGATATACCGTATGTCCTGTACAGGCCGTCTGAGCGATTCCGTGAAGCACAGGATCTCCCCGGAAGGGAAACGCATCCGGTTCATCCAGGATCAGCAGGTCAAATGCCTGGTAGTACCTGTACAGCTGATGCCTCTTCTTTATTATCTATATGCAATTCAACACCCTCACTGTTCCATACTGGGTGCAATGCTTTTTTGCGTCGGCGGTCCTCTTTAAACCCACTTCCGTCAATACTTCTTTGAGATCCTCCTTTGAAAA
>JAFOMZ010000022.1 GCA_017421125.1 Solobacterium sp.
CGGAGCCGTCAGTAATGATATTGTCATTGCCTCGATTGCTGGAAAAACCGCTTGTACGTTTATGTCCTTTGACAGCAATGATGTTGTTGGGTATTGCTTCGCAATAGAAATACTCTTTCCACTGATCGCTCAGTGTGCTTGATGCTGCGCTCAGCGCTGCCTGAATTAAACCCATATTTATATTTCTCCTTTGCTTGTTTCCTTACCTAATATTATATAAGAAATAATAACGGTTCAACAGAAAACACAATGTCAATATTTAAAATTGCCGCTGTCCGCGGCAATTTTCTGCAAGTCTTTAATTGTTTTTCAAATGGTCATGGACAAGCTTTTCCGCTTTCAGCAATGCTCCGTCAACAGGCGGGACAGAGAGTATCCTGACCATTCCTCCGGTCTTACCGGGCAGCTGTTCACAGATCATTCCGATCAGTTTCCTGTTTTCTGTAAGTCCCCCTGACAGAACGATTGGAACCGGTTCTCCGGCAAACGGTCTCAGACCTGTTTCAATGATCCGGACGGTCGCCTGAATATTTCCGGAGATGATATTACGGGCTGTCCGGTCGCCCAGTTCCGCTGCTTCAAAGGCAAGCGGCGCAAATGACGCAATATATGGCTTTCCGAGCTCATAGATCTTTGTCAGCAGCTGGGAACTGTTCATATCTGTTTTCCGTTCAACCAGATCTGACAGAAGTGTATCACTGCCGGTGTGGTCAATGGCTGAGTAGTAAGCGTTCAGCACATCACAGCCGTAGTTATAGCCGCTGCCTCCCTTATCAAGCAGGTATCCCCAGCCGCCTGTCCGGTATCTTACACCATCCTTTACCGAGAATGCGCAGATACCTGTGCCCAGGATCAGGATCATGCCGTCATGACCGTTCAATCCGGCAGATAAGATGTTCTCAACATCCCCGCCGGCATCTGATCCGGCAAATCCAAACTCCTGCATGCAGGCACATACAGCATCACGGTTCCTTCCGGATGCGGCACCCGCAATACCGGCATATGCATATACTGTTTCTGCAGGGATATCATCGAGAACTGTTCTGATCCCGCTGCGCAGTGTTTCGATCGTTCTTTCCACACCGATATCATTCGGATTGGAAGGACCCAGCACTGTTTCACGGACTGTGTTTCCTGCATTGCCGGTCAGCTTGAATCTTGTTTTTGTACCGCCTCCGTCAATGCCCAGCAGATAATATGCATGCTCCGCCATCATATGGACCTCATCAGTTGTCAAATGTCATTTCCACGCTGCAGGAGTCATCACATTCTGTATTTCCGTTGACCATATCAGATGTGACCACATCAATGTCCATATACTGTGAGAGCCATTCGGAGAATGCCTGGGTAGTCTTGTAATAGGGGAGATCCTCATCAGATACAGGGTTCAGATATGCTTTGACTTCACCGCCTTCAAATACAAATACGGAAGGGGTGTATTCAACGATGCTTGTCACAGGAGTTTCAGTATCCTTCAGATCTGTATATGATACCTGACGGAAATCTGCCTGACCGGTCCTGGCAACAGCCTCAAAGATCGGTTTGAATGAAGCACAGCTCGTGCATCCGGGCAGATAGACATACAGGACGAAGCGTTTTCCCTCATCGATCAGGCTGTTCAGTTCTTTGCCGTCAGCCACAGTTGTCAGATAGTCTGACTCCGGTACCACTTCAGCAGAAGCTTCTTCTGTTGGTTCGGGTGAAGACTCCTCTTCACGCAGCGGATGCAGGGAATCAAAATCAATGTAGTGGTAAGGAACCTTGTAGAAGTCATAATAGACTTTTCCGTTTTCCTCCCGTTTGATCTCCACGTTGTTTTTTCCTTCGTAATACCAGTATCCGCCGGTGTTGTAGATCTTGTTTTCATCCCAGCCAAGAGACACGAGCAGGTGCTTTGTCATGCCTGCGTATCCGCCGCCTCCGCACATCAGGAAGATCGTTTTGTCTTTCGGGAAATAGTATTCCAGGATATCCATGGATTCTTCGTAGTTTTCCCAAAGACTGCCTTCTTTCCCTAATGTGAACAGTGTCTTTCCGGTATAGGATTCACCGACTTCTTCAGGAAGACCTACGACGTTGCATAGATACGGATACGGAACGACTTCGAATCCGTCTACATATCCTGAGAGATAGCTGTCTCCTCCGATCGCTTCATAATTCGCTTCGTCTTTCAGCATGCGAACATCACGGTATACGCTGTTTTCACGTGACAGGTATTCATCGATCGTGGCTTCATTGATGTTCTTATCGATCCCGAGCTCTCCTCTCATGCCGGATTCAAGTTCCGGAAGGGGGAGTTCTTTTTCTGTTTTCGCAGGTGCCTGGCAGCCGGTGATCAGTGAGGCTGTCACTGCCATCAGTAATAATCTGTTCAATTTCATATTTATGCCTCCGAAATCATACATTGCTTCTATTATAGCC
Organism: Solobacterium sp.; assembly: GCA_017421125.1. GTDB lineage: Bacteria > Bacillota_I > Bacilli_A > Erysipelotrichales > Erysipelotrichaceae > Bulleidia. Next base: position 2,422 of record JAFOMZ010000022.1, read on the forward strand.
TGTTTTCTTCCTGCTGTCAGAAACCGCAGGCTTGCAGTTCTTAATATTGGTGTGTCCTGAACAGGCATGCAGATGAGAATAGAAAAACGGTCTTCGTTCTGAAACTGGCTTCGGGCGGAAGACCGTAAGTGACGGATCATCTGTTTTCGTCGAACCGTTTGATCACGTCAGGCAGTTCTTTCATGGAATCTGCTCTGTATGGGGCATCAGGTACGCTGCCAAACCCGTATGAAACAAAGATGAACGGTACTGCCGCGATCCTGCAGCAGTCAGCATCCTTTTGTGTGTCACCGACATATACAGGATTCTGGAGGTGGTGATCTGCGATCATCTTTCTGAGATTGTCCTGCTTATCCAGTCCGTTGTCCCCGAAGCAGAGGTGTCCTTTGACAAACGGATCCAGACCGCCATACGCCATGACGGCTTCGATATATCCCTGCCCGCAGTTGGAAAGGATATAAAGGTCATAGTCTTTGCGGAGAAGTTCAAAGGTATCCCTGACATCCGGATACAGATTCGTTCCGTTTGTACGGATCTCATTGTTTTCCTCTGCTTCAAGATGCTCAACAATGTCTCTGGATACTTCCAGGGGAACTTCCGGCATAACAGCCAGTGCCCAGTCATCCATGGTTTTTCCCATCAGGGAGGAAGCCAGTTCCCTGGTCAGCGGAATGTAAGGAAGATCCTGTTCTCCCAGTTTTCTGTTCCATGCCCGGATCACGGCATCGGTACTGTCTGTCAATGTTCCGTCGATATCAAAGATGATGGCATCTGTTTTCATAATGTCTCCTCCGTGCTGTTCTGCTGCAGCATCAGGTCCCTGAGTGCTGAGCTTATATATTCTCCCAGGATCCGGTATCCTGCTTTGTCCGGATGCACGCCGTCGATGTATCCGGGTGATACAGTATGTGTACAGATCACGCTGATATGTTCATATCCGCAGTATTCCATGAGCTGTCTGTTGTATTCGGTCAGGAAATTCCTGACCGGTACGATATCATCAAACCATTCCGGGACAGCCTGTTCATCCGGGATCAGACATGTCAGTACGACCGGTTCCGCATTGTCCTGACGTACTGTACGTATCATGCGCTTCATGCATTCCAGTGTATCCTCAGCCCGGGCTCCGGGTGACATTGCGTCATTGGTGCCCGCCATGATCAGCACTGTGTCTGCGCCTGAAAAATCCAGTTCCCGTTCCAGCCTCAGCATGATCCGCCGTGACGTTTCCCCGGGAACGCCTCTGTTTACGGTCAGATAATCATGTTTCAGATATTCATCGTACGCACATTCCGATCCGTACGGCCAGCCGGCGGTGATACTGTCGCCGATGCATAATATTGTATTCATACCTTCATTGTAAATTATAATGTGAATATCGGTGAGGCACTTTTATGAATGATGCATTTGAATTATATGATCTCAAGGTAGAAACTGTGGAGACAGACAGACCATTTGTCTGTTCACACCATGCCGGGGACTATTTCCTGGTACAGGGTGAGAACCTGATCTTTCCTGAAATGAACACGTTTTCCATGTATGCACTCAGTGCCATCCTGCCGCTTCTTCCGGCAAAACAAAGGGTAACTGATCCGAATGACTGGATGACGACAGACGCATATATCGCGTGTCCCGATCCCAACTGCGGAGCCAGGTTTCATATCATGCGTACCGGAAAGAGGATCTTTCGCCATAGTGAAGTAACAGTTGTGCCGCTTGAAGGACAGGAGGAACACCATGACAGCTGAAAAATACGAATTATCACCCGGTTACCGGATCAGCAGGGTGCTGAACGGATGCTGGCAGCTTTCCCAGGGGCACAGCCTGGACAGGGAGCTTGATTTCAGTGATATCCGGAAAGCATTTTATGAGTTAAAGGAGCTTGGCTTTACGACGTTTGACTGCGCTGATATTTATACCGGTGCAGAAGAGTTTATCGGTTCCTTTATCAGTGAACTGAAACAAACAGGTGATTACCATGAAGGCGATATCCAGGTACATACCAAATATGTGCCTGACCTGGAATACCTTTCCAAAGTCGATTTCGCGTTTACGGAAAGCATTATTGACCGTTCCTTAATGCGATTGAACAAGGAGATCCTGGACGTCGTTCAGTTCCACTGGTGGGATTATGAAGTACCTGGAATGATCGAAACAGCAGGTCACCTCAAAGAATTGAAAGAAAAGGGAAAGATCCGGAATGTAGCAGTGACGAATTTTGATACGGAACATCTGGCCATGCTGGTAGATGCAGGTATTCCTGTCGTCTCATGCCAGACGCAGTATTCCCTGTTTGACAGGAGAACAGAAAAAACACTGCAGAAATACTGCAGTGAACACGGGATCAGACTGATCTGCTACGGTACGCTGGCAGGGGGCTTCCTGGCCGACAGATACATGGGA
>JAFOMZ010000208.1 GCA_017421125.1 Solobacterium sp.
ACCAGAACGGATTTTCCGTTTCTCAATCCGTATAACGCGGCTGTCATCCCTGCCGGGCCGCCGCCTACAACAATGATATCGTACATTTCTTCCTGTCTCCTTTTGAGAAAGTATGAGCAGAAACATTTCTGTTTCTGCTCATTGTCTTTCAGCTCAGCTTCTCATCAGCCAGCCCTTGATGTCGGATACACCGCGGTATTTTTCGAATGTATCGCCATTTACAAGGACGAGTGTCGGTGCCTGTTTGACGCCGTATTTTTCAACGAGTTCACGTTCTTCGTTTGCGTTCAGTGTCGTGTAATTGACGCCTGCTTTGTCAAGCAGCGCTCCTGCTGCCTTGCAGTTAGGGCATGTAGGAGTCTTGAACAGCAGGATCGTACGATCCGGAGTCTGTGTGCTGACTGCTTCCACAGCAGCGTCCATTGCTGTTTCAACTGTATCGACCGGAGCCGGAACAGGTCCTGTGTGTTTCAGTACGGAGTGGCCGATGTTGTAAACACGGCGGTCCTTGTATTCCTGGGCTTTGCCGTCGTTCCAGTTCTGTACCGGACGGTAGTAGCCGGTGATACGGCTGTAAACTTCTGTCTTCTGACCGCAGATCGGGCATGTGAACTGCTCACCTGTCAGATAACCGTGATCCTTACATACGGAGTATGTCGGGGACATGGTGTAATACGGGAGCTTGTAGTTCTCAGCGATCTTGCGGACCAGTGCGGCTGCTGCCTTCCAGTCAGGAAGCTTCTCACCGAGGAATGCGTGGAAGACTGTACCGGATGTATAGAGTGTCTGCAGATCATCCTGGATATCCAGAGCAGAGAATACATCCTCCGTGAATCCGACAGGCAGATGTGAAGAATTCGTATAGTACGGCGTGCCGTTCATGTTTGCTGTGATGATTTCGGGATACTGTTCCTTATCATGCTTAGCGAAGCGGTATGTCGTGGACTCTGCAGGTGTCGCTTCAAGGTTGAAGAGGTCACCGTATTTTTCCTGATAGTCGGACAGACGTTCACGCATATGGTTCAGGACATCACGTGTGAAGCGCTGTGTCTTCGGATCAGTCAGGTCTGCCCTGAGCCATGCGGCATTCAGGCCGACTTCATTCATACCGATCAGACCGATCGTGGAGAAGTGGTTGTTGAATGTTCCCAGGTATCTCTTTGTGTACGGATACAGGCCCTGATCAAGCAGCTTTGTGATGACTGTACGCTTTGTATTCAGGCTTCTTGCGGCAATGTCCATCAGGTTGTCAAGACGCTTGTAGAATTCCTCTTCTGTCTTTGACAGATAAGCGATCCTCGGCATGTTGATGGTAACAACACCGATCGATCCTGTGGATTCGCCTGAACCGAAGAATCCGCCGGACTTCTTTCTCAGTTCACGCAGGTCAAGACGGAGACGGCAGCACATGGAACGTACATCGCTCGGTTCCATATCGGAGTTGATATAGTTGGAGAAGTACGGTGTTCCGTATTTCGCTGTCATTTCGAACAGAAGCTTGTTGTTTTCTGTTTCGCTCCAGTCAAAGTCACGTGTGATGGAATATGTGGGGATCGGATACTGGAAGCCGCGGCCGTTTGCGTCACCTTCGATCATGATCTCGATGAAGGCTTTGTTGACCATATCCATTTCCTTCTGGCATTCACCATATGTGAAGTCCATTTCTTTTCCGCCGATGATCGCAGGCAGATTCTTCAGATCGTTCGGAACTGTCCAGTCCAGCGTAATGTTGGAGAACGGTGCCTGTGTGCCCCAGCGGCTCGGTGTATTGACACCGTAAACAAATGACTGGACACACTGCTTGACCTGATCCTGTGACAGGTTGTCTACCTTAACAAACGGAGCCAGGTATGTATCGAAGGAGGAGAAAGCCTGTGCGCCTGCCCATTCATTCTGCATGATGCCCAGGAAGTTGACCATCTGGTTGCAGAGTGTGGAAAGATGCTTTGCCGGAGAAGATGTGATCTTGCCCGGAACGCCGCCAAGACCTTCCTGGATCAGCTGCTTCAGGCTCCAGCCTGCGCAGTATCCTGTCAGCATGCTCAGGTCATGAATATGGATCGCTGCACTGCGGTGTGCATCAGCGATCTCATCATCATAGACTTCACTCAGCCAGTAGTTTGCGGTGATCGCACCGGAGTTGGAGAGGATCAGTCCGCCGACAGAATATGTAACAGTTGAGTTTTCTTTAACACGCCAGTCATTGATCTGCAGGTAGTTATCAACGATATCCTTGTAGTTGACCAGAGCAGAATTGACATTACGTACCTTTTCACGCTGTCTGCGGTACAGGATGTATGCTTTCGCGACATCAGCGTAACCGGATGCGGAAAGTTCCTTTTCTACACTGTCCTGGATCTCTTCAACGGAGATCTTGTCATCTACGATCTTATTTTCAAAGTCTGCCGTTACACGCAGTGCAATACGCTCGATCACACTCGGATGATACGGTTTGCCAAGTGCCTCAAAAGCCTTGGTTATAGCTGCACAGATCTTATCGATCTGAAATTCTACGATTTTTCCATCTCTTTTTACTACCTGATACATATTGTGACCCCCTTTATCGTGAAAGAAAAAAGAATAGTTTTTAGATAATGGTTGGAAATCCAACCTTTTCGAAAACTATTCTATGACCTGCGTATTGAAATTGCAATATAAATAACTAATGAAAATATTTTCAATTAATCCATGCCGCGGATCTGTGTATCTTTTACATATTTGCGCACGATCTCGGCGTACCGTTCCAGGTCTTCCGGGGCCGGAGCGGTCAGGTTTCCGAAAGGAACCGTATCACGGTCGGTGAAGCACTGCAGGAAATAGTGCTTCGCTCCGGAGATCATCTGCCCGATCTCTTCAAAATCAGCATCTTCATGGAATTCATGCACAACAGTTGTGCGGAATTCATAATCAATGTCCGATTGTTTCAGCAGATCGATGCTCTCCTCGATGTTTTTTGTGTCAAATCTGTTCAGTCCGATGGTCATTGCGTATTTCGCACGGCTGTTTTTCACATCCATTGCGGCATAATCGATCAG
>JAFOMZ010000209.1 GCA_017421125.1 Solobacterium sp.
GATAGTGTTTTCATATGCACTTTGCGAAGAATAAATGTATCACTGAAGCTGTAGTTAAGCTGATACTGCCACTATTAGTCAAAAAAGGCGCAACCTCTTCTTCATAGGTTGACGCCATTGGCCCTGTTCATCAGAACAAAGCGCTGTTCATCATGACCGGTTTTCCGGTTCTTTGTTTTTCAGGATGATCTCTGTATGGAACAATCTTTCATCGGACTTGTAAGTATACTGTCCGTCATACTGTTCCGCAAGACCGGCGAGGATCGTCATGCCGATGCCGCGTTCCAGTTCCGGTATCCGGCGTTTCTTTTCCCTGGATGTTTCAGGGATGGTATTGGAACAGGAAATGGAGAGATATGGTTCATCATATGCTGTCTTCAGGATGATCCTGGCGTTTTCCGTATTCCTGCAGGCTTCGATGGCATTGTCCAGGATATTGCCGTAGATGCAGATCAGGTCGGGGTTGGAAATACAGAGATCAGCCGGCAGATGAAGATCGGTCTCAAACACGATCCCTTCGGAAATAATGTCTTCCCGCTTCTTTTCCAGATAACTGGCGATCACAGTGTTCCTGCAGTCAGCGAAGGGAACTGCTGTTTTGTCCTGTTCACTCAGCCTGTGGATATAGTCTTTTGCGTCCTGGAAGTCACCTCTGTCAAGAAGACCTTCCATTGCGTAGATGTGATTGTCGATATCATGACGCATCTTTCTGATATCCGAATAGGTGGATGCCAGGTGATGGTAATAGTTTCCCTGGGAATGGATCTGGTCTTCAAGCATCTCACTGCGGATCCGCAGTTCGGTATTATTTGCGGTCATACGGATGGTATACAGCAGCGCGGCATCTGCCAGCAGGTCGATCACCACCATGGCAATCGCTTTGCGCGTATCATAATTGCCGTATGCAGCATATTGGTTGAACCATACGAACAAGGAGTATACCTGGCTGGCAGGGAACAGAATGAACATGAACCACTGCTTTTCTACGACCAGTCCCCGGTAACGCCGTTTGTATGCGATCAGCACAGCTGTAAACAGAGAGATGACTGTCAGATTGACAAGTACAAATATGGAATAGACAGGAACTGCGTATAATTTGAACAGTTCAACGTTCATGGCCATTTCATATGGAATAAACACACTGAGAATGACTTCAGATATGACCATGGTCATAAACAGCAGTACTCCGGTAATCAGTTTGAATAACGGCTTATCTGTATGGAAGACCTGTAAGAGAATAACAGGCACTGCCAGCCCGACAAAAAAGCGGAGTGCGGAGAACAGTGTAAATACATGCTCAAACAGATACCAGAAAACAAACTGGATGATCACTTCTGCGATGACTGTCGGAACCTTCGGATATTTATTATCAAGGATCAGGTTGGCAGAGATCATCCAGAATACAGCGATCAGCAGGTTGGAAACAGTATATTCAATTCCGCTGTGCATAATCGTTTTCCTCCTTGTATTCCATGATAAATGAAATACATGTATCTTGTCAGTGATAAGCTTTTCGTATGGATCCGTGCCCTGAAAAAGAGACCTGCACAGCGGTGTGCAGGTCCCTCATTGCTAACATCAGAAGTACAGTCAGGCTTACTGAAGCGGTGTCTTGGTGATCTTGAAGGTGATCTTCTTTGTGCCCCAGTATTCGCCCTTGCCGCGGATCGTCATGGATGCTGTACCGATCAGCCAGTTGTTGCGGATATCGATGATCTCGTAATCATCTTCCGTCAGAACAGTTTTGCCGAGAGTGACGGTGACAGGTGGAACGATATTCCAGTCATTGCCGAGATAGACGGCTTTACCGTCATTCACCTTGACCTTGGCTGAGGCAATCTTCTTTGCTTTGGTGACCATACGATAGTTCCTATGGATCATTGAATCGCGTTCATCTTCATAGGTGAAGATATAGTTCGGATTCAGCATCTCAACTCTCGCGCCGACATGGATGACGGCACCGAGCGGAACATCTACACCATCAGGGATCGGTTCATCCTTGGAATGACGGATCACGCCGTCTTCATCGAACCAGTCCTCTCCATACCAGTAGTGTATTTCAAGTATCTTGTAATCTTTCC
>JAFOMZ010000210.1 GCA_017421125.1 Solobacterium sp.
CCGATGTTTTTTGCATACGCCCATACTTTCAGAAAGTGGCAGATATCATGCTGGCTGCCCTGGCAGTTATCGATCATTCTGATGACCGCTTCACTGATCGTGATCATATGTTTTTTCCCTTTCCTTGAACGAAATATGAAGAGAAACGGGCAATCCTGATGAGTGCCCGTTATTGAAAGTCTGTATCAGGCTTTTTCTACCTGGACAAGATTTGTATGCTGGGGATTGCCTTTGGCCAGCGGGGTAGGGTGTGCAGCGTCTGTCAGTACATTGATGGAACCGCGGCGGTCAGCACCGTTCTTGTCGGGCTTGAACCAGCCGCCCTGGGACATCGCCGTAACACCGGGCATGATCCGTTCGGTAACAACAGCCGGAATGATCACTGTACCGCGGTCATTATAGATGCGCACCTCATCACCGTTCCTGATCCCTCTGGGCTCAGCATCGGCAGGGTTGATCCAGAGACCGGGCATTTCGATCTCGTCCTGCCATTCATTGTTGTCGTGCATGGAATGTGTGCGCCTTCTGGTATGCCAGCCGATCAGCTGGAGCGGGAATCGTTCCCTCAGCGGATCTTCCGGACCTTCCGGGCAGGGGAAGTATCCTGATACGGCAGGCACGTTTTCCAGCTGCATATCATAAAGCGTTTTGGAGAAGATCTCGATCTTACCGCTCGGTGTCTTGAACGGATGTTTGATAGGATCTTTGATCTGGTCTTCAAATGCGATATATACCTTGCGGTTCCTGTACTGCCAGCCGCCTTCTTCACAGAATACCCTGTATTCAGGCAGTTCTGGTTCCTTTTTCCTGAGCGCGTGATAGCTTTCTTCAAGCCAGTAATCGAGGTCCGGATGACCGCCGGTAAACTCCTCATAAAGTCCGAGTTCCCGGGAGATCTCTTTCAGCCATTCCCACTCAAAACGGCATCCGAACAGTGGTTCGATGACTTTGTTGTTGCGGATGAGATAGTTGCCGCCGCGCCACGGGGCAGTGATGTTGTTCGTTTCAAATACCGATGGTGCCGGCAGTACATAGTCTCCGAAACGTGCACTCGGCGTCATGAAGATGTCGGAACAAACGATCAGCTGACAAAGGTCATCCTGTTTCAGGATACGCATCGTATCATTGATGTCCGAATGCTGGTTGATCAGGGTATTGCCTGCAAGGTTCAGCATCATGCGCAGCTTGGAATCCAGCCTGTCAACACCATGTACGCGGTCTTCACGGGCTGTCATCTTTTCACCATGCTCGATCGCTTTTGTCCAGAGGAAGATCGAGATCGAACCTTTATACGGATTATCGATCGGTGGCAGGGCAAGAGCAGGTCCCTGATGTTCACGGGTCATGCCGCATCCGCCGGCATTACCGCCGGATATACCGACGTTGCCTGTCATGGCGGCAAGGGTAGCGATCGCTTTGGTAGCCTGTTCGCCGTTGCCTGTACGCTGGATGCCGTAACCGGAGATGATGCAGGCAGGTTTGGCACCTGCAAGTTTTCTTGCCAGTTCCCTGATCTTTTCTGCCGGAACTCCGGTGATCGCTTCTGCCCATTCGGGTGTGCGTTCGATACCGTCCTTCAGACCGAAGAGGAAACTGTGGTAGCTTTCATTGGCAGGAATACCTTCCGGCATATGCTTTTCGTCAAAACCGATGCAGTACTGATCCATGTAAGCCTGGTCCTGCAGTCCTTCCTGGAAGATGGTATATGCCATGGCATCTGCCAGCGCTGCGTCAGTCGAGGGTCTTACAGGGATCCATTCATCTGCATAGGCGATCGCCGTCTGGCTCAGACGCGGGTCGATCGCGATCACGGGAATATTCTTTTCCTTGATCTTTGAGAGATAGTAATTCCGCTCGGAACCGAATATGGTCTCAGTGGAGTTGTCTCCCCAGAATATCAGGAGATTCGTATTGAGCATATCTTCCGGACTGTTTCCGAAGAACATGTCGCCGAAGATATACGGACTGATATAAGATGCGCAGGCAGAACTGTAGCTGCCGTAGGAGTTCAGATATCCGCCATCCGCGGCAAGCAGACGCTTTGCCAGTACGGTGGGACGCATGATGCCGGTGACGCCCGTTGCGTAATTGACATAGCGAGAACCGGGACCGTATGTATCACGGATGCGTTTCCACTCGGAAGAGATCTCCTGTACAGCCTGTTCCCAGCTGATACGGCGGAACTTTCCGCTGCCGCGTTCACCGATACGCTTCATGGGATAGCGCAGGCGGTCCATGCTCAGGAAGGTCTTGCGGTAGCCTCTGCCTCTGACACATGCCCTGATCTGGGGGTCGTTGCTGGAGGTATCCGATTCGATACGCAGGATGCATCCTTCCTGTACATGAGGCGTGATCACACACTTACCGCCGCAGTTGTTGATGCCTCCGCTGCGGGTGACTTTTACTTCTTCCGGAATGATCTCATCCCTGATGCCGTCTTCGGATACTTCTGCGAATTCTTCCGCATATGGCTTCAGGATCGACCAGAGATCAGCCAGTCTGTCCCTGATCCCGAAGCGGTCCGCAAATGCTGCAAGGGAAGCGGTGCGGCGTCCGGCAAGCACTTCCAGAAGGTACTGGCTGATCCCGATGAACGGATCAAACGTACCTCTTTTCTTCAGTGCCTGCAGCAGCTGTTTCTGGTTGTCCAGTGTATATGTATCAGTAAATGCTGTCAGACTGTCTTTTTCTCCGGCTGTTTCCAGGTAATAGAGATATCTGAACTGCTCGCCGATGTAATCCGGCGGATTGCCTTCCATGCGTACAGGCATGTAGCCGTTTCTGTAATAAGCTTTGATCACTTCAAGTGTCGTCTGGTTGCAGAGCACCCGTTCTTCACGGCATACGGAAGCCCAGAGCGGCGGGCAGAAATCAGCGTCACAGCCGCGGAACAGGAAGTCATATTCAAGCAGCCAGTCTTCATTTGAGTGCTGATCCCATTCAGGCAGCAGAGAGAGTATCTTCAGCGCTTCATCACGGTCCGCGAAGAATACACTGCCAAGAAGCAGTGCAGACTTCAGCAGGGGGGCTTCATCCGCGCCAGGCTTCAGACCGAGATTCTGCCAGAGCTTTTCGCGGATCATCGCCAGATCACGATAAGAATCGATCAGGATCGCGCCTTTGAGGTCGCCGTCACGATAGAACAGCTTCTCATACGGTTCATTGTCAAATGCGGGAGGATTGATGCGGAATTCCGCTGTATCCGGACTGACCGGCTCTTTCTTTACTGCTTCTTCAGTGATCTCACCGAATGCATAGAGAAAGTTCTTTCGTCCGGAGAATATCAGCTCGCCACCGCTGTACAACTCATGATTTTTCACTTCTTCAGATTCCGGTCCGTATACCGCTCCCAGACCGGCGATCATTCCGCTGTGCTTTGCGAAGTTCCAGAGACCGGGGTTCGGCTTCCACTGGATGCAGTCACCGGCAGCGAATACATCCGGCAGGCTTGTCTGCATGCCGTCATTGACGATCACACCGCGTCCGCACTCGGCTCCAGCTGCCTGCAGCAGACCGCTCTCAGCCCTGATCCCGCAGGAAAGGATGACCAGGTCGGCGCTGAATACTTCGCTCTGTTCACCGATGGCAGTTTTGACGGATGAAGTTCTTCCGTCATTTCCTTCCAGGATCTCGATATTCTGTGCACTTGTCCGGCAGACGATGCCTTCCTTCACAAGTCTGTCTTTAAATACTTCCGCGCTTTCATCATCCAGGAATCTTCCAAGGAGCTTGGGTGCCAGTTCAAGCACGGTGACTGATAATCCGGAAGCTTTCAGCTCCCCGGCAAGTTCGACACCGATCACACCGCCGCCGATGACAACAGCGCTCTGCGCAAGTACGCAGTCACGGTGGATATTCTTCATGTCTTCGATCGTACGCAGCGTATGTACGCCCGGCAGTTCTGCTCCGGGAATCGGCGGTACTGCCGCTCTGGCGCCGGCTGCGCAGATGAGCCGGTCATAGGGCAGGATCGTTCCGTCTCTGCATGTCACGGTATGCTCTTCTGCGTTGATGCTTACAACAGTGCAGTTTGTTGTCAGGGCAATGCGTTTTCTGCGGTACCATTCTTCCGGATGGATCTCCATCTGTGCGCCGGCAAGATAGCTGATTCCTGTTTTGCTGAGAAGGGGACGCAGATATGGTTTGTGCGGACCTGCTTCAAGGATATGGATATCCGCTTCGGGAGAGTTTGCGCGGATCGTTTCCGCAGCTGTGAGTCCGGCGATCCCGCCGCCGATGATCAGATATTTCATTCCCATGGGTATTCCGCCTTTCTTTCCTGGTATGTGTCTAATGTGTCAAAGTCCACAAACTGCAGGCAATGAGTCAGGCAGGCATCGACACAGACAGGGTTTTTGCCTTGTGCCCGCAGGTCATAGCAGCCGTCACACTTGGAGGATCTGCCGTTCCTGACGCTCAGTTTCGGCGCATTGCGCAGGCATACTTTCGTGCAGATCCCGCAGCCGATGCATTTTTCTTTCCGATGTCCCACAGTCCCGTCAGCCCGCCGGTACATCGCGCCGGTCGGACAATGAGTGATACAAAGGGCATCATCGCAGTGGATACAGGCACCTGAATAGTGATAAAACACAGGGCCGTTTTCAGATGCGATCTCCTTGGTCTCTGCCTTGCGGAAGAAGAGACCTGCCTCCAGATCGTTTATGTCCTTGCAGGCCATCTGACAGGCGTTGCAGCCGATGCATTTCTGCTGGTCATAAAGAAATCCGTAACGTTTCATACTGGCTCCTTTCGTTACAGAAAAGTGAAACCATGAATGTTTCACGATATATTTATAAGTGAATGTTCCGGTCATATTGAATGCATGACCGGAAGAAGTGTCATTGCAGGAAACTTCCTTCTGCGGAAGGAAGATCTGTCTTTATAATCAGTATATTTCGTGTACTCCTGATTCGACAACATTGCAAAGTAAATTTGCATAACAAACCTGCATTTATGTATGAAATCTGTCATTTCATTTTGTATTCTATATACCGGAATACAGTACTCCGATGGAAAATGTTCCGGAATGGACAGCAGACTAATACGATCATTTTTTATACAGACACAGATGATCTGTTCTGACATGGTTTATTTCGATCGTTCTTAATGTTGTTGGTTCGATCGGATCATGGATTTTCGGTGATTCCGATCTTATCAGCATCATTTCTTATCTGGTGGTCAGCCTGGTAATGTGCGGAAGTCTTTACGTGCTCTCCGGCAGAAAAGCATTTGACAAATGCGGAACCGGTAAAGTTTATGCTTTCAAAAACGGATGGCCTGTCCTGACACTGCCGCTGGCATTCTTTATCATAGGCAGTCTTTCACCGATCAAGAAATGAACTCCGCTGAATATTGACCGGGCTGTGAGGCTGGCAGCGGTCTGATCGTCTATCTGATCCAGCTGGCTGTCAATCCCCGGGTATTAAGGGCTGTTTACAAAAAACCGGAAGGTCAGCGGATTATCATCAGATCCTGGAGGAATGGTAATTAATTCGTAATTTATTCTGCTCAGGTGTTTTGTTCGCCTGCAAATAAATGTAAAATGATTGCTATGAGTGAAAAGAAATACTGCATATTCTGCGGGGCAGAGAATACCGCAGACGCGGATACATGCTGTGCGTGCGGCAGGACCATGCATCCGGAAGAACATCTTTTGAAAGAGTATCTTTACAAAAAAACAAAAGGCAAGCTGCAGGGAAAGGCTGAAGACAGTTTTCTTTCTGTTCTGAAGAACTGGATCCTTTCGCATCTGTACGGTCTGGTCGTTACGATCTCCCTGGTCGCATTGGCGACAGTAACAGTATCTGCTTCCTTTACATCACAGCCTCCCTATGTCAGACGCATCAGCAGCCCGCTGACACCTGCAGAGCAGGCGGTTGCTGCAAATGAGGAAAGCGGTAAGACAGCCGTTCCGTCAGCTCCCGCTGCAGAGGAACCGAATGAAGAGATTGCTGTAAAGCAGGAGGATATCGACGAAGTTTCTCATCTGATCTATGAATTTGATTTCTACTATCTTTCGGAAGTCATACTGGCCCCTCAAGGGATCTATATGGAAACTGAAGATGAATTATCCCGAAGCAGCCTCGAAGACTGTCTGGTACCAGAATCATCCGGATACCGCGGAGAGTTTGCATACGGAGAGATCGATCACAATATATTCAACTATAATGAAGTGTATATTGATCAGGGTGAACCTGTCATCAATGAACCGGCCACGGAACTTGGTAAGAGGATCAAGGCTGACGGACATCCGGTCATCGTTTATCATGTAACGAATCATCATTACGGCAGCGGAGGAGCTGATCAAACGCTCTCGTTCCTGTTTACGGCAACAGAACTTGACGGGACATGGTATTTTGCCGAAGTGCTCAGTGAGGGGGACTAATGATCTGTACAAAATGCGGAAAAGACAATCTGATCAAGGCTGATTACTGTGTACAGTGCGGACACGCGTTTACAAAACAGGAAAAGGAAGCAGCCTACAATCAGACGATCTACGGGAAACTGGACAGGTTTGATGAAGTGAAGTCATGGGTCACACTGAAAAAGATCACAGGAAACTTCTTTGTCAGACTTCTGATACTTGTATGTATAGCAGTTATAGGATTTCTGACACATACCAACCGCGGAACTGAGATGAAGCTGCTGGAAAGCAGTGAATACGCGATCGACTGGAACAGTACCCGGAATGAATACTATCTGTATTCAGACCTTGATCAGATACATCTGAAACTGTATCTGCCGGGCAAACCCGAATCGATCGGTGTTGCTGTACTGGATGCACAGGGAAATGTGATCAGTTCCGATACATACAGCACGGATACGGAACCCGTGCTTGAGAAAAACGGGTCTTCCTACAAGATATCCGGAATTTATGAAGAAGGGGAAACAAGCATACTCGCATCGGTCTATGATACCGTATATCGGGATATGATGAAGTAATACTGCTTGTTATGAACAGTCTGTCATCCGGCAGGCTGTTTTTTTACGGCTCATATCAGGACGATCGCATAATGGCGGTTTATACCGTGCATTTTGGCTCAGCAGTCTGGGAAATGATAGTACACGAGCCAATGTACACAATTAATATGATCAAAACAGTCTGATGATAGGAACAGAGGAATATGCTTTATCTTCATCCTGTTCAGATAGTATAATGCTTTGTAATATGGAACTCAGAAAATATATCGGTACACATGAATTTTACCGCAGTACCGCAAGGATCGCAGTACCGCTGGCGCTTCAGAGCGCATTGATGAGCTGCCAGTCCATGATCGATACTCTGATGGTATCCTGGATCGGCAAGGTATCTGCAGTCGGAACTGCTGCTCAGGTGGATACACTTGCAAGTATGATCGCATATGGATGCATCGGAGGCATCTCGATCTTTGCCTCCCAGTTTCATGGTGCCGGTGATGACCGGAATCTGAAAAAGTGCACAGGTCTTGGTCTGTGCCTGGTCATGACGAATGCATTCCTGTGGTTTATGGCAGCGACATTTTTCGGCAGGCAGATCCTGTCCTTTTATATGAAAGATCCGGCTGTCGTATCAGACGGACTGATGTATCTGAATATATCCCGTTTTACGCTGATCCTGTCAGGATGTTCATTCATCATTTCCAATATGTTCCGTTCAACAGGGCAGCCGCGTATTGCGCTTCGTATATCGATCCTGACGACGATCTGCAACATTACATTGAATTATCTGCTGATCTTCGGGGTCGGTCCTTTCCCGGAACTGGGTATCCGGGGAGCTGCTCTTGCTACAATGCTTGCGCAGCTGACAGCCTGCGTCATACTGATCAGCTATGCAAAGATATCAAGACAGAAGTTCATCGGGTCATTTTCTGAAATGTTCGGTCTGTCACTCAGTTTTGTACGTCCTGTTCTGGACAGGATCCTGCCTCTGATCATGAACGAGACAGCTTTCGGTTTCGGACAAACACTGTTTATCAAAGCATTCGGTTATCTGGGAAAAGACCAGATGGATGCGTATTATGTCGGCAATCAGATCTTCAATCTGATGACATTCGTGATATACGGCTATGGAAATTCCGTTCAGATCCTGCTCGGACAGAAACTCGGCAGGGGCATGATCAGGGAAGCCAGGGAAGAATGCGACAACCATATCGGACTTGCCTTTGTATTATCCTGCATCCTCGTATCGTTCCTGGTCATTTTTGCCGGACCGATGGTACGTCTGTTTGCACTGCAGGATCCCTTCATTGAACATCTGGCTGTCCTGATCGTCAGGGTATTTGCTGTGAAAGCGTCCATGCGCCTGTACAACTTTATGATCTTCTGCATCCTGCGTTCAGGCGGTGACGCAAAGGTCATACAGTTCCTGGATTCAGGTCTGGAGTGGCTTGTCGGACTGCCGTGCGCATTCCTGTGCGTCAGGATCCTGGGAATGACCAATATAGCGGAAGTATTGCTGATAACGCAGCTTGAACAGCTGGTGCGCCTGATCTTCGGTATGAAACGCGTACGTTCATACAAATGGGCAAACGATCTGACACAGCTTGTATGAAAGCCTCCGGAGGAAAACCATGGATGAAAGAATGAAAAAACAGCTCGCATTCGCGCTTGAGATCGATAAAGAAAAGAATATATTCCGGCAGACGCACTTATCAGGTCATGGAAGGAATGAAAATGATGCGGAACATGCCTGGCATATGGCAGTCATGGCATATCTTCTGAAAGAATACGCCAATGAAGAGATCGATATCGCCAGGACCATGGTGATGTGCCTGATCCATGATATCGTTGAGATCGATGCGGGAGATACCTACGCATATGACGAAGAAGGACTGAAGACCCAGAAAGCCAGGGAGGAAGCTGCCAAAGAACGTATCTTTTCTCTACTGCCGGAAGATCAGAAGCAGGAAATGATCTCTCTGTTCGATGAATTTGAGGCATACGCCAGCCCGGAGGCAAGATTCGCCCATGCCATGGATAATCTGCAGCCGCTTCTGCTGAATACAAGCAATGACGGCGGTGACTGGAAAGAGCACAGCGTGAGCGCAGAGCATGTATACGGCAGACAGACCAAAACAAAGTGCGGTTCCCGAAAACTGTTTGAAGTCAGTGATGAACTGATCCATGAACAGATCAGAAAAGGGAACCTTCCTGACAGGAAGAAATGATCATAACAGTGTTATTGAACGTATGCCAGATGTATCCGGTATAACAGATACATCTTTTTATATCCGCACAGGCAAAGCTTTGAAGCCGCATCTTGTGGCAGACAGCAGAACATACTAAAATGAAATCAGAAGTAATTACAGTTACATAAATCATTTACTGATATCAGAAGCAGAGATCTCCCCGAATTTTCGGTTTTCTCTGCGCATGCATGCTTTTATCAATAAAGCAGAAAGGGTTGTATCATGGCAAACAGACTGTACTGCCGTACTTTTCAAGCCGGCATGAAGATCGGAAACTACTTCCTCGGTTACCGGACTCCGGAATACATTGAAGGACCCGGTTCCGTGAAAAAACTGCCTAAGATGATCCGCGACAAGGGGATCTATAAGGTCCTGCTTGTAACAGACCAGAGCCTGCTGAAGATCGGCCTTCCGGATGGCCTGATCAAAGCGATGGATGATGCACATCTGGAATATGTCATATTTGCGGATATCCAGCCGAATCCGACAGATGAGAATGTTGAAGAAGGATACCGCGTATTCAAGGAGAATTACTGCCAGGCGATCGTAGCATTCGGCGGCGGATCACCGATCGACTGCGCAAAGGGGATCGCCGCAAAGAATGCGCGTCCCAACAAAACGATCTCCCAGATGCAGGGCGTCCTGAAAGTACACTGGCCGATCGTCCCGTTCTGGGCTATACCCACGACCTCAGGAACCGGGTCGGAAACAACGCTCGCGGCAGTCATTACGGAAGCCGCTACACATCATAAAGCTTCCATCAATGACCCGTCCATCCTGCCCAGATACGCAGTTCTCGATCCGGAACTGACTGTCGGACTGCCGAAAAAGATCACTGCCACGACAGGCATGGATGCGCTCTGCCATGCTGTAGAGGCATATACGAATCATTTCTACAATACAAAGGAAGAGGATGACAGAGCGAAAGAAGCTGTCAGGCTCATCCATGACTATCTGTACAGGGCTTATGAAGACGGGACAGATCTGAAAGCCAGGGCAAAGATGCAGCTGGCCGCGTTCCATGCAGGCAGGGCATTTACCAGAGGCTGTGTCGGTTATGTACATGCTGTGGGGCATACCTTGGGCGGTCTGTACGGTGTTCCGCACGGACTTGCCATGGCAGTGATCCTGCCTCACGTCATGAGACAGTTCGGACCTGCTGTCTATGATAAACTGGCAGATCTGGCTGATGTGTGCGGAATACAGGGTGCTGATAAAAAAGAAAAAGCCGAAGCATTCATCGGCTGGATCGAAGAGATGAACCGGAAGATGGAGATACCGGCAGGCTTTGACTGCATCAGGGAAGAGGATATCGATCAGATCATCAGGTGGGCGGACAAAGAAGCCAATCCGCTTTATCCTGTACCTGTGATCTGGAAGTACAAAGATTTCAGAAAACTGATCGATACGATCAGACTCACCGCATAGCTGTTTTCAGCATCACATCACACGGAGGGTGACAGTATCCTCCGTTTTTATGTTATGTTAGATTCTGTAATATCATTCTGCTTCAATGATATATGAACTGAAGGAAAGCATATGATGACAACATATTCAATGATGAAGCTGATCGGCAGAGCCGCAGCGATCATACTCTGCAGTACGCTGGTTTTATCATGCTCGGGCGGTTCAGACAGGCCATCGGCCAGTGAGCAGCCCGGACCTGAACCGGAAGCAGAAAATACAGCATCACCCGGACCGGTAATGACTGTGGAGCCTGATCAGGAAACGGCAGATATGGAGATAGAACGGATCCTGGAACAGATGACGCTTGAAGAAAAGGTCGGTCAGATGATCATGACCTCATACCGGATCTGGGGTGACGCGAAAAAAACAGATATCACGGAACTGAATGATGAGATACGGGAAGCTCTTGGCAGGTACCATTATGGCGGAGTACTGCTGTTTGCGGAGAATTTCAAGGACGCTGAACAGACACTCAGGCTCGTTTCCCAGATGCAGACTGCCAACAGCACCGGCAGCAGTATTCCGCTGCTGACAGCCGTTGACCAGGAAGGCGGTTATGTTGTACGTGTCAATTACGGCACGGCAGGTATTGGAAACATGGCGCTCTGCGCTTCCGGCAGTACAGAGAATGCCGGAACAATGGCATCGATATACGGGAAAGAACTGGGACTGCTTGGCATCAGCACTGATTTTGCGCCGGTCATGGACGTTAATAACGAACCTGCCAACCCGGTGATCGGTATCCGTTCATTCTCGGACGATCCGGTAACTGCGGCAGCCTATGGAGCAGCCTATGTGCAGGGACTGCATGATCAGGGAACGATCGCTGTACTGAAGCACTTCCCGGGACACGGCAATACGGATACGGACAGTCATACCGGATTCCCGTGCATACGGAGCACATATGAAGAACTGAAAAACTGTGAGCTGATCCCGTTCAGGAAGGCGATCGATGCGGGGGCGGATATGATCATGACAGCGCATATCCAGTATCCGCAGATCGAAACTGAAACATATACATCTGTATCGACCGGTGAACAGGTATATCTGCCGGCTACCATGAGCAGAACGATCCTGACAGATATTCTCAGAAACGATATGGGATTTGAAGGCGTGATCGTATCGGACGCGCTCGATATGGCTGCTATCGCTGATCATTTTTCGGATGAAGATATGCTGTGCATGACGGTCAATGCGGGTGCTGACCTGCTGCTGTTCCCGACTGTCAAAAGCACAGCGATGTTCAGGGACAGCATCAAACTGACGGAAATGGCACTCAGGCTTGCCGAAGAAGGAAAGATCAGTGCTGAGCGCATTGATGAAGCAGTGCGCCGTATCCTCAAACTGAAGAAGAAATACGGACTGCTTGAGAAGAGGGACTTCACGGTCACGGATAAACAGATCCGTGAGGCAGTGAACGATGTTGGCAGCGAAGAACATCTTGAAAAAGCATGGAATCTGGCAGAACAGGCTCTGACGCTGTACCGGAATGAACGCAATGCACTCCCGCTTACTGTCAGTCAGGGTGAAAAGACACTGATCCTGTTCGCAAACAACGCCCAAAGCAGATACGGTTCCGGTCAGCATGCTGTTCAGATCCTGCAGGAACAGGGAATCATACAGGATGCATCTCAGGTCTCTCTGATGGTCCATAAGGCGGATAATACACAGCAGTGTATGGATGCGGCTGAAGCTGCAGATAACGTCATTCTTGTCTACAGGACATATTCTGAAGACTGTATGGATGCCAGGACAAATGACGGCTTTTCAGCAGGACTGTTTGACAGGATCATAGAACAGCGGCATGCGGACGGCAGAACTGTGATCTTTGTCTCTGCTCAGCTGCCGTATGACGCAGCAAGATTCAATAAAGCAGATGCTGTACTTCTGACATACGGTTCATCCTATATGCCGGAACTGACAGAGAATCCATACACAGGTCAGATGCCGAATCTTCCTGCAGCACTGTGTGCGTGCTTCGGCATGTCTGAAGTGACTGGCAGACTGCCGGTAAAGCTTCCGCAGCTTGATGAAAACGGAAGGATCATAAAAGGCAGCTGATCCGGCGTCATAACTGCAGGCTGTGACAGTCCGGCAGGGCTTTATGCACGCTGCATATTGATCCTTGAGTACGGTTCAGGGCAAACCTATAATAAAGCACAACGAGAATTACCGGAGGTACGGCATGAGACTGCTTTTATTGGAAGATGATGACGCTATCGCAATGGGTCTGAAATATTCCCTGGAAAAAGAGGGATATGAGGTGATCTGCGCAAAAAACAAGCTGGAAGCACTGAACTCATGGCAGGACAGCTTTTTTGACCTGTGCATACTGGATATTAACCTGCCGGACGGAAATGGCTACGATGTATGCAGAGCCATAAAATCAAAAGAGGACGTTCCGGTCATTTTCCTCACAGCAAGCGACGCGGAGGTCAATGTGATCATGGGCCTTGAAATGGGAGCGGATGATTACGTATGCAAGCCGTTTAGGATAGGTGAACTGATGGCCAGGATCAAAACGGTTCTCAGGCGAAGCGGAAGAAATAAAGACTCTGAAGCCGGCGGGAACGATGGGATCCTGGCAATCAAAAATGTCCGCATCCATACAGGTACGGCCAAGGTCGGTATCGTTAATGAGAATACCGGAAAAGAGGATATGGTGGAACTGACCGCGCTGGAATACCGGCTGCTTCTCTCTTTTTACAATAACAGAGGCACCGTTATGACCAGAAGCAGACTCCTGGAAAACATGTGGGATGTCAGCGGGGATTTTGTGAATGACAACACGCTGACTGTATATATCAAAAGGCTTCGGGACAAGATCGAGAAGGATCCTGCGGATCCGCAGATCATAAAAACGGTCAGAGGTATCGGATATATACTCGACAAGTAATGCATTAATACAGAGGGATCATGATGTTCAAAAATAAAGAATTCAGGATGATGGTGATCATATCGGCTGCATTTACTGCTTTTATATCTGTCTGCGGATATGCGCTCAGCGGTATATCCGCATTTCTTATGTCAGTTCTGTTAGGCGTAATACTGACGGTTGTTTTTATGATCACCACGAAAAAGAGATATGAAGCGGTCGGTGCACTCAGCTCATATCTTGAAAAGGTCCTGGCAGGCTCGGATGTACCGGAGATCCTTGACCAGGAAGAGGGAGAGCTGTCTCTCCTGAAGACCAATATCTATAAAGCAACCTCCGCATTAAAGTACCAGAAAGAACTTTTGGCAAAAGATAAAACTGCTTTGTCAGACGCGATCGCGGATATCAGCCATCAGCTGAAAACACCTCTTACCTCAATGATGGTCATGAATGATCTTTTGAAAACAGAAGAGCGGAAGGACAGGCGCATTGAGTTTTTGCGGACACAGTCCAATCAGCTGGACAGGATGAACTGGCTGATCCAGACACTCCTGAAGCTCTCGAAGATCGATGCCGGTACCATTGAAATGAAACCGGAAGTGATCAGGGCTGATACTTTGATGGAAGAAGTGATCAGACCTTTTGAGATCCAGATGGATCTTAAGGACATCAAATATACATGTGATGCCGGGGATGAACTGCTGAAATGCGACAGGAACTGGACTGTAGAAGCGATCCAGAACATCGTTAAAAACTGTATCGAACATATGGAAGACGGCGGGATGCTGCATGTTTTTATAAATGACACCAACATTTATACAGAGATCGTTATTGTGGATAACGGATGCGGGATCAGTGAGGAAGATCTGCCGCATATCTTTGAACGCTTTTACAAAGGAAAAAACGCTGGAAAGGACAGTGTGGGGATCGGCCTGGCACTGGCAAAAACGATCATAAACAGCCAGCATGGTGACATTCTGGCTGCGAGCATACCCGGTGAAGGAACACAGTTTTCTGTGAGATTTTATAAGACGATCATCTAATGTGACAATATTGTAATGAAAAAAGTCACCTGATCGTAATGCTGAAAAGTTAATCTGATCTCAGATGAACATGATCTCATTTGAGAAAGGAGACGTAAGTAAATGAATATTCTGGAAATAAGAAATCTTTGCAAAGTATACGGAAGCGGCGAAACAAGAGTGGATGCTCTTACGGATGTTTCTTTTGATGTTGAGCAGGGTGAGTTTGTCGCGATCGTGGGACCTTCCGGATCCGGAAAGTCCACACTTCTGCATATACTGGGCGGAGTTGATGTTCCGTCATCGGGTGTCGTGAATATTGCCGGAACCGATATCGGAAAGCTCGATGAAACAAAACTGGCAATTTTCAGGAGAAGGAATATCGGTCTGATCTATCAGTTTTACAATCTTATTCCGATCCTGAATGTGGAAGAGAACATGACACTGCCGATCCTGCTTGACGGCAAAAAACCGGATACGGCGCTGCTGAAAGATCTGGTTGAGAAACTCGGACTGAAAGACAGGCTGTCACATCTGCCCAATCAACTTTCGGGAGGACAGCAGCAGAGAGTTTCCATCGGCCGGGCACTGATGAACCATCCGGCACTGCTCCTTGCGGACGAACCGACCGGCAACCTTGACTCGGAAAACAGCCGGGAGATCATTTCTCTTTTGCGGAAATTCAACAAGGAGAACAACCAGACAGTCATTATCATTACTCACGATGAAAAGATCGCGCTTTCTGCTGACAGGGTCATTACGATCGAGGATGGACGTATTACCCGTGATTCCAGGAAGGAAGGGGTAATGGCGTCATGAACATTATTTCAAAGCTTACCCTAAAGCATCTTCTCGGTAACAGGAAAAGAACAATTGTAACGGTGCTTGGAATAGCTGCTTCCACTGCGCTGATCAGCGCGATCATCCTGGGAGTTTTTTCCTTCTTTATGTTTTTCGGACAGATCGCTGTACAGGCCGACGGGGATGCGGCGGCAGAGTTTGATCAGGTCACTTACGATCAGTTTATCGCTCTGTCAGAAGATGAAAGAATCGCTGCGGCAGGTCTTCGTGAAACGGACAACAGGCAGACCGGGATCAGACTTCTGAATGACAGAGAGGACCGGTTCAGGACAGGCAATATCGAACATGCTGATGAAACCTTTTTATCCATGGTCGTAGTATCTGATTATGACGGTCATCTTCCGAAGAATTCCTCGGAAATAGCTGTGGAAGAAAAATTCCTTGCCGATAACGGACTGGAAAACATCGTTCTTGGAGATTCGCTGACTTTTGAGCAGGGATACAGATATATCGACGATGAACTGGAAGGCTTTCTTTATCTAGGCGGCAATTACCGCTCAGATGAGAATTTTGAGGCTCTTTCCACCGAAACATGCAGGGTGACAGCGATCCTTCACGGAAACAGACCGACCAAAGACTGGGATATCCTTCGGGGATTAGACAGTGACTATTATCCTGACGTTCATAATGTACAGGTATATGTCCAATTGAAGAACTGTGATCATACAGCGATCAGCCAGTTAAACAGCATCGTTTCCGATCACGGGATCAATGACTACCACTATAATACAGAATATCTTCTGAGCGTATTTGCTTTTGAGGGAAGCGGGGGAACATACAGATCGTTCTTCGTGATGATGGCGATCGCACTTCTGATAGTTATTTTTACTTCAGTCATCCTGATCTTTAATTCGATCGGAATGTCACTGACAGAGAGAATGCGTTATCTTGGAATGCTTGCAAGTGTCGGGGCTACAGCCCGGCAGAAACGATTCTCGATCTATTTCGAAGGTCTTATTCTGGGACTGATCGGGATCCCGATAGGACTTCTCCTTGGATTTATTGGAACAAAGATCACGCTGGCATTCCTTGGAAGCAGGATCCTCGAATCAGATATACTGGCTGCTGCCCAGGGAATGAGAGGCACGATACCGGTCATGTGCGATTATAAGGTTCTGACTGCAATTGTATTTTCCGCAGCCATAACGATCCTTATTTCAACCTTTGTTCCGGCAATGAGAGCGGCAAAGGTCATGCCCATAGATGCGATCAGGCAGACTGATATTCTTAAGGTGAAAGCAGGGAAACTGCGGGTAAATCCTCTGGTAAGGAAGATCTTCGGGTATGAAGGGGAACTTGCTTACAAGAATATTAAACGAAACGGAGCCAAAGGAACCGCGATAACCGTAACGATCGCAGTTTCGATCATCCTGTTCCTGACCGTCAACTTTTTCTGCAATGCGATCGTAAGGGCGAATCAGTACGAGTTTGAGATCCCGTATCAGATCATTGCGTCCTGCTCACTGGCTGAATCCGGTAAACTGCGCAGCACGATCAGTGAAATGGATGGTGTCGACGATGTATACAGTGCCGCTATGATACAGTTCTCATTTAAGAAGAGAGCAGACTCAGATATTGAGCTTGCCAATACTGATATTGCTGATGCGAAGTTTCTTCTGCCGGAATTCTCGGACCTGGATCTTGGCAGCATGCTGGTCGTTGTGATCGATGACGAGGACTTTGACCGGATCCTGGCAGATAACGAAATTGATAAGAGCGGGTATTACAGGGATACCTTGAAAGGTGTACTGCTTAACGACTATTTCCATGAAAAGAGGTCAAGTGAAGTATTCAACAGCGGGATGCTGGGACAGGTTCTTCATTATGATCAGACCGAAGGGTTTCCTCCTGCTGTGGAAGTCGGAGCTTTCGTAAAGTATAACGACGAAAATAAGATCTGCAGACTTGTCCCCAAAACCAGTATCGCTGTATATGTTCCTGTATCCATGTACTATGGCAAGGCAGCAGATGTCCTTCCTGCTGAGAAGCTTACAGCAGATCTGGCAGTCGAAACAGCACGGCATAAAGAGATCCATGACAATATATATCTTCTGTTTGAAAGCGAAGGATACCACAATTATTACTGCTCGGACATGACTGACACGGCTAAGGTCATGGAAACGATCACACTGATGCTCAAGACAGCAATGTATGGATTTACAGCGCTTCTTACACTGATCGCCATTGCGAATATCGTGAATACGATCTCGACCGGAGTGCTGCTTCGCAGAAAAGAGTTTGCAATGTATAAGTCTGTAGGCATGGAAAGCTGCGGATTTAAAAAGATGATCAGACTTGAGACTGTGCTCTATGGGATCAAGGCTCTGTTCGCCGGAATCCCGGTATCACTTGTCCTGAGCTTTCTGATGTACAACTCGTTTGCACATACCCTCTATACATTTGATCCGGATCTCAGGATGTATGGAATCGTGATTGCGGCTGTATTTGCCATTCTTGCCATCAGCATGGCCCTGAGTATCAGCAGGATCAAGGATGACAGCATCATAGAAGCCTTAAAAGAAGACGCAGTCTAGCAGATCAGCGGGAAGTCATGCAGTCCTTATGACTTCCCTTAACTGCATTCAGTCATAGATAGTTATACGGCAGGCTGTTGATAAACATTTAAGGCTGCTTTATATCACCGGAGCTGTCCGCTTACAGCACGAATGAATCCTGTATGCGGGCCGGTCTGTCCCGGCAGTATTTCTTTTGACGTGTATTTTCATACTTCCGCTGAATTTGTGTCAGCATATCCATGAGTGAAAAAATCTTCACACAGAATACATTGACACATACGTCATAAGATGATAGCCTTTCAAATGGCCGGGAGCAGTACCGGTTAATAAAAACTGACCAGATAGGGGTGTACTATGAACCATATTGTAAAACATCCAAATGTTATCCGGAATCAGAGCGGTTTTTACCGGTTCCGCAATGTATTTACACATTGCTGAGAGCCGGTTTTTCTTTATTGTGACCAAAAAGGAGAAAGTATGGCAAAGAGAACAGACATCAAAAAAGTATTGATCATCGGCTCCGGCCCAATCGTAATCGGACAGGCGGCAGAGTTTGACTATGCCGGCACTCAGGCCTGCATTGCTTTGCGGGAAGAGGGATATGAGGTAGTACTCTGCAACTCCAACCCCGCAACGATCATGACCGATACCCAGATGGCCGACAAAGTCTACATGGAACCGCTGACACTTGAATATGTTGCGAAGATCCTCCGCTACGAAAGACCGGATGCGATCGTACCCGGTATCGGCGGACAGACAGGTCTGAACCTCGCTGTACAGCTGGATAAAAAGGGTGTCCTGAAGGAGTGCGGCGTTGAACTATGCGGGACTCCGCGTGAAAGTATCGAACGTGCGGAAGACCGTCAGATGTTCAAGGAAATGTGCCAGAAGATCGGTGAACCTGTCATTCCTTCCGAGATCACATATGATATTGAAGAAGCAAAGCTTGCCGCAAAACATATCGGTTATCCGGTCGTCCTGAGACCTGCCTTCACGCTTGGCGGCACAGGCGGCGGATTTGCCAACAACGAAGAAGAACTGGTCGAGATCGGCATCAACGCCTTCAATCTTTCCCCGGTACACCAGGTACTGATCGAGAAGAGCGTCAAGGGCTATAAAGAGATCGAATTTGAAGTCATGCGCGACAGCAATGACAAGACGATCACGATCTGCGGCATGGAAAATGTCGATCCGGTCGGTGTCCATACCGGTGACTCGATCGTCGTTGCGCCGATCCTCTCACTGAATGACCATGATCTGAAAATGCTGAATGACAGCGCGATCAAGATCATCCGTGAACTGAAGATCGAAGGCGGCTGCAACGTTCAGTTTGCGCTGCATCCCGAGACAAGCGAGTACTACCTGATCGAAGTCAATCCCCGTGTATCCCGTTCCTCCGCTCTGGCATCCAAAGCCAGCGGATATCCGATCGCACGTGTAACAGCGAAGATCGCGATGGGCATGGCACTGGAAGAGATCGAAGTTGCAGGCACGACAGCCGATAAGGAACCGAAGCTTGATTATATCGTCGCCAAGTTCCCGCGTTTCCCGTTTGATAAATTCCCGAATACACCGAATCAGCTCGGCACACAGATGAAGGCTACCGGTGAGGTCATGGGCATCGGTTCAAATCTGGAAGAGTGCATCCTGAAGTCGGTCCGTTCCCTGGAAACAGGTGTCTATCACCTGCATATGCCGAAGTTTGACAGCTTCACAACAGAAGAACTGCTGAAATACGTTGCTGAATTCCGCTATGACAATATCTTTGCGGTAACCGAACTGCTCAGACGCGGTGTTTCCGTAGAAAAAGTACACGAGATCACGATGATCACCGAACTGTTCCTGAATTCGATCGTCAAGATCATTGAAATGGAACAGAAGCTGGCAGCCAATCCCGGCAATACAGCGGTCCTTCTCGAAGCCAAGAAGATGGGCTTCGGCGACCGGTTTATCGCAAAGCTCTGGAAACAGAATGAACTGGATGTTTACAACCTGCGTCTGGAAAACAATATGATGCCGATATTCAAAATGGTGGATACACTGCATTCCGGCAAGTATATTGCGTATCACTATTCCTCTTACACAGGTGAGAATGAATCCAGGCTGTCTGACCGCAAAAAGATCATCGTGCTCGGCGCGGGACCGATCCGTATCGGACAGGGCGTTGAGTTCGACTATTCGACCGTACACGCAGTCCAGACAATCCGCAAGGCAGGCTATGAAGCGATCATCATCAACAGCAACCCTGAGACCGTATCAACGGACTATGAGACATCCGACAAACTGTACTTCGAACCGCTGACACCGGAAGATGTCATGAACATCGTGCATTTCGAAAAGCCTGTCGGTGTCATTGCTTCACTCGGCGGTCAGACAGCGATCAATCTTGCTGAACCGATCATGAAGAGGGGCGTCAGGATCATCGGTACGGATGTTGAAGCCATTGACCGCGCAGAAAACAGGGACAGCTTTGAGAAGATCCTTGTTGAGCTCGGGATCCCGCAGCCGCAGGGACGCGCAGTCACGAAGATCGAAGACGGCCTGGCTGCAGCCAGAGAGATCGGTTATCCCGTACTGGTACGTCCGAGCTTCGTACTCGGCGGCAGGGCAATGCAGATCGTCGGAAACGAAGAACAGCTGAAGCACTATCTGAAGACCGCTGTTGAGATCGACGAGGAAAAACCTGTGCTTGTCGATAAATATATCAGCGGCAAGGAAGTTGAAGTAGACGCTGTATGCGACGGCAGAAACGTATTCGTACCGGGCATCATGGAGCTTGTTGAACGTACAGGCATCCATTCCGGTGACTCGATCTCCGTCTATCCGGCATTCAGCATTTCCGACCGTGTGAAAGGACTGATCCTGCAGTATACAAAGAAGCTTGGCTTAGGCATCGGGATCGTCGGCATCTACAACATTCAGTTCATCGTTGACGAACACGAGAATATTTATGTCATTGAGGTCAATCCCCGTTCATCCCGTACCGTACCGTTCCTTTCCAAGTCAACGGGATATTCACTGGCTGATATCGCAACGGAGGTGATCCTGGGCAAGAGCCTGAAGGAACTCGGTATCTTCGATATCTATCCCGATGAGAAGAAGCGCTACTATGTCAAGGTACCTGTCTTCTCCTTCAGCAAGATCAAGGGACTTGATGCTTACCTGTCACCTGAAATGAAGTCCACCGGTGAGGCGATCGGTTACGATGACAGACTGAACAGGGCGCTGTATAAGGCACTGCAGGCATCCGGCATGAGCCTGAGAAACTACGGTACCGTATTCGCAACCATTGCAGATGATGATAAGGAAGAAGCACTTCCCCTCATCAGAAGATTCTACAACCTCGGCTTCAATATTGAAGCGACAGGCGGCACGGCTTCCTTCCTGAAGAAGAACGGGATCCGTACACATGTTCTGAAGAAGATCAGTGAGGATCCGCATGACATTCCCGACGCGATCCGTCAGGGCCATATCGCGTATCTGATCAACACGAGGAATATCAGCTCAGACAGTGAAAACAACGACGGTGCGATGATCCGTATGTGTGCGGTCGAGAACAACACGACCATGTTCACATCACTGGATACCGTCAGGGCACTTCTGGACGTCCTGGAAGAGATCACGCTCCGCATCTCAACGATCGACGCCTGATCAATGTAAACTCAGAAGACTGCAGGTTATGAAACCCGCAGTTTTTTGCTGTTTATTGAACATTTACATTTCAAAATATAAAGAGTAGTATCTCTATGGCGGGCCTGAATGAAAGTACCGGCCTGCGTATGAATGAAACTAACGGTAAAAGAGATGGCATTTACAGCCATCATGGCGGCAGTGATCTGTGTACTGTCACCGATCGCGGTTCCTCTGGCAGGGGAGGTCCCGATCTCTCTGGCTACCCTGGCGGTCATGCTTGCCGGAGCGCTTCTCGGCAGGAAGCTCGGCAGCCTTTCCGTCCTGATATACATTTTCCTGGGAATGATCGGTCTTCCGGTATTTGCCAACTACGCGGCAGGTGCCGGGATCGTATTCGGAATGACAGGCGGATATATTGTAGGTTATATCCCGCTTGCATACATGACCGGATGGTTCCGTGAACGGTCCGGAAAACAGAATGTCTATGTATCTGTCGCGTGCGGGGCACTGATCGGAACTCTGATCCTCTACATTCTCGGTACTGTATGGTTTATCCGCGTTACGGGAATGCCGCTGATGGGAGCGCTTGCGGCATGTGTATTCCCGTTTATCCCGGGTGATCTGCTGAAGATCGCAGTTGTCTGCCTGCTGACACCAAGGATCAGACCTGCGCTGGAAAGCAGACTGTAATGTGAATGATCAGGTCATTGTACTTGAAAAGACCTGATACCGACCTGCCGGATCATGATCCGGTTTTTGATTGTCTGTTCATATGCGTGACATCACAGAAAAAATATCGGATAATCTCTTAGGAAACGGAGTGCAGCAGATGAAGGAACAAGAAACAGACGGCTATGATCTGATCGATCTCCTGCATGAACAGGAAAACTGTCATGTGATCGACTTCCTTCCGCAGGTCATGGAAAGCAGGGATTTCTTTGAACTGGAAGAATACATGGTCAGGCACTACATCGATGATTTTGCTGAGCGGATCATCAGGATCATCCTGAAGCTGATCTGTTACAGTCCCTCACAGGTATTCCTGACGGAACTGCCGGAAGGATATACGGGACTGCTGGAGAAATACCCGGCAGATACCAATCTGAGATCTCTTTCCCTGGAAGAGATCGCTGACATCATCAGGGAAGTCATCGTCAGGGACAAATCGTCTGTCCAGATACTGACAGGCAGTACATGCCGGTTCAGCATCAGTGTGAACGGATGGTATTCCGTTGACGTATACGGTCTGAAACATGACAGTGCGGAATATGAACTGACGGAAGCGCTTGTACGTCAGGAAAGCCTGTTTCTGAGGAAAGCTGGTGAACGATGATGGAATTTAAAAGTCTGCAGACAGGAGATGAACAGGGAATACGGGAAATGTCCGCAATGGCAGAGGAGATCGTCCGTGAGCACTTCGACCCGATCATCGGGAAAGAACAGAATGATTACATGATCGCCATGTTCCAGACACCGGAAGCGATACGCGGCCAGCTGGAACACGGATACCGGTATTACTTTGCGGTCAATGAAGGCAGGAATATCGGATTCCTGGCATTTTACCCGAAATCAGATGTGATGTACCTCAGCAAATTCTATCTGTACAGATCTGAACGTGGCAGAGGGTATTCCCGGCAGATGCTTGATTTCGTCAGGCAGAATGCAGAAGCAGAAGGCCTGAAAGCGATCGAGCTGAATGTCAACCGGCTCAATATGGCGGCACAGGTATATGAGAGGCTTGGATTCCATGTGATCAGAACAGAAAAAAATGATATCGGGCATGGATACTATATGGATGATTATGTATTCAGACTCGATCTGTGAAGGGTGAACTGGAAGGAAGAAGCCCTGGAACAGACGATGATTCCGTCTGATTTGGGGTTGTATCAGGCAGTTTTCTGTTTTAACATTTTTGTAAGGCGGAAAAAGTATTTCATAGCAGGACTTTATGTTGTGCCAGTGGATCAATAACATTGTTATTATTCTGAAATGCAATGAATGCTGTAAGCCGGGAGGGTGTCAAGTTGAAAAAAGTATTTGGAGTGACATTCGGCAGTCTTCAGAAAAAAGTGGTCACGCTTGTTATGATCGTTATTGTACTGACGGTCGGGCTTTT
The DNA here is from genome assembly GCA_017421125.1 of Solobacterium sp. Classification (GTDB taxonomy): domain Bacteria; phylum Bacillota_I; class Bacilli_A; order Erysipelotrichales; family Erysipelotrichaceae; genus Bulleidia. The sequence goes on from JAFOMZ010000210.1 coordinate 23,658, forward strand.
GGCTTTGGTTTCCTATTACCAGAATCAGATGCTGGTCAATATCGTTGAAGATACAAGAAATGAACAGCAGCAGGCGATCTCAAGAACTTCCGAAGAGACGATGTCGAAGATACTTGAGACGTCCATCATCCGGACGACGGTCCTTGAGGCACAGAAAGCAGACCATGAGTTTTCTGAAGTCGTAAATGATGTTCAGATGCTCAGAAGAATGGCTGTTCTTCTGCTCCGGAAAAATGAACCCACCTCCGAACAATTGATGTTTCCCGATCCTGCCAATGACGGAACTGTATCTGCCATGATCCTGACGGAAGAAGGGATCGATTACAGGACCTCTGCAGACCTGCCTGTTATAGCAAAGATCAAAGATACGATGATCGCTCTGGATACTGATTCGGAAAAGATCAACGGATGCTATATCGGTCTGGCTGACGGCACGCATTTCGTGGTCGATGATATGTCTTCCGACAAAGTGGATAAAAACGGCGATCCGCTTCCGTTCCCGGTCAGGCAAAGACCCTGGTATAAAGGCGCCGTGGAAGCAGACGGCATCTACTTTACCGGCATTATCCGCGATGCATTCAGCGGGGAACTGGGTATTACCTGTTCTGTTCCCATCAAGCACAGCAATCAGCTTGTAGGTGTTGTCGGGATCGATATCGTTCTCGAAAGTATGGATGAACTGATCAATTTTTCACGCAAAAACAATGACTTTGTCATCGTAGTCAATGATCAGGGACACGTGATACTGGCACCGTCCGGCAACGGATTGTTTACCGTTCAGGCTGAAGATCAGGCTGAAGATCTCAGGAAAAGCGACAACAGGGAACTGGCGGAGTTTATCACCACGGCACTGGAAAAAACAACTGAACTCAAACTGATCACGATCGGCGGAAAAGAATTCTACATGGTCGGTTCACCTATGCCTACAGCAGGATGGGCTGTCGTATCGATCATTGATAAGGAGATCACAGAAGAACCGGAAAGGGTACTGCTTTCTGAATATGATCAGATCAACGAACTGGCCAGCAGCAAATTCAAGGACGGACAGAAAACGACGATCAGGTCAAGTATTCTCCTTGTCCTTGGTGTACTGCTTGTAGCATTATTCCTGTCATTGTCCGCTTCACATGAGATCGCCAAGCCGATCGAGATCATGACCAAAAACATTAAGCGCAGCAACATGTCAGGAAAACTGTTTGAAATGAACGATGCCTACAGGACGAATGATGAGATCGAGATCCTGGCGGAATCATTCTGTGAACTATCCAAACAGACAAAGAAATATATCAATGACATCACAGAGATCACGAAGGAAAAGGAACGCGTCAGAACGGAAATGCAGCTGGCAAACCGTATCCAGCACAACAGCATTCCTCATGTATTCCCGCCGTTCCCTGACCGGGATGAGTTTGAGATCTACGCATCCATGGATCCGGCAAGGGAAGTCGGAGGGGATTTCTACGATTATTATCTGATCGATGATGATCATCTGTGCCTGGTGATCTCAGATGTCAGCGGCAAAGGTGTTCCCGGTGCGTTGTTCATGATGATCTCCAAGGTCATCGTGCAGAACCTCGCAATGCTCGGGAAAGGACCGGCGGAGATCCTCGCAAAAGCAAATGAAGCGATCTGCGCCAACAACAATGAAGAGATGTTCGTTACCGTCTGGATCGGTATCCTTGAGATCAGTACCGGCAGGATCATTGCCGCAAATGCCGGACACGAATATCCGGCGATCATGAAGAAAGGGGAATTCTCCCTACTGAAGGACAGGCACGGATTTGTGATCGGCGGTATGGAAGGCATGGGCTACAAAGAATACGAGATCTGCCTGGAACCGGGTGACAAGCTGTTTGTCTATACTGACGGTGTGCCCGAATCAACGAACGCGGAAAACGAGATGTTCGGTACAGACCGGATGATCGATGTTCTCAATGAAGATCCCCAGTCTGATCCCGAACAGATCCTGAAGCGCATGAGTACGGCGATCGATGACTTCGTAGGGGAAGCTGAACAGTTTGATGATATAACAATGATGTGCGTTGCATATCATGGAAAGAAAAAGGATGACCAAAGCGTATGAACCAAAATCTTGTAAAACGAATCTTCTGGTGCCTGATCGGCGTATCGGTTATTGGCGTGGGCTGTGCTGTCTTCAAGGTATCAAATCTCGGAAATGATGCCTTTACTGCCCTGAATATCACGATATCTGAACGGACAGGGATCTCCCTGGGTACCGTCACACTGCTTGTAAACTGCGTATACTTTCTTGCACCGCTGTTTTTCGGCAGGAAGTATATCAATATCGGTACGGTCCTGAATGGCGGACTGCTCGGTTATCTGATCGATTTCTTCTACAAAACGATCATCGGTATCTTCGGCAAGCCTGCATCATTTACAAATCAGCTGATCTGGCTGATTCCCGGCATTATCATTATCTCGTTAGGCCTTTCACTTTATCAGAACGCTGATCTCGGTGTAGGACCCTATGATTACCTTGCGCTCGGGATGAGGGATCACCTGAAGCTTCCGTATTTCGGATGCCGCATCTTTACGGATGGTATGTGCGCGCTTGCGGCATGGCTGCTTGGCGGACTTGTAGGTCTTGGTACACTTGTGTGCGCTTTCTGTCTCGGACCGTTTGTGTCATTCTTTGACAGGAACGTATCATCAAAACTGATGCCGAAGGGGTAATCAGACTGAGTTCCGGAGATTTGCAGGAATTGAAATGATATGATCATAAAGAATGGAATTGTGTTTAAGCATATTTCATTCTTTTTACATTTTGATAAACTTGATAAAATATGCTGTTTTGTAAAAAGAATGCAGACGATAGTACAGAAAACTGTCATGCAGTTTGACAGAAATGGGCTGAACAGGTTATTCTTTAAGTGGACTATTATGAATTATTTTCTTGAAGGAGAATACAATTATGGAACAGAACAAAAATACTGCAAGGATCTTCGGGGCATGTCTGATCGCCTTGGGAGCGGTATTGGGCTGTGCGTCAGGAATGGGAAAATCAGATGCAGGCTCTGCAGCCAAACCGGAACCTGCAGCAGCAACAGCAAAAGCTGATACGGCAGCTGAAACGGCATCACAGGAAACAGCCAAACCTGTTTCCACACCGATCGTACAGACGGCAAAAGTTGCGGAAGAAGGTACAGGCGTCGTAGTCACAAAAGCATCAGATTGGGCTGAACAGTTCCCGAATGAATATACGACTTACATGAAGAATGATGAGAATGAAGAGATCCACAGTTATCTGGAACTTCATCCTTATCTGAAAACTCTTTATGAAGGCTATGGATTTGCGATCCAGTACGGAAGCGCAAGAGGCCATACGTATGTTGTTGAGGATGTTCAGTCGACCGGCAGACCGCACAAGATGGCTAACTGCTATACCTGCAAAACTTCATCGATGACTGCGAAGGTCCTGAATGATGGTGACAGTGCATACGCAATGAACTTTGATGATCTGACACCTGAGATCACCGATGCATTCGGATGCTTCCACTGCCATGAAAATGAACCCGGTGTCCTGACAGTCACACACAGATATCTGTATGACGCGCTGGCAGGCGACTTCGAAAGCGTAGCTCCGGAAACGATGAGCTGCGGACAGTGCCACAGTGAATATCACTTCGATCCTGAGACAAAAGCTACAACACTTGCCTATACGGGTCTGGCTAAGATGAATCCCGATGATATGCTGAACTTCTACAATACCGGTTTCGCAGAGCCGTTCGCAGACTGGACAGAAGAAGATACAGGCGTCAGGAAGCTGAAGGTACAGCACCCTGAGTTCGAAACATTCCTTGGTGAAGGAAGCCCACACCGCGCAACATTTACGTGCGCTGACTGCCATATGGGCAAGACAACTGCTGAAGACGGAACAGAGTTCACGAACCATTACTGGACAAGTCCGCTGGACAACCAGGAACTGCTTGACAACAACTGCTCCAAGTGCCACAAAGATCTGGCTGCTGAAGTTGAGGCAGTCCATGAAAGGATCAATGGCAGAACTGATGAGCTCGGCGAACGTCTTGCAGGTCTTGATGACAAGCTGGCCGAAGCTGTTGCGGCAGGCAGCCTGACAGAAGAAGAGCTGGAACAGGTCCGTGATGATTTCAGAAGCGCGCAGTGGTACTGGGACTTCGTATTCGTTGAAAACGGAGACGGTGCTCATAACGAAAAGCTTGCAACACAGTGCCTTGACTCTGCAGAGTCCTACATGGAAAAGATCGAAGCAGTACTGAATAAGTGATCCTGCTGAGAACAGCCGTCTCCTGTATAAAGGGAGATGGCTTTTTTCGTGCTGAAGTATCTGATTCCACATTTTTGAAAAAGTATTTATACTTAATTAGTGTATTAATTCGTATATTACAGAACGGGGTTATATGAAAAAAGTATTGCAGTTTATAAAATCCATGACATTCGGCCTGATCCTGCTTGGAGCGATCACTGCATGTTCCGTGGTCGGCAGCCTGATCGTCCAGAACGGGGAACCGATGACTTATGTCAGATATTATCCAGACTATTATCAGATCATATTTGCCCTGCAGTTTGATCATATCTTTACCAGCTGGTATTTCATTGCTTTATCCGCACTGCTCTGCATCAACCTGACGCTGTGCTCTGTGGTCCGCATCAGCCGGATCTCCCGGCAGAAGCCTGCTGCCTATGAATCAGCTTTCGCTCCGGTACCGGAGGGAAATGCCAGCCCGGAACAGCTGACGCAGATCCGGCAGAAGCTGGAATCAATGCGGTGCAGGAAAGAAGAGAGAAACGGTATTACCGTGTATTCGGGAAATGATCATGGCTGGTACGGATCCTTCCTGACACATCTTGGCCTGCTCCTGACGATCATACTGTTCGGCGCGGCAATGTATCTTCCGAAGGTCATTGATGAATCATGTTATCCGGGGGATTCGCTTCTTCTTGATGACGGGACAAAGATCGCAGTCGAATCATTCAGGATCGAGGATGAGACCGGAAAGCTTGACTATACAAGCCGGATCAATGTGATCCTGCCCGATGGAAGGGAAAGCGGTATCAAGGAAGTCAGTGTCAACCATCCTGTGTCCATGGGACGTTATAAGGTGTACCAGCAGACATACGGTACGGTCGGAAAGATCAGAGCCAAGCGGAACGGAAAAGCAGATGAGTTCTATCTGGAAAATAAGGACTTCATGTCTGCTGACGGAAAAAACGGTATCTGGTTTGATGAACTGTATCCCGGGTTTATTACAGATGATCAGGGCAGGACGACTCTGATCGAATCAACAAGCGGTCATTACGAAAATCCTGTCTATGTGTTTACGCTTATGCTGGACGGATCGGCAGAAATGATGATGGCATTCCCGGGAGATACGATCGAA
>JAFOMZ010000211.1 GCA_017421125.1 Solobacterium sp.
ATTCAGTCTCAGGGCATTCGATACGACCGTTACACTGGAAAGGCTCATTGCTGCAGCACCGATCATCGGGTTCATCTTGAACCCGTACAGACCTGCAGCCAGCGGGATGCAGATCAGGTTGTAGAAGAATGCCCAGAACAGGTTCTCGTGGATATTCCTCACTGTCTGTCTGGATAAGCGGATCGCTGCCGGTACATCGCTCAGCTGTGACTTCATCAGCACGATATCCGCTGCGTCGATTGCAACATCTGTTCCCGCACCGATCGCAATGCCTGTATCAGCTCTTGTCAGAGCCGGTGCATCATTGATGCCGTCTCCTACCATAGCGACTTTTCCGCGTTTCTGGAGTTCCCTGATAACAGCCTCTTTGCCATCCGGCAGTACACCGGCTATGACATGGTCAACGCCTGCCTGCGCGCCGATGGCTTTCGCTGTACGTTCATTGTCCCCCGTCAGCATCACTACTTCAATGCCCATATTCTGCAGTTCCCTGACAGCCTGCGGTGAATCTTCCTTGATCACATCAGCCACCGCGATCATACCCAGCAGACGGTCATCTTCCGTAAACAGCAGCGGTGTTTTTCCCTGTGAAGCAGCCTGCCCGGCTGTTTCCTTCATTGCCTGGGGCATCCTGCTGATGGAACTGATGTACTTCAGGCTTCCGCCCTGCAGTACATGACCGTTCAGCTTTGCCTTCAGGCCGTTTCCGGGCAGTGCGGAGAATTCCGTCACTTCGTCTGCTTTGATATGCAGTTCTTCTGCTTTCTCAACGATCGCTCTGGCAAGCGGATGTTCCGACTTTGTTTCCAGCGCAAATGCTTTTCCAAGCAGTTCTGCTTCTGCAATCCCTTCAGCCGGTACGATATCCGTTACCTTCGGTTCACCGCTTGTGATCGTTCCTGTTTTATCCAGGGCAACGATCTGTACCTCTCCTGCTGTTTCAAGTGATTCGCTTGTCTTGAACAGGACGCCGTTCCTCGCCGCAAGACCGTTGCCTACCATGATCGCTACCGGTGTCGCAAGTCCAAGCGCACACGGGCATGAGATGACAAGTACGGTAATGCCGCGTGCCAGGGCATCCGCCAGGGAAGCTCCGGCAAGCAGCCATCCGATGACCGTGATCGCTGCGATGCCGATGACAAACGGTACAAAATATCCGGCAATGATATCCGCCTTGCGGGCGATCGGTGCCTTGGTGGCAGCCGCGTCGGATACCATTTTGATGATCTGTGAAAGTGTCGTGTCCTCGCCGACCCTGGTTGCCCGGCAGCGGATAAACCCTGACTGGTTGACGGTAGCCGCTGATACAGTATCGCCTTCCGCTTTATCGACCGGAACGGATTCACCTGTCAGCGCTGATTCATTGACGGCACTGTTTCCTTCAATGATCACGCCGTCTGTGGGAATGCTTTCACCGGGGCGGACAACGAAGATGTCACCGGATACGACTTCATCGATATCCACTTCTGTTTCCACACCGTTCCTGATCACGTTTGCCTTCTTGGGAGCCAGGTGCATCAGGCTCTTCAGAGCATCTGTTGTCCTGCCCTTGGAGCGTGCCTCCAGCATCTTGCCGATCGTGATCAGCGCGGGGATCATGGCCGCGGATTCGTAATACAGTTCATTCTGATAGACTTCCATCACCTCAGCGGGACTGACTCCGGCAGTCACCATACCGGTGATCTTATAAAATACGAATGTACTCCAGGCAAAGGCGACTGATGAACCGAGTGCTACCAGCGTATCCATGTTCGGGGATCCGTGGAGCAATGACCTGAAGCCGCTTGTAAAGAAATCCTTGTTGGCGATCAGGATCACGATCGTCAGCAGCATCTGTGTGAGTGCCAGTCCTTCATGGTTATGGCTGAAAAATAAAGGCAGGGGCAGTCCCAGCATATGGTGTCCCATCGTGAAATACATCAGTACGAGCAGAAAGCCGACCGACATCAGCAGACGTCTCTTCAGTTTCGGTGTTTCCCTGTCTTTCAGCGCGTCTTCCTCAGCAGCCAGCTTGGCGGAAGCGCTGATCTTTTCCTGTGAAGCACCCTTCACGGATGCCCCGTATCCGGCGTCCTGTACCGCCCGGATAATATCAGCGGATGATGCCGTCCCTTCTACACCCATAGAGTTCGTCAGCAGACTGACACTGCAGGAATCGACTCCCGGTACTTTCGATACTGCTTTTTCTACTCTTGCCTGGCATGCAGCACAGCTCATGCCGGTAACGATATACTGTTCCATAGTATGACCTTTCTACTTCATCAGTTTCTGAAGGACCTTGACCAGCTCATCAATCGATCCGTCCTGGCCTGCGCGGATATCCTCCGCGACACAGGATCTGATATGAGCTGCCAGCAGTTCCTTATTGAAACTGTTCAGGGCACTTGTTACGGCAGATACCTGGATGAGGATATCCGGACAGTACATATCACTGTCCACCATCTTTTCAATCCCCCTGATCTGCCCTTCTGCTTTTTTCAGTCTCAGCAGCAGTGCCTTTTTCTCTTCTTCTGTTCTTTTCTTATGTCTTGTTCCGCAATGCGGACATTCCATCATTTCTTCACTCATATGTTACCTCGCACGATCAATATATACCCCCAGGGGGTATAAGTCAACAAAGATGATCTGCCCGGAATATTTATCTCACTGATCAGATAATAATTGTTGACATCAGGAATGTACTCTGTTACTATTTAGACAGTTAGTTAAGGCTAACTCAACCGGAATGCAATGAACAGCAGATCAACTCCTTCACAGGCTCCATCACTCCTGATATGTTCTCCCCTGCTGCTCAGTCCCTTCCCAGACATCTGCATCCGGCAAAAAGCACTGACAGCCTTGGTCCGACGGCATGCGGACCGGGCAGAATTAGCGACCGTCTTCCCAACGGTCCTTTTTCATTTTCCCGTGTCAAAGCAGCGGTCTGAAAAGTATTTCGTTTTTTTCCTTTTCAATGCATAATAAATGTATGAAAGAACTGTCCGTACTTATCAAGCCGTCTTCCTCACTGTGCAATCTCAGATGCCGGTATTGTTTTTATGCTGACGTGAGCGAAAACCGTGAAGTCGCTTCGACCGGCATTATGCAGGATGACATGATCGATATCCTGACACAGCGGATCCATGAAGAGCTGTCTGAAGGCGGTACCGCCAACATCAGTTTCCAGGGCGGTGAACCCACGGTTGCAGGTGTGAACTGGTTCAGAAAGTTTGCGGCAGCACTGGACCGTTACGACAACATTCAGGTGAACTGGTCCATGCAGACAAACGCCACCCTTCTCACAGAAGAGTTCTGTCAGTTCCTGCATGACAGGAAATTCCTGCTCGGCGTCAGCCTGGACGGCTATCAGACCAACCATGATCATTTCCGCTATGACGCCAAAGGCAAAGGCGCTTTCCTGCGCGTTCTCAAAGGGATCAGGATGCTGAAAAAAGCTGGTGTTGACTACAATATCCTGACGGTCGTGACACATGACCTGGCAGCCCATGCCTCAGCCCTGTATTCATTCTATAAACAGCAGCGGTTTGAATATATCCAGCTGATCCCCTGCCTGCCGGCACTGGGCAATACAGATGATCCGCTGGCAATGAGACCGGAGGATTTCGAGCGCTTCTACAAAGAGTTCTTTACCTGCTGGTTTGAAGATGCCATGAAGGGTGAGCTGATGAGCGTCAACCTGTTCGAGAATCTTGCCGGCATGATCAATGGTGTCCCGCCGTATCAGTGCGGACTGATCGGCCAGTGCATCGTCCAGTATGTGATCGAGTCTGATGGAAGCGTATATCCATGTGATTTCTACTGTCTGGATGAGCTGAAGCTCGGTAATCTCAGGGACTGCACATTTGAGCAGCTCAGGAATTCGGAAAAGGCAAAGCAGTTCATCGCCACTTCAGCCTGCCGGAAGTCACCGTGCAGCAGCTGTCCTCATATCAGTATCTGCAGAGGCGGCTGCCGCAGACAGAATGTCTGCTATCTGAAGGATGATTACTGCGGCTACCGCAGCTTCCTGGATGAAGCTCTGCCCAGACTTGCCTGGCTGACGAGGCAGTACAGAAAACAGTGAGCATTTCTTTTGCATTCTCATTTATGTTTGATACAATATAATTGTACAAAACATAAGGAGGTACACATTCAATGAGTTTCTATGATTATTCCGTAACAGCACCTAAGGGTGACGTGATCTCCATGAAGGACTTTGCAGGCAAAGTCGTCATGGTCGTCAACACAGCTACAGGATGCGGTTTTACACCTCAGTATGAAGATATTGAATCCATTTATGAAAAATACCATGATCAGGGCTTCGAAGTAGTCGATGTTCCCTGCAACCAGTTTGCCGGACAGACACCGGGCACAGATGAAGAGATCCATGAATTCTGCACACTGAGATACAACACAAAATTCCCGCAGATGAAGAAGTCCGATGTCAACGGAGAAAACGCACTTCCCCTCTTCACATATCTGAAGAGCCAGAAAGGCTTCGAAGGATTCGGACACGGTCCCAAAGCACTTGCCATGAGCGCTATGCTGAAGAAGCTTGACAAGAACTACAAGACAAACCCCGACATCAAATGGAACTTCACAAAATTCGTTATCGACCGTGAAGGAAATGTTGTCGCAAGATTCGAACCGACCGCAAAGATGAAAGATGTAGAAGCATGCATCGCAGGTCTGATCTGATATGACACGCTACGATATCGCAATTATCGGAACCGGCCCCGCAGGTCTGGAAGCAGCCATTACCGCCGTTGTCAGAAACAAGAATATCATTCTGTTCGGCAGTAAGGATCTTTCCAGAAAAATGCAGGTCGTTGATCATCCGATCCTGAACTATCTCGGCCTTCCGTCCGTAACCGGAAAAGAAATGGCTGCAGCGTTTACAAAGCAGCTGGAAGAACTCAATATCAGCATTACCGAGGAAAAGATCACAACTGTATATGCTATGGGTGATTTCTTCGGACTGCAGACATCCGCCAACGAGATTGTTGAAGCGGATTCCGTCATCCTGGCGACCGGCGTCACAGCCGGCAAGCCTTATCCCGGCGAAGAAAAACTGCTGGGCAGAGGCGTCAGCTACTGCGCAACGTGCGACGCACCGCTGTACAGAGGCAAGACCGTTGCCTGCATCGGCGGCAGCGCACATGAAGAAGAGGAAGCCGACTTCCTCGGAGAAGTCTGTGAAAAAGTCTATTACTTCCCTCTCTATAAAGGTGACATCACATTCCACAGCCCGAATGTTGAGGTTGTCAGGGAACGTCCTGTCGAGATCACAGGCGGCATGAAAACAGATGCCCTTGTCACAGACCAGAACACATGGCCGGTATCCTGCGTCTTCATCCTGAGAGACAGCCAGTTCCCGGGCCAGCTTGTGCCGGGTCTGGAAACAGACGGCAACGCAGTCAAGGTAGACCTTCAGATGGCCACAAATCTCCCCGGTCTGTTCGCGGCAGGTGACATTGCAGGCCAGCCTTATCAGTACATCAAGTCAGCCGGACAGGGAAATGTAGCTGCATTGTCCGCTGTCAATTACCTGGCTGCCAGAAAACGGAGCCAGCAGTAATGAGCGATCCTGCGCTGATCCTTGAGAACCAGCTCTGCTTTCCGCTCTATGCGGCTGCCAGGAAGATGACGGGACTGTATACTCCCTATCTGAAAGAGATCGGGCTGACCTATACGCAGTATCTGGTCATGATGGTCCTGTGGGAAAAAGACGGGATCAGGATCTCCGACATCTGCGGAAGACTGCGCCTGGATACGGGAACGGTAACCCCCATGCTGAAGAAGATGGAGGATGAAGGCCTTCTGAACAGATCGCGCTGCGCAGATGATGAACGTACGGTCCTCATCACACTGACGGAAAAAGGACGTGAACTGAAAGAAAAAGCCGGAGATATTCCGGCCAGAGTAGGTCCTTGTGTTCCCTTAAACAGAGAAGAAGCAGAACTGCTGTACAGACTGCTGTATCAGATCCTTGGCGAAGAAGCGTGAGCTTCTTCGTTTTTTATATATATGCCCCAAGCAGGATCTCGATGCCGATCGCGATCAGGATCACGCCGCCCAGGATCGATGCTTTCCCGGCAAGCTTTGTTCCGAACACCTTTCCGATCGATACGCCGCTGACGCAGATCACGAATGTTACCGCAGCGATGATCGCTGAAGCAAGCAGTGCTGCCGGCGCGTTGTAATCGGCGATCGTAAAGCCTACGGACAAGGCATCAATAGATGTGGCGACGCCCTGTACCATCAGTTCCCTGAGACCGACCTGATGGATCTCCGGAGCTTCCGGGTCTGCGTGCAGCCCTTCCAGCAGCATCTTTCCGCCGATCCAGCCCAGCAGTCCGAAAGCGATCCACGGGATCACTGTCTCGAATGCGGTAAAGATATTGACGATCGTATGGACGCACAGCCATCCCATCATCGGCATGAATGCCTGGAAAAAGGCAAACGTCCCTGCGATCAGCAGGACCTTGCTGAAGCGCATGTGCGGTTCATTCAGCCCGTTTGCCATGGAAACGCTGAACGCGTCCATCGCAAGACCGACACCCAGCAGAATACTGTTGATCAGAAATACTGTATTGATCATGTGTTTACTCTCCAATAAAAAACGATACAGCCCCCACTGTACCGGTTTGATCAGCGGTCCCTCATGCCAGACAAAGCCGTTCATAAGTGCCGCAGGTTCAAGCAAACCTGGCTCCCCCTGCCGGTATGTTTACTTGCTGCATGAGACACAGCAGTGCCTCAATGCGGATATCATGTCACTCACTGTCAATGTTTGTCAAGTCAAATCTGTTCTGCCTTCTCGTATCTCCTGAGCATCGCATCCAGGATATCGCATACTTCTTCTACCTGTTCCAGCGCTGCCTGGATCTGCCGCTTCGCGTCATTGATCTTGCTCTGGACCATCATATCGATGAAGAAACTGTCAAAGAAGAAATCGGCGAAGCCCATGAAGCCGTCCAGATCGAGATCTGTATTCATTGTCCGGTCGACATCCGCGACTTCCCGGCTGAAGCGCATCATTGCCTGTTTTGCTTTTTCCATTTCTCGCTGTGCCTCACGCATCCTGCTGCGCTTGACTGCGGAGATGATCATGCCTCCGCCGAGAATATCGGCGATGCCCCAGTTGCCGGCGCTGTTCAGTTTCTCCATAGCGCCTTCCAGGTAATAGATCGCGTCATCACCCGCCGCCATCGCTTCCATGATCTCTTTTTTCTCTTTTTCGTATGCCATACAACTCACCCTGCTACAGAACAAATATTACCACAAAAGTATCGGATGATATTTATAATATAGTGGATATACACAGGAGAATGATTATGCTGAGAACACAGAGCCAGATCCTTGAAGGGATCACGGAAGATATCAAAGAACTGTTTGCCTCTGATGCGGGCGGACATGATTATGACCATACGATGCGCGTTTATAAAATGGCCATGATGATCGCCAGGGAAGAACACGCGCGTGAATTCATCGTCGGGATCGCAGCCCTTCTGCATGACGCGGATGACTATAAGGTCTCCCCGGATACAGAGAAGACACATGACAACGCAGTCAGGATCATGAAAAAATACGGGATCTCCGATGTACAGACAGATAACATCTGCCGGATCATCGAACAGGTCTCCTTCTCCGGCAGGGATTCCGTTGTACCGGACACCCTGGAGGGTAAGATCGTACAGGATGCCGACAGACTGGATGCCATGGGAGCCATCGGAATCGCCCGTGCGTTTGCCTATGGCGGAAGCCATCACAGGAAGATCTTTGACCCTGCTGAAACATACAGGGCAGATCTCAGCAAGGAAGAATACAGGAACTCACAGTCGTCCACGATCGGACACTTCTATGAAAAGCTGCTGCTTCTGAAGGACATGATGAACACCTCTTCAGGAAAGATCATGGCGCAGCACAGGCATGATTTCATGGAAATGTTCCTTGATGAATTTGACGCGGAATGGGAAGGCAGAATTTAAAAGATCAGTGCATGAGCACTGACCGTATTATTTGAAGAAATCCCTTTGATTGAATGGTGATGTCATGAATCTCCAGGCTGCTTTGGAATTGGTCAGCCAGGCAATGTAATCATCATTCTTTTTCTTTTTCAGGTTCCTGATCATCCCTTCAACCAGGAATGACGCGACTGTTTCCGGCTTATCGCCCAGGATGTTGTATACCTTCTTTGTTTTCTCCGAAAGCTCCATTGTACCGTCCTGTCCGAGCGGTTTGGTGATGAAGTCCGTGATCATGATGCCGGGATTCAGCCTTCCGATCACGACCGGACTGCCTGTCAGCTCCAGTTCCTTTGCGATCCCTGCCGTCAGGTATTTGACTGCGCGCTTGGATGCCCCGTAAACTGTCAGGCCGAGCTGTACCGCGTCATTGGAGCCGAATCCTTCGATGCAGTAAACACACCCGTGTCCCTGTCGGTTCATGCCGTTGATGGCAGTCCTGCATCCGTACATGGCGCCTTTGAGATCGATATCCACGATGATGTCCATCTGTTCCTTTGACAGTTCCCACATCGGTACCATCGGCTGGTTGACGCCGGCATTGTTGATCCAGATATCCACTTCACCGTAAGTTTCCACTGCCTTGTCCCACAGATGTTCCAGATCTTCCAGAGAAGTCACATCCGCCTTCACGCCTGTTACACCGTTGAACAGTCCGTTCATATCATTCAGTTCTTTAACACCGTTGTTAAGATTGGTCTCATTGAAATCCGACACTACAACATTGAAGCCTTTCGAGCGGAATACCCTGGCCATTGCCAGGCCCAGTCCCCTTCCGCTTCCCGTGATCACTACTGTTTTTGTCATACGAGTCCTCCAGGGTTTATTATATGACATTTTATCAGGCGCATGATCCGTCAAAAAAATCAGCCGGAGCTGATTTTCAGAACAGATATTTCTTGATGTTGATCATGCAGGCAATGATGATCAGTCCCATCGCAAAGTAGAACAGCTTGTCGACGGTATTGTCATCGATCTTCTTGTTGACCTTTCTGCCGATGATGCCGCCGCCGATGCCGCCGGCGATCATCAGGATCAGTGTCAGCGTATCAAACGGAGGGATCGAATGTGAGAGGATGGTCTTTCCCAGATTCGTGATCTGTCCGAACAGGATGATGAAGATACTGCATGTGGCTGCCGATTTTGTCGTCAGTGAGAAGAAGAAATACAGGACGACCAGGTTGATCGGACCGCCGCCGATACCCAGGAAGCTTGACATCGTACCGAGGAAGAAACCGATCAGGCAGGAAGCCACCGGATTTTTGACCTCCATCGTTTTGATCTTCGATTTATTGAGTGTATAGATCGTACATGCGATAACGACGATGCTGAGGCAGATGGACTGGATGCCGCTGATGATGTTCGGGTTTTCAAACTGGTTCTTCACAAACGAGAACAGTGAGTTTCCGAACAGGCCGCCGATCGCGGAGCCGATGCCCAGCGGGATCATTTTGCTGTAATCGATCTTGCTTTTGCCGGATGTGATCTCTTTGAGCACGGAATACAGACTCATTGAGAATACGGTACATGAAGACAGGAAGTTGATCGTTGCCGAGCCGTCATTGGTCAGCAGATCAAGAACCGGTTTGATAATAACACCGCCGCCGATACCGCATATCGCGCCGATCAGGCTGGCAAACAAACTGATTAACAGATACATATATTTTCATCCTCCTGACTTTTACTGTATTGTGCTGCTGTGGATCATATGACCGCAGTCATATTCTATATAATTATATAATCAACCGCCGTAAAAAAGAACCCTTACAGATCCTCAGGCAGCCTGGCTGCAGCCTGCATGCATGGGTCACTATGGGATAATAAAAGGCAAGAGGTACAGATTCTCTGTTGGCGACAGGAGAATATATACGTACTCATCTTGCCTTTCTGATTTTAACATCTTTGATCAGGTTTGTCTTTCCCTTTGTCCGGGATCAGCGCTCGTACAGATGGCAGGCAACCATTCTCGTACCGACCTGGATCGGCTGCGGCATTTCCTTGTGGCATCTTTCCGTTGCCTTCTGGCATCTCGTGCAGAACGGGCATCCTGCGGGAGGATTGATCGGGCTGGGAATTTCGCCTTCCAGAATGATCCTGCTCTTTGCCTTGGCAACATCCGGATCAGGGATCGGGATGGCTGACAGCAGAGCTGTTGTATACGGATGCAGAGGTCTGTGATAGACGTCATTTCCGGGGCCCATTTCAACCATGTGGCCCAGATACATGACGCCGATACGGTCGGAAATATGCTTGACCATGGAAAGGTCATGCGCGATGAACAGATATGACAGACCGAGTTCCTTCTGAATGTTCTTCAGCAGGTTGACAACCTGTGCCTGGATGGAAACGTCCAGCGCGGAGATCGGTTCATCACAGACGATGAACTTCGGATCTACCGCAAGCGCTCTGGCGATACCGATACGCTGTCTCTGTCCGCCTGAGAATTCAGCCGGATAACGGCGGATATGGTCAGGCTTCAGACCGACGATCTTCAGCAGTTCGACAACACGCGCTTCACGTTCTGCATCTGTGTCATAAATATTGTGGATGATCATCGGCTCCTTAATGATCTCACCGACCGTCATACGGGGGTTCAGTGATGCATAAGGATCCTGGAAGATCATCTGCATGTTCTTTCTGTAGGCCTTCAGCTCGGCACCCTTGATCTTGGCGATATCCTGTCCGTCAAATGTAATGGAACCGTCAGTCGGTTCATATAATTTAACGATGGTTCTGCCAAGCGTGGTCTTGCCGCAGCCTGATTCTCCGACCAGACCGAATGTCTCGTTCGGCATGATGTCAAAGCTGACATCATCAACTGCCTTTACGATCTGCTTTTTGGAAAATAATCCTTTTGTGACGTCAAAATATGTTTTCAGATGGCTGACGCTCAGAATCGGTTTCTCACTCATTTTGCTACCACCCTTTCATCATACAGCCAGCAGGAGCTGACATGTGTATCACTGAATCTGATCTCTTTCGGAGGATAATTCTTGCAGACATTCATAGCCTTGTCGCATCTGTCTACAAACGGGCATCCCTTCGGAGGATTCAGAAGATCCGGCGGGGAACCCGCGATCGGATGAAGTTCTTCTTCGTCATCATCTTCCGGATTGGCAATGCATCCGAGCAGACCTTCCGTATACGGATGCTTCGGATCGTAGAAGATATCCTTGTCCGTACCGAATTCAACGATCTTTCCGCCGTACATGATCGCGATCTTATCGCAGAGCTTCGCAACGACACCGAGGTCATGCGAGATCATGATGACAGCGGAGTTGCTCTTGTTCTTCAGTTCATCGATCAGTTCCAGCACCTGTGCCTGGATCGTAACGTCCAGAGCTGTCGTCGGCTCGTCGGCAATGACAAGCTTCGGGTTGTTTGCCAGCGCGATCGCGATGACGATACGCTGACGCATACCGCCTGAGAATTCGAACGGATACTGTTCAATACGTTTTTCAGGTGAAGGGATACCGACGAGCGTCATCAGTTCGATGGCACGTTTCTTGGCATCTTCCATGGAAATTCTATTGTGGTTGAGGATCGGTTCAGTCAGCTGTGTGCCGATCTTCAGTACCGGGTTCAGGAAGGTCATCGGATCCTGAAAGATCATACCCATCGTGTTGCCGCGGATCTCTTTCATGACATCTTCATATTCTTTCGCGTTTTTGAAATTTTTCGGTGAAATATCTTTTCCGTCAAATGTAATATCACCGCTCTCTACTCTTCCGTTCCCAGCCAACAGACCGATCACAGAGTACATTGTCTGGCTCTTTCCCGAACCGGACTCACCTACGATACCGAGTGCTTCACCTTCACTCAGTGAGAAGGAAACATCGCGTACCGCTCTGACGATACCCTGATCTGTTGTAAAGACTGTTTCCAGGTTTTTTACGTCAAGTAATGGCATTCTCCCACCTGCTCTTTCTTTTTCGGCCGCTGCGGCCGAAACAATACAAATCCATCCTGCAGCTCCCTGCAGGAAAGATGACATTAAATTACAACATATTGGGACTGTTTTCAAGAATATTTCACCAATTGTTACATGAAAATACTTTCATGTTTTGATAAGAATGAAATGTGTTTTCACATATGTTAGGATTGTGTAGTAATCAAACAGGAGAGTTTATGAAACCGGTAGAACGAGATTTATTTACTGAATTCCACTATTTATCGGACCTGCAGATCAGTCCCGATAAATCAAGGCTCTATTTTGTCGAGACGCAGTGCGACATGAAAGAGAACGGATACAGGCACCGTTTATGGTCAATGGACCCCGAAACAAACGAGCACCGTCCTCTCACGCCATGGGCTCCCGGCTGCAGTTATACGGTCAATGAAAGAGGTCTGTACCTGCTGGAGCCGGTCAAGGAAAAACCCGGCACTGTCATCAAAACGCTTTGTCCGGACAACGGTGAAACAAGAGGTTCCTTCACACTGCCCCTCAGGGTCATGGATCTCAGGACATTCGGGGACAGCGGCTGGCTCGTTATGGCAGCCTGCAGTACGGACTGTCCCGACTATCACCTGCTGACAGAAGGCGAGCGGCAGGAATACCTGGACGAAAAAGCAGAAGACGCGGATTACCATGTTGTTACGGAATATCCGTTTGTCTTCAATGGCAGAGGCTTCATCAACGGAAACAGAAACAGACTGTTCACAGTAGATGAAAACCAGAAGATCAAGGCACTCGTATCCGGTAACACCAATGTTTCTTCCGCCGACATCTGTGATACGAAAGTCGTATACAGCGGCGCGGAATATGAATACGTCCAGAAGTTCACTTCAAAGATCTGGCTGTATGACCGGGCAACGGATGAGACGAGCGTTCTTTATGATAAGGATGACATGTCCGTCAGGAAGGTATGGTTCTCTGAGGGAAGAGTTATGGCGATCGCATCGATAGACGGAACGAATGACAACCCGAAGGTCTACGAAG
>JAFOMZ010000023.1 GCA_017421125.1 Solobacterium sp.
ACGGATATATTGCACGTCTTAAGGCGGCGATACAGGCACTGGGATATGAACCTGATAAGCTGAATGTTGACATCATTCAGATGGCCAGAATGATCAAGGACGGCGAGGAATTCAAGCTGTCAAAACGTTCCGGAA
The DNA here is from genome assembly GCA_017421125.1 of Solobacterium sp. Lineage (GTDB taxonomy): Bacteria > Bacillota_I > Bacilli_A > Erysipelotrichales > Erysipelotrichaceae > Bulleidia. Next base: position 136 of record JAFOMZ010000023.1, read on the forward strand.
AAGCTGTCGCTCTGCGTGACCTGCTGGATGAAGCAGGCGTAGATGCGGTCAGATACTACTTCGCTTCAAGAGCCGGAGATACACAGATGGATTTCGACCTGGATATGGCAGTCAAGCAGTCCAACGACAATCCTGTATACTACGCACAGTACGCGCATGCCAGAATGTGCTCGGTCATGGAAAAGGCCGGAGACATCAGACCGGCGGAAACATTCGATCTGCTTACAACGGAAAAAGAAAAGACCCTGATGAAGCAGATGGGAGAATTTGAAAAAACCGTGGCAGATGCTGCAGCTGCCAGGACACCGCATAAGATGGTCAACTACATTGCCCGCTTTGCGCAGGCATTCCACAGTTTCTACAACGACAGTAAAGTCATTGATCCGCAGAACCCTGAACTTTCAGCTCAGCGCCTTGCATTGGTCAATGCGTGTGAGATCACATTAAAAAATGCACTCGACAGTATCGGTGTCAGTGCGCCAGTGCATATGTAAGGAGAAACATTATCTACTATGGCAAAAGCAACAAAGACAGATGTAGCCTACAGCATCCTTTCCGAGGCGGGAAATGAACTGCCTTTTTCCGAGATCTGGAAGAAAGTCGCTGAAATACTTGAGATCCCCGAGGAGAAGCGCAGCCGCAAAAAGGCCAGTTTCTATTCCGAGATGATGCTCGATTCAAGGTTCGCGTCTCTGAAAGGAAATGTTTGGGATCTGAGATCACGCAGAAAATTTGAAGAAGTACATGCAGTCACGGATGTCGACGACGAAGATGAAGAAGAAGTCGAAGAAACAAGTGACGAGGATGAACTCGATCTGTCTCGCGGAGAGGATCAGTACTTATAATGACAGCCCGGATACAGGATCCGGGTTTCATTTTTTTTATGACCGGCAATTATTTCGTGAATGTGTTATTACATGAAAACCGTATTAGTAGTATTTTTTAATTAACGGAGATAAATGCTATGAGTTACGAATATACTGATCTGATCATTGAAACGATGCGGAAAGCAGAAGAGAAAAATCACGATGCGCTGGAAATACTGATCCGTGAAATGGTACGGACGGTCGAAGAGGATAAACTGATCCATACATTCGGCACCGGACACGGTCATATGATCGGTATGGAACTGTTTGACAGGGCCGGAGGACTGGCCAATGTTGACGCGGTCCTGGACAATGCGGTTCTGCTGTCACAGGGCGCCAGACGCTCAAGTGAGATCGAACGTGTGAGCGGCGTCAGCGATATCATCTTTGATACCTATGATATCGGACCGGGAGACATTATGATCATCTGTTCCAACTCAGGCAGGAATGCCATGCCGATCGAAATGGCAATGAGATGCCGGAAGGAAGGGATCTTCACAGCTGCGATAACCAATGTTGAACAGTCGGAAAAGACTGTCAGCAGGCACTCCAGCGGCAGAAAGCTGTTTGAATGCGTTGATCTAGTGATCGATAACTGCTGCCCTGCCGGGGATGGCCTGATGGAATTTGACGGGATCCGGACCGGTCCGGCTTCAAGTATCGTCGGAATGAACCTGATCAATATTGCCGCAACGGAAACGATCAGGAGATGCCAGGAAAAAGGCATCCGTCCGTATGTGTTCCAGTCACAGAACATCGACGGCTACAACAACGAAGAAATCATCAGAAAATTCAGGCACATGATCCGTAATATCTGAAATTTCAAGAATGATACCACAATCCGTTAAATAGAGCGCGCAGACAGACGGCTATAATAAGAATGTAACTGGAGGATAAACACCATGAGAAAGATTTTGCTGATCAGTCATTTCGGACTTGCCGGCGGTATGCTGAGTACGATGTCTTATTTCGGGATCGGAGGTGACAGCTGCACTGCGATCAATGCATATGAAAATGATCTGGACCCGAAGGCTGAGCTTGAAAAGTTCTGGGCAGGTGTCAGTGATGAAGACCAGGTACTGATCTTTACGGATATCATGGGCGGCAGCGTCAACCAGCTTGTCACTCCGTGTATTTCCAGACCGAACACCTATGTATTTGCCGGTATGAATTTTCCGATGCTGATAACAACAGCTACGCTTCCTGAAGACGCAACTGAAGAAGAACTCCGCCATGTGGCAATAGAAGCTAAAAACGGTGTTGTTCTGATGAATGATTTTGCGTTCAGCGCAGGCAGTGACGAGGACGAATGATTGAAAAAAACTGTCGGTTTTTCATAGCCGGCAGTTATTTTGTGAAATCTGAAAGAATCACTGACAAGAATATATTTCAAGCATTGTATTATCAAAAAAATTTTTTTATGATTTTAGTTGTGTGGAGGAAGAGATAATGGAAAACAAGGTCGAAGAAGAAAGAAAAGAAGACGAAAAGAAGTCGGAAGTTCATTCAAAATCTCTCTCACTCGAAGAAATCGAAGAAGTCATGCGGGAAATCCGCTTCAGATAAACAGCATATCCGGTATTTACTGCCGGATTTTTTTATCGGAAGATTATGATAATGGATCGGAGGACTGGTTATGTGGGTGATCACAGCGACATGGTGCATGGCATTGGACGGAGTCAGGAAAGCAGCAGAAATGCTGAAAGACGGTGCTGACGGTGCGGACGCGCTGGAAACACTGATCACGGATGTGGAAAGCAATCCGGGATTTACATCGGTAGGATACGGCGGACTGCCTGACCGTGACGGGAATGTCAGACTGGATGCCGGATTTATGGACGGAACAACACTGAATACCGGAGCAGTTATGAGCATATCCGGTTTTGCGTCCCCGTTCCGCATTGCCAGAAGCCTGAGCAGCAGTGAATTGAATAATGTGCTGACAGGCAGCGGGGCGGAAGCTTATGCGGCAGAACATGGCTTTGAGCAGAAAGATATGCGTACGGAACTTTCCATCAGCCGGTGGAAACAGGCAGTACAGCAGACGCATCAGGCATACCGGGGACATGATACTGTCGGCGCGCTTGTGCTGGATGAGGCAGGAAACATTTATGCCGGAACATCCACGTCCGGGCTGTTCATGAAACTGCCCGGCAGGGTGGGAGATTCTCCGCTGGCAGGAAGCGGGTTTTACGCTGATTCCCTGGTTGGAGCCGCGGCGGCAACAGGGCTTGGGGAAGACCTGATGAAAGGCTGTATCTCATATGAAACTGTCCGTCTGATGAAAGAAGGACATTCTGCCCAGGAAGCCTGTGAGCTGGCTGTAAAAGCACTCGACAGCAGGCTGAAAAAAGCCAGAGGAAAAGCAGGTGATCTGAGCGTGATCGCAGTATCAAAGAACGGTGACTGCGGTGCTTTCAGCAACATCAGTGAATTCTCCTTTGTGACAGCATCCGATACAAAGGATCCGTGCGTATATCTTGTGAAGGAAAACGGAAACATATCGGCAGACACAGCATGGATCAGAGCTTACATGGAACGCCATCATCAGTTCTGAGTCCGGTTCATAATGTGCTTGAAATGGAGCCGGAAATCATGTAAATTCACATTGTAGAGCCATGGCTGACCATGTGTTCTGCTCAAAAAAATGAAATATCAAAGGTAAAACGGACGTCGAGTGTAAGGAAGGAAAATTGTTACCGGGATATGCTCAATGCCCGTTTTCTTTTACAAAAGGAGGTGGAAATTAAAAACAATAAAAATGCACATTGCACCGATAGGATGCGATCGTATGTTAATTTTGCTTTATCAAAGCGTGTATGGAGGTTAACACCGTAATGGAAGTATACGGTTACGTTCGTGTCAGTTCAAAAGATCAAAATGAAGACAGACAGCTGATTGCAATACGGGAACTGAGTGTTGAACAGGATCACGTATTTATTGACAAACAATCAGGCAAAGATTTCTGCAGACCGGAATACCTCAGACTGATGAAGATCATCAGACCGGGAGACCTCATCTATGTAAAATCGATCGATCGGCTCGGAAGAAATTACGAGGAGATCCAGAATCAGTGGCGGATCATTACAAAAGAGAAAAAAGCGGATATCGCAGTGATCGATATGCCACTTCTGGACACACGTAAGGGAAAAGACCTGCTTGGCACATTCCTGAGTGACATTGTCCTGCAGCTGCTATCCTTTGTCGCAGAAAATGAACGCCATAATATCAGGCAAAGACAGGCAGAAGGGATCGCCGCTGCTAAAGCCAAAGGCGTAACGTTCGGAAGACCGCGCATCAAAGAGCCTGATGATTTTGAAGAGATCTACATGGGATGGAAACAAAAAAAGATATCTCCGCGGGACGCAGCTTGTCTTGCAGGAATGTCGTTATCTGCGTTTTACGCAAGGACACGGCAAAGGTGACAAGAGTGATATATTGTCCGGGATTTCTGAAATGTCTACCTAAAAATACAAGTCAACAGTTCATCGAATGCTCATAAAAAGAACCATTATGAAAAATCGTTTTTTACACAATGGTATCATTTGACTGAAATTTATGTTACTATTCGCATGTGTTATGTCAGTTTAATCATTGTTAAATTGTAGACATTTATACACTAAAAAATGTTGCATTTTTAAAACAAAAATGACCGATTGTGCAGTTTGTTGGGTCATATTCTCTGTTTTCCATTATTTTTAGAAATGAGAGGGACAGTATGAGCAGCCGATTCGAACAAAAAACGCATGAAACAATAGTGAAACTGCTGAAAACCAAGGATCTGGACAGCATCTCCGCAACAGATATTACAAATGATCTTGGCCTGACGAAGCAGGCGTTCTATTATCATGCAAAAAACGTACCTGATTATATCTGCGGTCAGATCCGGAAACATGTTGAGGAATTGACAGATGACTGCGGAAACAACATTAATAAACTTCTGCCGGCAGCGGAGCAGGGCATGCAGTATTTCCGGGAGAACCGGATCGTTATGGATGCCATCATGAAATCTGAAAACCGGAGCATGTACCTTGATTGTCTGTATGACAGCATCACCAACGAAACAGAAAAAGTGCTGACCAGGCATTTGAAAAAGCTGCCTGTTGATCCGGACGAGGATGACAAAGAATTTCTGACTGATTTTATTTCAGGGACGATCTATGGATTGCTGAAAGATGATCTGGAATCACGCATGTCAAAAGAACCGGATCATAACATCGAGCAGTACAAGCGATATTACGGGAAGGCAATTTCTGTAAATATTGAAAAATTTCTGAAAAAAATTTAGGCGATATTCAAACAAATGACAGATTTTCTCATTCCAATAAAGCATCAAATACATACAGATGATATAATATTATTTGACAACTATATGTGATTGTCATAAATATCAGCATGAGGCCAAACTGTGGTAGTGCCTTCTCCGTCTATGCATTCCTATTATTCATCGTTGCCGAAGCCTTGTATGAGGAGGCTGTATGCCCAAGAAGTTTGACCGGAAAATGAGAGCAGCACTGGAAACATTACTACAGGATCATTCCCTGGATAGTATTACTGTCAGTGATTTGACGACAACAGCAGGAATTACACGCCCTGCATTCTACTATCACTTCAGCTCGGTTCAGGAATATGTTGAGGATACATTGGAAAAACAGCTGAAAAAGGTGTTTGAAAAGCATCCTGATGAACTGGACGCGATCCCGGCCGCACTGATGGATCTGCTGGAAGCGTTTAAAGATCAGAGCATGTATGTCACAAAGATCTACGAATCCGGATACTATCAGGCGTATCAGGAGAAACTGAAAACGCTCCTGACAGATGTTTTCACGGAACGCACAGCGAAGTACCTGAAGGATAAAAACGAACACGTGACCTGGAGGGATAAAAGACTGTTTGTCAGACTTGCCGTAAATTCCTGCATCGAACTGGTTGAAGTGTATTTCAGCCAGAATATGCATGCAGATCCTGCTGCACTGATGGCAAAATACCGTATCTACCTTGGAAGACCGTTTTCACAGGTCTTATCCGACTTTTCTGTATAAACTGCATGAGTAATACAATTGAGGGGAAGCAATGGTATGAAACTTGATGAAAAAAAAGCCGATAAAAAGCGACGAATGATGGCGGCTGCTTTTGAGTGTTTCAATGAAAAAGGCTTTATGAATACCGCAATCAATGATATCTGTACAAAAGCAGGGGTCGCAAAGGGTACATTCTATCTGTATTTCAGCGATAAAAACGCGATCTATGACGATCTTGTCGATCACTGTTCAAAACAGGCCTGTGATCGTATTTATTCCGCATTATATGACACCACCGAAGCAACTGCGGAAGAACTGATGATCAGTATTCTTGATGAACTGATCGTACAGGGAAAAGAAAAAAGCGTTATGTTCAGATTCCTCGGCACCGACCTGAAATGGCCTTCGCTGTCCGATGACAGCAATGATCTGATCATGCGCATGAGAACAAGTCTGGATCATATTACCGACGAAACCAGAAAGCAGAATGATCTGCGGATGATGCTGGAATTGCTGTATACGTACACCGGTGTGATCCATGCGTCATTGACAAGGAATGAACCTGCGGATCCGGAGATCTGCAGGGAAGACCTGATCAGGATGACACATCTGGTTTTGAATCAGGAATGAAAACAGTCTGCTGTCTTACAGCATTTCGGGATCGGTTTAGCTAAACTGATCTTTTTTTGTTGTGCTACAATGAATTCAGCTTCAGCGGCTTTCGGAAATGATGAGTGTTATGAAACAGATGTGGGACGAGATCACGAAACATAAGACAAGAACGACCATGTTTTCTGCGGCCTTTTTTGTGTCCGGAATACTCCTGGTCCTGTCCCTGGCTGTTTCTTCTGCTGCACAGAATGCGAAGACGCTTGCCAGAAAAACCATGCGTGCAGCTGTCAGCTATGAAGTCGATCATGACGGCTTCTGGGAACACATCAGCACCATTGATGATGACGATGAATTCAGCCGTGAATATCAGAACTATCCTCACCTGTCACAGGAAACGGCAGAAATGATCGCTGAAGATAAAAGGGTCACTGCGGTGAACTTCATTACATCCGCACCGGTATATTCATCCGGGTTTTATCACGTACCTGCAGGCAGCGAGGACGGGGTCGGTTCCTATATCGATGAAGGCGGCGGTGAAGTGTTCTGGCAGGAACCCGACATCATGATCTGTGCAATCCGCTATCCTGCATTGATCGAAATAGCCGAGGGCACATGGACGCTGCGGGAAGGCAGATTTCTGGATGAATCCGATACTGCAGACGCCGCACCGAATGCACTGATCACGGCAGAGCTGGCTGATCTGAACGGACTGAAGCCGGGTGACCGTATCCGCGTTGACTTTGCGGGAAGCAGGGAAGCTGCAGATATGGAAAGCGCCGGCATGGATATTTCCGGTTTCGGAATGACACTGACGGTTATCGGTGTTTATGAAACTGAGAATGCTGTTGATCCGCAAAGCGAGCAATACTGGACCATGAGTCCATGCGAATCCCCGGCCAATACGGTGGTCATTCCCGCAGGTACGCTGGAAAAGGAACTTGCGGAGGATGAAGCGCTTGAACAGGAATACTGGAGAAGACAGGGTGCGGCAGGAAACAAGAAGGAAGAGTCTTCTGAAGCAGAACCGGACAGCGTTGTATACCTGCTCGATGATCCTATGCACACAGCAGCATTTATCAAAGACAGCGCGGAAAAACTCGCTGATTATACATTTCTGAACGACGGCACGGAACGCTTTGAAGCGCTGGTCAGACCGCTGGATATGAGTATATTCTTCACCCGTATGATGGTCGGGATCCTGATCGCGGCAATGATCGTCATTATGGCGCTTGCATCAGCACTGGTGATCAGAAACCGGAAAGAAGGGATCGGACAGCTGTACAGACGCATCCTGTCAATGCTGGTGATACCGGCAGCCGCAGGACTGATCCTGGCTCTTGGGGCAGGAACAGCTTTATCTTCCGGCACGGAAAAGCTCATGAGCAGGTATCTGGACCGTTTTGAAATGCATGCCGGGGAAGAACTTGCGGCTGAAAGGGTGCTCCAGTGGATCTCGGAGGAGAACTGCTTCACGGAGATCAGTCCGACGGAAATGCTCGGACAGTATCATGTGAAAGTAACACCTGGGACAGTCCTGGGAATGCTGGGCAGCGGTATATGCATCCTTCTGGCAGGTGCCCTGATCCCTGCTTGTCTGCTTGGCAGACAAAACTCCGGAACGGATGAAAGCGAATGATCCCTTCACCTCAAACGATATAAAAACGCGGGAATACAGATTTGAATCCAAATTCTGAATCCCGAATTTTTATTTTCAGCCCCGGAAAGGGTACCGTTATCCGGCACCTCTTAACCGGTATGGCATATCTTCTTTGATATGGCAGTCATAGCAGATACTGAAAGGATAGTTCCAGGAAAGTTCTTTTCCGCATCTTCTGCATTTTTTCGGTGTCAGTTTCTGTTCTGACAGGATCCGCATGATCGCCGCGGACAGGTCCTGGCGGATCCCGGATATGATCTCACAGGATCCTGCATCCCGGGTAATGCGTCTGCTGTATCCGTACAGCAGATCCATACGCCGGTATTCCACTTCCAGTTCCTGGATATCACCATAGGAGACCGTATACCGTGCATGCTCGAGATAACCGGAAAGGTCACAGTGCTTTTCCTGCGCTTCATGACGGACAAGATCCATCCAGGTATCCCAGAGCTCGGAAGTACGGATATCAAACGGGATCATGACGAGCTGATAGATCAGCCCCTTGTCCTTCAGATACGTCTCGGCTGCTTTTGCCAGATCGATCTGGTCATCGATATCGCCTTTCAGCAGTCCTTCCAGGACTTCCATGTTCTTCCACCGCTCCAGTGTTTCCGAGAGCGGGCAGTCCAGTTTCAGCAGGATGTCGGGAAAAGAGATGTATGCTTTCTGGACTTTCTTCGGCTCGGAATGAAACAGCTTCAGGAAGCGCCTGCGGTCTCCGGCTGACGCGGCATAACCGGTATCGTAAAGACCTTTTCTGCCGGCTCTTCCGGCGATCTGCAGGACCTCGGAAGAGGTCAGAAACCGTTTTCCGTAACCGTCGAATTTCTGCATTTCAAGGAACACGATCCTCTGGATCGGCAGGTTCATGCCCATGCCGACCGCATCGGTAGCGACAAGCAGTTCGGTTTCTCCTTCCGCGAACTTACGCGCTTCATTATGGCGTACATCATACGGCAATGCGCCGTAGATGATGGATACGGTACGGTTCATTCTCTGCAGTTCCGCCGCAACCGCATGTACATTTCGACGTGAGAAAACGATCAGCGCGTCGCCTTTTTCTGCGTCTTTCAGACTGCTGTCAAAGGTCGTTTCTTCCGCGATCAGCGGTGTAAAGCGTTCATGGCGGATGACGGTGTATTCATCATGGCAGTCTTCGACGATCCGGATCAGCAGGTCAAGCGCTTCCGGAGCTGTGCAGACCTGGATCTCATCCGCGTACAGACCGTACATGGCAGCGGACCAGGAACCGCCTCTGGAACGGTCACCGATCATCTGTGCTTCATCAATGACGGCGCATTCATAGTGATAGGTCGTATCCAGCATTTCGATCGTTGATGCCGTAAAGACGGAACCTTCTTCCCGGATCTCTTCCTCACCTGTGATCATCGTACAGCTGCCGGTCAGGTTCTTGATATTTTCATACTGCTCATAGGCCATCAGCCGCAAAGGCGCCAGGTAAATGCCCCGGGATGTCTCGGCAAGACGGTGCACCGCATCATGGGTTTTGCCGGAATTGGTCGGTCCGACATGGATCACGAACTTCCGGTGCAGGCTGCGGGCAAGCGGGAACATGTCGGTATAACGGTCGGGAATGGTTTCCAGTATCGTTGTACGCAGTTTTTCCTCACGCGCGGCATGTTCGTTGTACTCAGTTTCTGCTGTGCGGTAGACCGTGCTGTGGGATACGAGTGATGATACTTTTTCCTGTGTATAGCGGGCAAGGATCTCATCGATCAGTTTACCTGGTATGTCAGACTGCAGAATGAAATCGTACAGTCCGGATCTCTCTTTCTGACCAAGATCTGCGATTCCCGGTGTATGTTTCAGGATCCACTGGGTCAGATATGCTGCGAAAAGTGTATCAACATAGGTATACTCTCCGGGGATCTTCAGGAATTTCGCAATGTTGAACAGGAGATTGATCTGTTCAAAGAACAGAGGAAAACAATCAATATTCAGCTTAACGGGGGCCATCGGACTGGCAGGCCATCCGTTCGTCTCGCGGAAGTAATACAGGTTCTTTTCCCGGAAACCGCGGTCTGCAGAGCGGAAAATATCCTTCAGGATTTCATGCTTTCTCTCTTTCCAGACCTGTTCGGCAAGATCCCCGGCAGTCTTCAGGAATTCTTTTCTCTTCTTTCTGTTCAGCACAAATACATAGTGCTCGTAGCCGCGGATACGTTTTCCGTTTTTCAGGTCGTTTTCTATAAACTCCCTGAATGAAGCATATTCATTTCTGATCGCTTCATCCTGCTGCTCCGGCGGAAGCCGCAGATATTTCAGTTCCTCTGTTTCCTGAAAATACCGGTCGACCGCCTGCAGGTATTCTTCCGACGCCAGATATTTACGGGCTGCGTCCTTTGAGGGGAGCCGGTTGAATTTCTGCTTCAGAAAACTGTCGCGCAGTTTTCGCTCTTCTTCCTTTCTGCGGATCATCAGATAAGTCTGATATACTGTTTCTTCCGTTATTTCTGAGGATTTGCGGTGCATAGAACATCCTTTCATCTGCTTATAATATACGCAATTTTATCCGATTCCCGCCAGTATATGAAAAAACCGGGCATGAGGTCTGATGTTCATCGTTTACATAAGGAAGGACCATTACGCGGTCCTGCATGAAGTTTTCTGATGAATATGCTTTTTTGCGTCTGATGCAGGTGCTAGAATAAATTCTGTATTTTCAGGAGGAATGGAAGATGGATGAGAAAAGGCTGCTGAGAGTTCTTGAAAACGATCCCCGGATCACGGTACGCGATCTGGCGGACATCATGAACGAAGACGAAAACGAAGTAGAGCGTGTTAAGACACGTCTTGAAAAAGACCACATCATCTGCGGATACCATACAGTCATCAACTGGGATAAAGCGAACACAGACCACTGCAGCGCAGTGATCCAGGTCAGCGCCAAGCCTGAGAGAGATACCGGATATGACAGGATCGCACGGCGGATCGCGCGTTTTTCCGAAGTGACGAATCTGTATCTGACAAGCGGCGGAAGCGAGTTCCTTGTCATGATTGAAGGAAAGACCATGCGTGAAGTCTCTGACTTTGTTGCCATGAAGCTTGCCCCGATCGAAGGAGTGACCGCTACCGTGACATGTTTCCTGCTGAAGCAGTATAAAGTTGCAGGGATCATCCTGGATGATGAAGAAGTCCTGGATGAGAGAAAGCTGGTACAGCCATGAGTGCTGAACGTTTTCTGAGCAGTCGTGTAAGGCCGATCTCCGACTCGCTTCTCTGGCAGTTCTTCAATCTCGCCAAAACGGTCGACAATGTGATCTCACTGAGTGTCGGTGAACCGGACTTCCTGACACCCTGGCATATTTCGGAAGAGGGCATCTACGCGATTGAAAAGGGAAGAACTTATTATCCGCCCACACTCGGTCTGACAAGACTGCGTTCCGGGATCGTCAGATATTATGAAAGACGCTTCAATGTGACCGGTTATGATGTGTCCAACGTACTTGTAACAGTCGGTGCCAGTGAAGCGATCGACCTGGTTGCCAGGTCTGTCCTGAACCCCGGCGATGAATGCATCGTGCTGGATCCGGGTTATGTGGCATATGAGCCGGCAGTCCTGCTGGCTGAAGCGAAACCCGTATACCTGAAACTCAGGGAAGAAGACGGCTTCAAACTGACGCCTGAAGCGCTTGAGGCGTGCATTACCGACCGCACCAAGATGATCATCCTGAATTACCCGAGCAATCCGACGGGCGGGATCATGACCCGTGAAGACTATGAAAAGGTCATTCCGATTCTGAAACAGCATGATATCCTCATCGTTGCCGATGAGATCTATCTGGAGCTGACATATGACCAGAAGCCGTATTCGATCGGTTCGTTCCCGGAGATCCGCGACCAGCTCGTGATCGTCAGCGGTTTTTCCAAGGCATGGTCAATGACGGGATGGAGACTTGGCTATATGATCGCGGATGCGGATATGATCCACGCCTGCAACTCCATACACCAGTATTCAACGATGGGACCGGCAACACCTGCCCAGTTCTCCGCGATCGAGGCGATCGGTGCCCGCAGTGACTCGGACATCGAGCACCATTTCGAGTCATTCAAGAACCGCAGGAATTTCCTGACAGCACAGCTGAACAGGATGGGCCTGTATACACCGCTGCCGGAAGGGGCTTTCTACGTATTTGCCAATATCAAACCCACAGGACTGAGCAGCTATGACTTCTGCCTGCGTCTGCTGCAGGAAGAGAAAGTATGCATCATCCCCGGCACGGCTTTCGGACCGAGCGGGGAAGGATATGTCAGAATGTCCTATGCGTACAGTCTGGAAGAACTGAAAACAGCCTGTGAGCGTATTGAAAGATTCCTCTCCCAATTTGATATGAAACTCGAAACAGAGGCCTGAGTGCCCCTGTTTTTGACTGCTTTCTTGACAGGCATATTGTTTTCGCATAATATTACGCTATATTTGTCCCTTAGGCACAGAAGGAGGAAGCTTCCTATGGATGATGGCGGTAGTATAACGCCCCTGCTTATTACGATACTGCTGATATTATTCGCGGATTTTGCTGCGGTCAGCGAGACAGCTCTGGCTTCGGTCTCGAAGGTCAGAATGAAAACGCTTGCGGACCGCGGAGATCAGAAAGCACAGCAAGTCCTGGATGCTTTGGATAATTTTGACCGTACGATCAGTACCCTGCTGATCTGCACGAATATAGCGCACCTGGCGGTTGCGTCCATCGTTACGGTGGAGGTGACGAAACGCTGGGGTCTTTCTGCTGTAACCGTATCAACGCTGGTTACATCCCTGATCGTATTCTTTGCGGCAGAGATGCTGCCGAAAAGCATTGCCAAGAAATACAGTGAAAAGCTGTCCCTGTGGTGCATACCGTTCCTGACATTCCTGATCGGGCTGTTCCGCCCGGTCTCCCTGCTGCTTGCGGCGATCGGGACCTTTGCGTCCAGGTTCGTCAAAGGAGACCCGCCGGTCTCTGCTACGGAAGAGGAGATCCAGGACATCATTGAAGACATGACGGAAGAAGGTACGCTTGACGAAGAACATGGCGACCTCATTTCATCGGCTCTTGAATTCAATGACCTGACTGTAGAAAGCATCCTGACACCGCGCGTAGATGTATGCGCGCTTGATATCGACGCTACACCTGAGGAGATGCTGGATGTGATCCGCACCCAGAATCACAGCCGTCTGCCTGTATATGAAGGAAATATCGACCACATCATCGGTATTCTTCAGATCAGAAAGTATATCCGTTCTTATCTGAAGGAAGGTGCTTCGGTCGATGTACGCTCCATGCTCGATGAACCGTTCTATGTAACGGAAAATGCAAAGATCGATGAACTGCTTCCGAAAATGAG
>JAFOMZ010000003.1 GCA_017421125.1 Solobacterium sp.
ACTGTTCTTCTGAATTCAGTCATTTTTTTCTGCATTTGTTGTATCTCCTTCCAGCAGCCTCTGATGGATGTCAGTCGTGATATACAGGAAACCCAATACAGCCATCATCATCGGCGCTGTGAAAAGCAGCAGGAAAGCAAGCAGTCCGATCATCACAGAGCCCTTTCTTCTCCTGCGTGAAAACAGTATCAGTATAAATATGCATCCGAAGGCAAGCAGGTATACAGCACCCAGCATGCCGAGTCCGACACACGCATTCTGTACCATCGTATCGGCAAACGGCTTCAGCATTGCATATTCATATACCATAAATCCGGCAAATCCCAGATAGCCGGTCCATTTGGGAGGATAGTAGTAAGCGACCGGCTTGAGCGGTTCTACCCGCAGGCGCAGACGCTTCATCATGATCCTGGAAAGCAGATGCGTAATCAGTCCTTCCAGAATACCTGTCACAACAGCACCGACGATCAGGAGCGTCTTCAGCGTTTCTGCGTTCGTCATTGAGGCAGGGACCGCAACGCCTGAAGCTGCCATGGTATTTTCCATCATGTTCTGCAGGAACGTGATGTCTTCCGTCAGGTTGTAGCCGAAGAAGGCCGCCAGTATGACCATGCTGGTGACATTGACAAACACGGCGATCAGGATCGCGCTGATGATCAGATGCTCTGCCGGTTTATGGTCATGCACGCCAGCTCCGTAGATCAGACCTAGCAGACCTTCTGCCGCGATATAGAACAGCATCTGCGGTCCGCTGATGATAAACGCGAGAAATGACATTGCCGCAAGGACCATCCAGCTGTCCCTCATTCCGTACTTTGTGGAAAAGAACACCATCGGGAGCGGAAGCACAAACATAAAAGACCCGGAAAACAATCCGCCGAGAAAACGGTCTGCGACAAGCATCACTCCAATGATCGCGCACATCATCGCGCCGTCTGTAATTTTTCTTACGTTACTGTTCATTTCTGCTCCTGAGTATACTAAAAACAAATCATCCGGAATCGGACGCAGTTTATTATAGCATACTCCGAAATTTCAACACCCAATGACATGTGATTTTCAGAATTCCGTCACAAAAGCCGGCTTTCGCCGGCAGTGTTTACTCTTCGGGCAGCTCAGCCATGATCGACTGTCTGTCATATTCGTCAAGGTAGTAGAAATTCAGATGCATGTCCTGATTCAGGTAGTAATACTCCTTGAAACCCCATATGTGGTCAACATCTTCTTCATAATCGATGTTGGCGGAATGGATCGTTCCCAAAGGATAAGCCAGGAACCAGGCTTCTCCCGCATCAGGCCGCTTCTGATAGTATCTGACCTGGGCAATGCGGACAATGTTGATCAGGTGGACCTGGTAATAGATCCTTCCGAAATGCGCGAAGCCAAGCAGGACACCGGCAGCGCACAGGCATGTCAATGCCTTTTCCAGCCTGAGACGGAGCGGAACCTCACGCAGCAGCAGGCTTGTCAGCGCGATCATGCAGTATACGCCGTATACCGCAGTACGTTCCGGGAAGCTCGGTGACAGCACCATGATCCCGTCAGCCGCCAGACAGCCCAGCACCAGGAATACCTGCAAGGCATTGCTGCGCAGCACATAGATCAGTGTTCCGTACCAGATGATGCACCAGAGCGTATCGATGAAGGGATTCGCGAACCCGTTCGTCCATGTCAGGACCAGTTCCGCCGCAAATACCGCGATGCATAAAAGATCGGTGCGGCTTCTGTTTTCCCGGAACCACAGTTTTGCGGCCATGATCAGACAAAGGCATGTGTTGACCGCATCCGCAAAATACAGCGACATATAAAGGAACGGTTTCCAGTTGTTTACGATGCGTGACAGATTCAGTGCTTCCGTCTGTGAAAAATCATCTTCCAGTCTGACCGCTGTTCCCGGTGCCAGGAACATGATCAGACAGCCGATGACCGCGCAGCCCAGCAGGATCCACAGATTCCTGTCACATTTTTTCATATACAGCGCATATACGACTGCCGCGAAGTTTGTAAACGCCAGCAGTACCGACATGTTTTCCATATGGAGCGGTATGATGATGCTCAGGATGGCCATGATGATCACACTGCCTGCGGACTTCCTGTCCTCAAGCAGGTATCCTTTCAGCAGGATCAGATGGATCAGCCAGAGCGGGATCGGTATAAAGTAGGCCGCATAGCCTACGGCGAACGAATAGGTCTGTGTACGGATCATTCTCGGTACCGTCAGAACCAGGAATACAGCAAACAGAACATCCGCGGTCCGGTACGGCTTCCGCTCCAGTTTGAGCACTGACCATACCGTCAGGACCATCAGGAACGCTCCGGAGATCTCCCATATGATCTTGTGGTCGGTGAATACAAAACCCCAGAATTCACTCAGGACCCTGCCTGACCATGTCATATACGCGTATACCGTCTGTGCAATGACGTTGGAATAGCGCACCTCGCTGGCATAGATCCAGTCGTCCCCGGCCAGCGGTGACCAGTGAAATATCAGCACAAAAAACAGAAACAGAATGACATATACCGCATATTCCGCTGCTTTTCTTTTTTCAAACCGCATATAACCTCCCCAGGATCCTTACATAATATGTTACCCGTATTTCAGGCAAAACAAAAGCCGTCATTTCTGACGGCAATGTGCTTGTTACTCTCCGACGTAAGGCAGGAGTGCCATCTGACGGGCGCGCTTGATCGCAACAGCCAGCATACGCTGATACTTTGCCTTTGTGCCCGTGACACGTCTCGGAAGGATCTTTCCGTTTGTGCCAATGAACTTCTTCAGAAGTTCGACATCCTTATAGTCGATATAGGTGATGTTGTTTTTTGTAAAGTAGCAAACTTTACGGCCACCCATTCTCTGCTTCCTGTAAGCCATGTTTTTCTCCTTCGTTTCTTAGAAAGGCAGGTCATCGCTTGAAATATCAAGACCCGGCCCTGTGTTAAAGTCAGCACTATTGAAATCATTTGTTCCGAACGGATCGTTCTGCGGTTCACTCTGGTAGGAAGGATAAGCCGGAGCTGTGTCCTGCCTTGCCTGAGACTGAGAACGTGATTCCAGGAGCTGAACGTGATCAGCTACGACTTCTGTTACATATACACGCTTGCCGTCGCGGTCATCGTAATTGCGGGTCTGGATCCTTCCCTCAACAGCGACCATCGCGCCTTTGCGTGCATAGGAGCCAAGGAAATCAGCTGTCTGTCTCCAGGCAACACAGCTGATGAAATCAGCTGTCTGCTGGCCCTGATTCTGCTGATCTCTGGAAACGCGGCGATCACAGGCAACTGTGAATGATGCTACAGAAAGATTACTCTGAGTCTTTCTGACTTCTACATCTTTCGTCAGTCTGCCCACTAATTCGACACGATTCACTTCTTTGCCTCCTGAACCGGAGCTTCGTCACGGGTAATCAGGAAACGAACAACACTTGCGTTGATACGCATCAGACGGTCAAATTCTGCTACGCATTCGTTGTCGGCCTCAAAGTTTACTACTACATAGTAACCTTTGGTCATGTCGTCAATCTCGTAAGCGAAGTCGCGCATGCCCCACTCGTTTGTCTTTGTGATCTTTCCGCCGTGGTCTGTGATAATTCCAGCCAGGGATTCGATCAGAGCAGTGCGCTTTTCTTCTTCAACATTCGCATTGACGATGTACATGACTTCATACTTTTTCATCTTGTACACCTCCTTCTGGTCTATACGGCCATTTCTGGCAAGGAGCAGATTTCTCTACTCGCGAAGAAGATTATAGCGGAACAGAGACACAAAGGCAATCATTTTTTTGCGTCATTATGCATATTTTCATTTATCACTGTTCCCGCAGAGTCATCAGCAGTCTTTCCTGATCCGTAAAATACAGTACTGCGTTCACATAACAAAAGATCTCCCGGTATTTTATTCCGAAGAGATCCTTTGCTGTATTACTTTTCTTCTTCCTGGTCCAGCTTTACCAGGACCTTCTCTACACGGTGGTCACCCATAGCAAGGACAGTCAGGGTAAATCCATGGTCATGGAATGAATTTCCCGGCTTGGGGAAAGTTCCGAAGTGTTCGATCGTCCATCCGCCGACTGTTTCGCTCTCACAGTCGAAATTGTCTTCACGGATGCCGAGCAGATCCAGGAAGCTTGCGATCGGCATATCTCCGTCGATCTCATATTCCGTCTCTGTTCTCTGCACCACTTCATCCTGGACAGTATCACTTTCATCCCAGATGTCGCCGACGACCTGTTCAAGGACGTCTTCCATGGAAATGATGCCCTGGGTCCCGCCGTACTCGTCTACGACCACCGCAAGATGCTGTCTGGCTTTGCGGAATGTATTCAGGACTTCCGGAAGCCTGGTCGTTTTATAGACATAGCACGGTTCCATCAGAAGTGAACGGATATCCACATAATCATTCTCCGTCAGTGCCTTCAGGAATCTGTTCATATGCAGGACACCGATAATATGGTCAATGCTGTCTTCATATACGGGAATACGCGTATAGTGCGTTTCCTCAATGACATCCAGGATATCCTCCCAGGCACTGTCAATATCGACCGCAAGCACATCGACCCTGGCTGTCATCGCTTCAGAAGCAGAGACATCCGAGAAATGGATCGCAGCCTGTACAAGCTCGCTCTCTTCTTCGTCGATGACATCTTCGTTTTCCGCTGTTTCAATGATCGACTGGAGTTCCTCTACCTTCTCGTCTGTGTCCTCCGGATCAGCTTCCCCCTTCAAGAACAGGGTCAGCAGGTTCACCAGGCCGACAACGATGACCACGACCGGCTTCAGGAGGAACATCAGGATCCTGATGGGATACGCGTATTTCATCGCAAACCTGTTTGCGCCTTTTTTGACGGTGATCTTGGGAATGGTCTCGCCGAAGATAATGACAAGGATAGTCAGCACCAGTGTCGCAAGCCATGTCATTTCATCGCTTCCTGTCAGCAGCAGGACCGCGACTGTAGCGAGGGATGAGCTGGCGATATTGACAAGGTTGTTGCCGATCAGGATCGAACTCAGCGCGTCATCAAAATGCTCTGTAATATAGACAGCGATGGCTGCCGGTACGGAACCGGCATCACGCTCATTCTCCAGACGGAGCAGGTTGCAGGAAGAATACGCCATTTCTGCGCCGGAGAAGAAATTGGACAGATAAATGCACAGGACGATTCCCGCAATTACGAAATAGATCGTCATACTGTTTCCTCTCCTTCCTTCTTTTCCTTCGGCAGCCTGATCATGACCTTCAGGATCCTGTTATGGTCCATGCTGGCAAC
>JAFOMZ010000212.1 GCA_017421125.1 Solobacterium sp.
ACAGGCAGTGATGATGCTGCCGGGATATACGCACAACATCATCAATCTGTCCGACACGGAAGAACTGATCACTGTGATGTGGGCAAACGAACAGTTTGATCAGAACCATCCGGATACATTTTACGAAGCAGTCTGAAAGTGCGGGTATTCCGCACTTTTGTAAAAAGGAAACATGATGAAGCATACTGACAGGACACAGTACAATATACCGCTGATCATTGCTGCAGCAGCCGCATTGGTCGTTTTCCTCATACCTGCCATGTATTCGATCATCAATATCGGCAATGTGATGGGTTCTGCGGTAAGTGTTCTGCTGATGCTGTACGGGATCTTCTTTGCAAAGGTCAATGCATGGCTCACACAGCACTGGCACAGGAAATATTACAGACTTCTGCTGAGAGTGATCCTGCTTGTGATCTGTGTGTTCGCGGTGCTTGCGGTTGTCCTGGGTGTACTGATGATCAGAGGAGCCGATCAGACACCGCATGAGAACGGCACTGTTGTGGTCCTGGCATGTGATGTGCTTGGAGATGAACCCGGGCCGATGCTGAAGGAACGTCTGGATGCGGCATATGAATGGCTGGAAGCCCATCCGGATACGAAATGCATCGTCAGCGGCGGATGGCAGGAACCGGGCGACGCTGTGGAAGCAGATGCCATGTATCGCTATCTGCTGAAGAAGGGGATCCCTGCAGACAGGCTGTACGCAGAAAGCCGCTCCAAATCAACTTATGAGAATATGCTTTATTCCAAAGAGATCATTGAGAACAATGATCTGGAGCCTGCTGTGACCATAGTTACAAGTGATTTCCATGAATACAGATCGATCGCCATGGCAGAGTCACTCGGCATTGAAGCCGGGTCCTATCCCTCACATACAGCCTGGTGGCTGCTTCCAACTTACTTTATCAGAGAGTGTGCCGGCATCCTGCACTGGTGGATGTTCGGTTACTGAAACTTGACAGTAAAAATCCGAAGCGTAAAAATGAACGCAGAAGAAGGAGAAATAACATTATGTATACGATCACTGATCTGTATGACCTCGATCATACGATTGCGAAAGAATATCTTTCCCATTTTACATATCCCTGGGAAGCACTGAAGGGGATCAAAGACCTGATCCTGAATCTCGGATCCCAGCTTGATCCGGAAGAATATACGGAAGTATCCGAGCATGTATGGGTACACAAGACAGCCAAGGTATTCCCTTCGGCATATCTTGGAGCACCGTGCATCATCGGACCCAATACGGAAGTACGTCACTGCGCATTCATCAGAGGCTCAGCCCTGGTAGGCGCAGACTGCGTGGTAGGAAACAGCTGTGAATTAAAGAATGTCATCCTGTTCGACCACGTACAGACACCGCACTACAACTATGTAGGAGACTCTATCCTTGGTTATTACAGCCACATGGGAGCAGGATCCATCACATCCAATGTGAAGTCAGACAAGAAGCTTGTAGTGGTACATAACGGAACAGAACAGATCGAAACAGGACTGAAGAAGTTCTGAGCGATGCTGGGAGACTATGTAGAAGTCGGCTGCAACTCCGTCCTGAATCCAGGCACTGTGATCGGCAGGGGATCCCGTGTTTATCCGACATCATGCGTCAGAGGCGTCATTCCCGAAAAACACATCTGGAAACTGAACGGCATCATAGCTGCGATCGAGGAGTAAGCATGCTGGAGGTCGGTACAAAGGCGCCTGAATTCACGCTGCCTGATCAGAATGGTATGATGCATTCCCTTGAGGAATACAGGGGCAGGAAGGTGATCCTGTATTTCTACCCGAAGGACAATACAGCAGGATGCACAAAGGAAGCCTGCTCATTTGCGGACCGTTATCCGCAGATCACGGAAAAGGGAGCGGTGGTACTGGGTGTTTCGAAAGATCCTGTCAGTTCGCACAAAAAGTTTGAGGAGAAGTATAACCTTCCATTTACACTGCTTTCCGATCCTGATACAGAAGTGATCAGGGCATATGATGTATGGCAGGAAAAGACACTGTACGGCAGAAAGTACATGGGGATTGAACGTTCCACATACCTGATCGATGAGAACGGGGTCATTCAGAAAGCCTATCAGAAGGTCAAACCTGTGGATCATGCGGAAAATATCCTGCAGGATATCTGAGAAAACACGCGTAAACAGCATGATAAAGCGGAATTCTATTTACAAGGCTGAAAATTCTCTGTTATAATAATCCGGCACTGGCGAAAGGAGTTATTATCGGTCATGCTTAAGGCGTTATTAATGATCGTATCTGCGATGCTGATCATTCTCTCATTACTGCAAAGCGGAAAATCAGACGGCATCTCCGGAGCATTTACCGGAAATGGCGGCCTGAATCTGTTCGCAAATGTGAAAGAGAGAGGATCAGAAAAGGTGATCTCGAATGCAACAATGGTACTTGGTATCCTGTTCTTCGTCCTGGTCATCCTGATTCGCGTGGTTGATTAACAACAGCAAAAACAAAGCAGTCGGTGTAAATGCCGGCTGCTTTTGTTAAAGTAAGATTATGGAAAACATGAAAGAAAAAATATTGGAGATCGTTGGACGGGCAAAACGTTCAACGCTGGACAGGAACGCGATCGAGAAAGCACTTGGCCTGAAAACATCAGGTGATTTTGTGTGTTTCAGCAAACTCATCGATGAGATGGAAGAGGAATGCCTCCTGATCCGTGATAAACAGAACAGATATATGACCAGGAAACAGGCAGGCCTGATCGAGGGAACACTGAGTCTTTCCAGAAAAGGAGTCGGCTATATCGACAGGGAAAACGAAGAGTCCATCGTTATCATGCCGAATGACCTGAACGGTGCGATGCATGGTGATACTGTGCTTGCCGCCATGAAAAGAGGGACTGATACAGGAACAGTGCGTCAGGTACTGAAGCGCGGACGTGTCAGATATACCGGTACATTCGAACTGACAACAAAAGGACTTCAGTGCACGGTAGACGACTCCCGGATCCAGCCCGGCTACAGGGTCAGGATCCCGAAGGACCTGCATCCGATCGAAGGGCTGAAGGTCGAACTGTCTATCGAAAAGTACGAAGCACCTATGAGATTCGTTGTGGAACGTGCGATCGGACACAAGGATGACCCGGGTGTTGATATCATGTCCGTTCTGCTCAACCATGATATCGTTCCGGAATTCCCCGAAGCAGTGATGGAACAGGCAGAAGCGATCGGTGATTCCCTGTCAGAAGAGGATCTGGCAGGCAGAAAAGACCTGAGGGATATCATTACCGTCACGATCGACGGAGATGATTCCAAGGACTTTGATGATGCCGTATCCATCGAAGTCATTCCGGAAGGATGGCTGCTGAGGGTCAGTATCGCTGACGTATCACACTATGTGACGGAAGGAAGCCCGCTGGACAAAGAAGCATATGAGCGCGGAACATCCGTATATGTGATCAACAAAGTCGTACCGATGCTGCCGCATGTGCTGAGCAATGGGATCTGCAGTCTGAATCCCGGTACGGACCGTCTGACAAATACTGTGGAAATGATGATCGCCAGGGACGGAACGACTGTCAATTATGAAGTCTATCCGTCAGTGATCCATTCGGACGAACGTATGACATATGCCAACGTCAATAAAATATTTGACGGCGATCAGGAACTGAAAGAAAGATACGCGCATCTTGGCTCATTGTTCCAGGATATGAGACAGTGCGCAAAAGCGATCCGCAGGATGCGCAATGCCAAGGGCGCAATGGAATTTGATTCAACGGAATCAAAGATCGATGTAGATGAAAACGGCAGACCGGTGAAGGTAGCACCGGCAGAACGCGGGGAAGCGGAAATGCTGATCGAAGACTTCATGATCGCAGCCAATGTTTCTGTTGCCAACCTGATGAAAAAGAATCACATCCCGGCGCTGTACCGTATCCATGAAGAACCGCAGGCTAAGAAGCTTAGGAGTTTTGAAACACTGTCATACCATCTCGGTCACAAACTGACGATAGCAGGCGGCTCGGCAACACCGAAAAAACTGCAGGAGTATCTGAATGACGCCAAGGATCTGGAATGCTATCCGGTCCTGTCAAAGATGCTGCTGAGGTGCATGCAGAAGGCAAAGTATGATCCGGTCTGCGCAGGACACTTCTCTCTGGCAGAAGATGAGTATCTGCACTTCACTTCCCCGATCAGAAGATATCCCGACCTGATCGTTCACAGAATGCTGAGAAAGTATTATTTTGAAAACGGACACAGCGGGGACCTGTATACGGATGAAACAAACATGAAGGATTATGCTGTGCAGTCATCCGTAAAGGAACGCAACGCGGCAGATGCTGAATGGGATGTCGAAGATATGAAAAAGGCCGAGTACATGATCGATAAGATCGGCGAGATCTTTGACGGCATTATCAGTACCGTGACAAGCTTCGGCTTCTATGTACAGCTTCCTGATACCGTAGAAGGAATGGTATCGATCGGTTCCATCAAAGGAGATTACTACACATTTGATGCGGACACTTACTCACTGGTCGGTGAACGTACAAAGAAGAGGTACACGATCGGACAGCGCGTGACGATCAGGGTCGTGGCCGCCAGCAAGGAAACATCTTCCATTGATTTCGAGATCATCGACAGAACCGACAGTTCAAAAAGGAAACATTCCGGTGAACGTGAACACGGGAGGAGATCCTCGGGCAAAACAGGACGCTCCGGAAACCAGAGATATGCGCGGAATGCCGGCACGAAGAAAACAGGAAGAACGACGGTAAAACGGAAGTCTTCCGGAGGTAAAGCAGGTGGCAGGAAAAAACGATAAGGAAAAGAATGTGGCGGTCAACAGAAGAGCGTCACACGACTACTTCCTTGAAGAAAAATATGAAGCAGGTCTTGTCCTGACAGGAACGGAAATCAAGTCTGTCAGGGATGGCAGGATCTCCTTCAATGATTCGTACATTTCGATCAGAAACGGCGAAGCATGGATCAAGGCAATGCATATATCACCGTATAAGTACGGCAATATGTTCAACGTGGATCCGGACCGTGACAGGAAGCTCCTGCTGCATAAATATGAAATCCGGAAACTGTATGACAAAGTCCGCATCAAAGGATATACCCTGGTCCCTACCAGGATCTACCTGAAAGAAGGAAAGGCAAAGCTGGAATTTGCTCTTGCAAAGGGCAAGGACCTGTATGACAAGCGCGAAGCAAGCAAACTGCGCGATGCGAAGCGTGAAATGGAAAAAGCATTGAAATTGAGGTAAGTATGGAAGAGTTTGAAAAGATCCTGATACAGCATGCACAGAAATATCCTCTTATGACACCGCAGGACTGCATGAAGCTCCTGTACCAGAATACATTCGGACCTGAACATGCCATATCCGATCCGGAACAAAGCCTGGCAAGACTGATCATGGAATATGAGGAAACAGAGGCTGATGAGAACTGTGAACTGTACACACCGATCGGAAACGGTCTCTGCAGACTTGAACTGGCAAA
>JAFOMZ010000024.1 GCA_017421125.1 Solobacterium sp.
CATGAAAAAACACCTCCGTTTCACGGAGGTGCGCATAGTCAGATCAATACTGCAGTTTGGAACGGTCAGCTTTCGGTCCTTCTTCCGTTCCTTCCTCCGGAGGTGTTTCACCTTCTGGTTCAGGGATCACTTCCACCCCGGGACATGTTTCTTCCTGAGCTGTTTCCCCTGTCCGGGTGACCTCGATCTCCGGTCCTTCTTCCGGAGCAGGTCCTTCCGGGATCTCCGGTCCTTCCGGAGCTTCCGGTCCGGAAGTTCCTTCCTGCTGTTTCAGGAATTCCTGGTATTCCGGTGTGTCATATCTTGATTCCGGCATCTCCTGCTGTTCTTCAGCAGGAGCAGGTACAAATGTCAGAGTCACTGTTTCCGCGGGTGTTTCGACAACGGGCAGTTCTTCGGGTGCAGGTTCTTCGTTTTCATGTTTCTTCGAGAATAGTTTTTTCAGCCACTTGAACATATTGTACCTCTTTCACTTCTTTCCTATATCATACTTCAATCGAAGGTACTCTGCATACGGAGATCATTTCATTTTCAGATCATCATTGAGCCCGTCCATGCCCAGAAGCGCATTCAGCATTTTCATATCCGCGCTCATGTCCAGTTTTTTCTCTTCTGTCTTTCTGCCTGCCTGTTCGATCATCCTTGCCAGGAACATCCTCAGCATACTGATCGTATTGAAGCGTTCACTCTCACTGGGTTCTTCCAGTGCCGCATACTGCTCGAGGATCGTCAGGATCGCCGGGTAATCCCGCAGATACAGCCGTGTATTGAACGTCTCATCCTGCACATCCGTCAGGGTATCAAGGACCTTCTGCTGGGCAAGGATATCCCTGATCAGGTCATGGATCTGTTCATCATTGATCTGCTTATTGTACAGCAGCAGTTCATTCCGGATCTCATCACGGTCTCTCATCTCATTCATAATGATTTCCACATGTCTGATACGAACCAGCTCATCGCCGCCCATGTTACGAGCGGATAGGGATGGCCGTATGCATCGGTGCCCTTTCTCAGCAGCTCAAGCACTTCCTGTCTGGAAGACAGGACAAAGCCTTCAAAGTGTTCGGTGCCTTCCCCGCCTGCCTGTGACAGATGCCCCTGCCAGTCACTGTTGACGACAACAGAGATCAGGGCAGTGCATTCGTCGGTAAAGCCCGGTGAGCAGTAAACAAGAGGATTGATCAGCGCGAGCCGGTCTTTGTCCGTGATCTCAATGCCGGTCTCTTCATGCAGCTCACGGATCATTGCATGAAACAGCGGGTCTTCACGGGAACTGTCTCCCGGATCGATCAGTCCGGACGGAATGCTCAGGACATACTGTCCTGTCGGATAGCGGTATTCATAGAATAACAGCAGCTTCGGTTCCTCCCCGTTCAGCACCACGAATGCGCTGACCGCATCAGCCATCTGAGTCTCTTCATGCTCGGCTGCCAGGCTGCCTGTCTTTCTCCTGCTTGCGTCATAATAATGTGTGCCGTCTTCATAGACCAGGTCATATACCCTGATATACGGTGTTTCAAGAAGCTGGTCTGTTCTGATATGTTTCGGTTTCTTCATAACTGCTCCATTTCCAGTATGCTGTCGAAAGCGATCATTCCCTGATCTGTATGCAGTACCTGATGATACGCATCCGTCTTGATGATGCGGCAGCTCTCACTGCGTATCCTGCCTCCGTCTTTGAGCTGATCGGCTTCAAACCAGGTGATCATTGCATTGTCATTCTGATCGAGGGAGGACAGTACCGCATTGACTTCCTCCTGCTGCCATTCGGACAGCTCAGGTTTCTGCGTCGTCAGCCTGCCTCGTTCCTCGATCATTTCACCGTATCCTGTCAGTGCCGCGAACGGCATGAACTGCGCTGCCCTGTTTTCTTCGGACATCCTCGGGTGGTTGCGTGATACATGGTGCGGAAGGTCCAGCATATCATCATACTTATGCTTGTCATCCCGCTTCATTTCCGGTGCCCTCCGATCTGGTTGTTTCTCTGTTTCATCGTAGCACCTTTTGTCAGGCTGGTTCCCTTCAGGATGATGTTTTTCCCGTATTTCTTCTGCAGGGAGACCATCGCCTCCTGGGCACGTTTTTCCCGTTCAAGATCTTCGTTCAGGCTTTCTGTTTCCTCAGCCTGCTGATCGGCTGAAGAAAACAGATCGAACTGCTGGACCCTGACCGGACGAGGCGCGTCTTCATCGATCACCTGCGCGCAGACCGTTACCCTGCGCACCGTGCATGCCGGATCCGCGATCTTATGATACAGCCGGACAGCCGCACTTCGTATCCGGGATGAAGAAACATTCGGTACATCGAAGCTGACGGAACCATGTGCACCTTTCGGTACCTTGCGTCCGTACCAGTCATTTGTGATCGTAATGCCCGACAGGTCTTCATTCAGGTTTTCCGTATCATATCCGATCGCCAGCATGAAACTGACTGCCAGCAGATGCTTTTCGGTCAGATCCAGGACAAGCGCGTCCGTCATCTCCTTGACGATGATCTCTGCCTTCTCAAATGAATACGGTTCTGCCAGTACCTGTCCGCTGCTGATACTGCTGGACTTCGGTTCATATTTTTTGATCGCCGCGATCGTGCATGGCTCATATCCCCACGCGTGGTCGATCAGCAGTTCCGCATTGACGCCGAACATTTTATAAAGCAGGTCTTCGTTTTCCAGGGAACACCTTGCGATATCACCCATCGTATACATATTCTGTTCTTCCAGACGCTTCACATATCCTCTGCCGACACGCCAGAAGTCTCTCAGCGGACGGTGATCCCACAGCATTCTCCGGTAGCTCATTTCATCCAGCTGCGCGATCCGCACACCGTCCTCATCCGCGTCGATATGCTTGGCAACGATATCCATCGCGACCTTTGCCAGATACATATTCGTACCGATCCCGGCGGTTGCGGTAATGCCTGTATTGCGCAGGACATCCCGGATCATCAGGATCGCCAGTTCATGCGCATCCATCCGGTACGTGTGCAGGTAGTCTGTCACATCGATGAACACTTCATCGATCGAATAGACATGGATGTCTTCCGGTGCGACATATTTCAGGTAGATCCCGTAGATCCTTGTGCTGTATTCCATATACAGCGCCATCCTGGGAACGGCCGTATGAAAAGCAAGCTCGTAATCCGGGTGCTGCGCAAGTTCATATTTATCGCATGAACTGCCTGTGAATGCACGATTCCGGTTTGCGGCCTTCCGTTTCTGATTGATCTTCCTGACAGCTTCATTCACCTCAAACAGGCGGCCTCTTGATGAGATCCCGTATTCCTTCAGTGAAGGCGATACTGCCAGGCAGATCGTTTTTTCCGTCCTGCTTTCATCCGCTACGACCAGATTTGTCCGCAAAGGATCCAGTCCCCGTTCCTGGCATTCCACGGAAGCGTAAAAGGATTTCAGATCGATCGCCAGATATGTACGCTGTTTCTCTTCCATACTGAAATTATAAAGGAGAACCTGGCAGGACGTCAGAAAACTTTATGTCATGAGCACCGCCGGGTCACACGAAACAGTCACAATAATCACCGGTAATTCCTGTATAATAATGATGTAAACATTACATAAGCATACAGATAATCAAAAAGGAGGTTTATCGAATGGCTTTTCCCAAAAACTTTTTATGGGGCGGCGCTGTCGCTGCCAATCAGTGCGAAGGCGCATATCTTGAGGACGGCAAAGGACTGAGCGTACCGGATATGCTGCTGGGCGGCAACGTCAGCACGCCCCGTACATTCCTTCCCCAGATCGACGAAACAGCTTTCTACCCTTCCCATGAGTCGATCGACTTCTATCATCATTACAAAGAAGATATCGCCCTGTTCGCGGAGATGGGCTGGAACGTATTCCGTCTCTCTATCAACTGGGGCCGTATCTATCCCAACGGTGATGATGAAGAACCGAATGAAGCAGGTCTTGCCTTCTATGACAGCGTCTTTGACGAGTGCCATAAGTACGGCATGGAACCGCTGGTAACACTCTGCCACTACGAGATCCCCTGGAACATCGTTACGAAGTATCATGGCTTCTATAACAGAGAGACGATCGATCTCTTCCTGAAATATGTCAAGACATGCTTTGAGCGCTATAAGAACAAGGTCAAGTACTGGCTGACATTCAATGAGATCAACATTGCCATGATGGTCGGCGGCGGCCTGGGTGACCTGTATGGTCTCGGACTGATGCAGGATGAAGACATCAACAGCACAGAGCGCATCCCGCTGAATAAGCTGAAGCATGATGACCAGCAGACACTGATCGGACTGCACAATCAGTTCGTAGCTTCCGCTCTGGCAGTCATTGAAGGCCACAAGATCAATCCTGATTTCATGATCGGAAACATGATCGCTCACGGCACGATGTACCCGCTGACACCGAACCCGAAGGACATGCTGTTTGTTCAGGAAATGGAACACAACAAGAATGACTACTGCGGAGACGTACAGGTCAGAGGTGCATATCCTGTATGGGCAAGAAAGATGGTCCTGGATATGGGCTGCGATCCTTCATTCATGGACAATGAAGAAGACGCGAAGATCCTGAAGGAAGGCGTTGTAGACTTCTACACATTCTCCTACTACCAGACATCCTGCGTCACGACCAGAACAGATGTTGAGATGACAGCAGGCAACATGTCCTACCGCGCTAAGAACCCGTATCTGAAAGCTTCCGACTGGGGCTGGCAGATCGACCCTGACGGACTGCTCTACACGATCAGAGTTCTGTCCGACAGATATCCCGGCACACCGCTCATGATCGTAGAAAACGGTCTCGGTGCGTTCGACAAGGTCGAAGAAGACGGCTCGATCCATGATACATACAGGATCGATTACTTCCGTCCTCATATCCAGGCAATGCAGAAAGCCCTTGATGAGGGTCATAAGCTGATCGGCTACACCACATGGGGCCCG
Organism: Solobacterium sp.; assembly: GCA_017421125.1. Lineage (GTDB taxonomy): Bacteria > Bacillota_I > Bacilli_A > Erysipelotrichales > Erysipelotrichaceae > Bulleidia. The sequence goes on from JAFOMZ010000024.1 coordinate 4,918, forward strand.
ATCGACCTGGTTTCCGCCGGTACAGGCGAATTCGCTAAGAGATACGGTTTCGTATACGTCAACAAGCATGACGACGGAAGCGGCGACTTCTCCAGAAGCAGAAAAGATTCCTTCTTCTGGTACAAGAAAGTCATCGCCAGCAACGGTACAGATCTCGACTGATCAGATACTGAAGGCTGCTGCGGCTGAAAAGCTGCGGCAGTCTTTTTTCGTTGTCTGTCCGGCACAGAAAAAAGGATGCAGTTTTCAGGAAGTACCGATACTCCCGAAGCTGCATCCTTGTATTGATCTTATTTCAGGTGCATGACGATAGCCGGTTCCTCAAACGGTGTTCCGAGCCATATATCATCGCCGTCCTTGAATAATTTCAGCGAAGTCTCGACCGTCTCGATCTGTTCCGGGGTGATGCCGTTTGCGTCTAGTGCGATCGAAGAATCAGTCTTTCGCAGTCCGATCTTCATGACACCGGCCTGACCCGGGGCAATGGTCACGTTATAGTTGTCCTGGGCGTTCTGGAGACCGTTCACAAGCAGATACTTTCCGCTGTCCTTGACACTGATGGTATCCGGGGTGTCGTTGAACACAGTCAGCAGGATATTCCAGAAACTCTTCGTATCTTCAATACCGCTGCGGATGACGCGTATCCCATTATTGGAATAAAGCTCTTCTCCTTCACGACCGGAGAGGATTTCGTCTTTGAAGGGGATCATTACAAGCGCCTCTTCACTCAGCGGTTCTTCGTCTGCGTCGATCAGACGGACCGTGAAGAAAGCAGTCGTGATGTCATTGATCCCAAGGGATTCCAATCCTTCCTGACTGATCATATTTACAGGGTCTGCACGGAGTACCGCCCGGCTTCCCGGATCCAGTGTGAGATTGCTTTTCCAGGTCTTCTGCAGGATCAGGCCGTTCACCCCGAACTGGCGCCAGCTCAGGTTTCTGATCTCATCCGTGGTATTTTCCACCTCGAAGAAGACATACGCATTCTTGTTTCTTTCAGCGAGCAGCGCGGAGGTAATATTGACACCATCCTGTGAATATAAGCCGTCTGTTATGAATTCTTTGACATCAGCTTCCCAGGCCTGGGCAAAGCGTCCGTCTTTTACCGCTTTTTGGAAGGTATCTTCCTTGAGATCATAAGCGGAAGCGGAGGAAGTGGTGATCTTCAGTGGATCTGTTGCCAGATAAATTTCTTCGGCGTCTTTATCTAATACGATGAAACGGAATCCGATCTCGGCGATATCCGTGATCCCGAAGAAATTCAAGTCTTCAGCCTGGATATACAGATCATCGGTTTTTGTTTCTCCCGGTTTCACGTCTGCATAAACAGATTCTTCCGACAATGTCCAGCCGTTGACTGTCAAAGAGGTATCCCAGCGGGACATGCCGCCTCCTCCGTAAAAGACCAGTCTCTTGTCCGTATTGTTTTCAAACGTCAGATCCATCATCGCGGCATATTCGTTATAAGTCAGTTCTGAAGCCGTGATCTTAATATCCGCCTCATCGACCAGAACGGTTTCTGCAGTTGTTCCTTTTCCTGCAAATACCGTGCTTTCTTCCTCCGCCAGAGTTGTTTCAGCAGGTTCCGCTTCAGCAGAAGCTCCCGGTGAGGACGGGACAGATGCAGGTTTATCTGAAGAAGATGAAGAACTGCCGCAGGCAGAAAGGCTGATCAGCAGAAAGCTGCTGAGTGTAGTTTTCCAAAACACATGTTTTTTCATTTTCTTACCCCCTGTTAGCTGACCTGATCACAATGTGACCGGGAACCGGTGAATAACAGTTCCATTCATTTCAGCAAGTGTTCGATCTCTGCTTCGGATGTACCAGGCAGGATCTTTTTGAGATGCCTGATGATCCGTTTTTTGGATTCCTCAGGCGTACGGTCATAGACATGGTTCGTAAACTTCTTTCCGAAGAATTCCTCGGGTGTCGTATACCTGGCGATCCCCCATCCGTAGAAATTCCCGTTTTTATCCATTTCATATTCAAAGTTGGATGTAACGATGTAGCACTGCATCTGCAGACGTGTGATCGTCGTATCGAATCCCTTCCTGGGTTCCCACTGGTCCTGTCCTTTGACTCTGGGTTTGACATATCCTCCGATCACCTTTGCGTCTTTGGAAAGCAGTGAATGTCGGGAAGCGATGATGTTGTACAGATACTGTTCATTGTACGTTGCGATCCCGTCATCGACCCTTGCGTCAAAGTCATATCCGTCGCGCCGGTAGTTGGCAAAGTCGGGGAACCATTTGCGGGAGATAAATACCGCCTTGTTCCGGAAGAATTTACCATACGCACAGCCGGTTTCCTGGATCACGGGACCCTTCCAGTCCCAGACACCTTCCTCATCTCCGAAATAGACCCTGGGATCGACATTTTCTTCGATCGAGAAGCCTTCGATCTCATTGGAGAAGAACGGGAGAAAACCCAATCGTTCCACTGTATCGATCACATCCTGCTTTGTCCTGATATAGAAATCTGCCATAAGTACCTCTGGGATTTATTTTAGCACTGTGCACAGAAAAACGGCATTTCTGCCGCTTCTTCTGTATTATCCGATCACTGATTCCGTTGTTTCCGTACCTGCGCACATCAGTGCCAGCAGCATCGCGATCTGGCATCCCTTGTATGCGCCTTCCTCACGGAACTGTTCAGCCAGGGAATGGCATCTGGAATCATATCCGGAGCCGCCGCCCAGGCATACTGCGGGCAGACCGACTTCGATCGCTCTGGAGCAGTTTGTAGCTCCGCCTTCTGCCAGCTTGGGTTCTTCACAGCCAAGGTATTCGGAGATCGCCATAGCCGCTTCAACGATCGGTGTATGGGAATCCTGTGTTCCGGCATTGATGTCACATACATGTCTGTAATCATATGTGATCGTATCTTTGCCCCATCTGTCTGTTTCCTCTTTGCAGGCTTCTTCGACACATGCAAAGATCTTGTCCTTCAGCTTCAGCAGTTCTGTCTGATCGGAAGAACGGAAGTTCAGCGTGATCGTAGCCTTGTCAACGATGGCATGGATCGCGGAATAACTTCCGGCATAAGCGCCGGTCACCGCGAATGTTGTGCGCGGGCTTTCCGGTACCTGCAGCTCAGCGATCTTTGCGATCGCCCTGCCTGCCGCATGGAGCGGGTTGGCGACCTTTGCGAACGCGCCGCTTGCATGTCCGCCGATGCCGTAGAAATTGAACTCATATGTATAAATACCGGTTGCCTGATAGACGATCTGCTGGTAGCCGTCTCCGTCAATGGAAATGCTGGCTTCCAGTTCGGGATGGTGTGTGACATAGTCCTTCATTCCGCCCAGTGCACCCATGCCTTCTTCACGTGTCGTACCGACAAAATAGATGTCACCCTTTGTCTGAATGCCTGCAGCGTTCAGTCCGCGGATCGTTGAGAGTACGGATGCGCAGCCTCTGGTGTCGTCCACGATGCCCGGGCATCTGATCCAGCCGTCTTCACGGACCATCTTCAGTTCTGTATCCAGCGGGAATACGGTATCCATGTGGCCTTCCACAAGAACGGTCTTTCCGCCGCCTGTTCCTTTTCTCAGGCCTACTGCGTTTCCGAATTCATCGATGTGACAGTCTTCCAGACCTTCCTCCTTGAACATTTCAAGCAGTCTTGCGGCTTTGTTCTCCTCGTGGAAAGTCGGTGCGGGGATCAGTGTCAGTTCCATCTGTCTCTGGATGATGTTCTCCTGATCTGCCTCCATAAAGCTGAGCGCGTCCTGTACGTCAGAACGTTCTGTCAGTGTTTTCAGCGTTGCGCTTACTTTTTCCGAAACCTGGTAATCCATATGATCTGTAACTCCTTTTTACCTACAGCAATTATTTTAAACACGTGAAAACACGGTTGTATATGATCATGCATGCAAAAAGGAGCAGAACATTGAACACGGCATGAAAAAAACCGGCTGTATTTTCACAGCCGGCAGGATGTTAATCGTTATTAATATTCAGGCATTGCCGGAGCAGGCATCGGATTCTTTTCGGGGATCTCTGCGATCGCGGCTTCTGTTGTGATGAACAGACCTGAGATGCTTGCGGCATTCAGCAGAGCGGAACGTGTGACCTTGGTCGGATCGATGATACCGTCTTTGAACATATCGACCCATTCACCAGTCTTGGCATTGAAACCGATGTTCTTTTCCTTAGCCAGCTGTGCTTCATAGATCTCATTTCCGTCATAGCCGGCATTCTCGGCGATCTGCATGATCGGTTCCTTCAGAGCATCGAGAACGATGTTCATACCGCGCTGTACGTCAACGATGTTGGACTTCAGAGTGTCTCTGATATCCAGATATGCTTCAACAAGTGCGAGTCCGCCGCCTGTTACGACACCCTCGGCAACTGCAGCCTTGGTAGCGTTCAGAGCGTCTTCGATACGGAGCTTCTTGTCCTTCAATTCTGTTTCGGTAGTAGCGCCGACCTTGATCAGGGCAACACCGTTTGTCATCTTGCCGAGACGTTCCATCAGCTTCTTCTTGTCATAGTCTGACTTTGTGTTTTCGATCGCTGTACGGATCTCAGCTGCACGCTGTGCAACGAATTCCTTGTTGCCTTTTCCGCCGAGGATCGTTGTCTTGTCCTTGCCGACAACAACTTTTGCGGCAGAACCCATATCAGCGACCTTCATATCAGCCAGGTTCATGTTCAGGTCTTTTGCGTAGAAGTTCGCGCCTGTCATGCATGCGATATCACCAAGCTGGTTCTTTGCGTTGTCACCGAAGCCCGGAGCCTTTGTAGCGACAACATTGAATGTGCCTCTCAGTTTGTTGATGATCAGAGTGCTGAGAACTTCGTTGTCGAAGTCATCGGCGATGATCAGCAGCGCACGGTTGGACTTAACGACTTCTTCCAGTACGGGCAGGATATCCTGGATCGTGTTGATCTTCTGGTCAGTGACCATGATCAGCGGGTTTTCCAGAGTGACTTCATTCTTCTCACGGTCTGTGACCATGTAAGGAGAAACGAAGCCCTTGTCATACTGCATGCCTTCTGTCATTTCCAGAACTGTTTCGAAGCTTCTGGATTCATCAACGTTGATGACGCCGTCTTTGCCGACCTTGTCCATTGCCTCGGCAATGATCTTGCCGATCTCTTCGTCGCCGGAAGAAACAGTTGCGATGTTCTTGATATCTTCGGAAGAACTGATCTCGTGGGAATTCTTCAGCAGAGCTTCGGCAACAGCCTTGGCAGCCTTGTCGATGCCTTCTCTCATGAGAACAGGATTCGCTCCCTTATCAACAGCCTTCAGACCGTTTGTGATCATGGACTGTGCGAGAACAGTCGCTGTTGTCGTACCGTCACCGGCACTCTCATTTGTGTTGTTGGCTACTTCGTATACCAGCTTAGCGCCCATGTTTTCGAACTTGTCTTCCAGTTCGACTTCCTTGGCGATCGTGACACCGTCATTTGTGATGAGCGGTGAACCATAGCTCTTCTCAAGGACAACATTGCGTCCCTTGGGGCCGAGTGTTACTTTGACAGCATCAGCCAGTTTATTGACGCCGTCCAGCATGGACTGACGTGCATCTTTTGAATATCTGATTTCCTTTGCCATATTTTGTGATCTCCTTATTCAACAATTGCCAGAATATCATTTGCGCTGATCAGAAGATAATCCTTCTTTTCATGCTTGACTTCTGTTCCGGAATACTTTTTATAGATGACTTTCTGACCGGGTTCCAGTTCGATCGGAACCAGTGTTCCGTTATCGACTTTGCCGGGTCCTACAGCTGTTACCAGTCCCAGAGACGGTTCATCTTTTGCCTGACCTGTTGTCAGCAGGATACCGCTTTCTGTCTTAACTTCTTCCTTAACTTTTTCCAATACTACATAATCATGCAACGGTTTTAACATCATAACCTCCTGTTTCTGCGCATTAGCACTCATGCGCAACGTTTGCTAACACTGATTATTATACCCATCTTTGTCACTCTGTCAATATGAGTGCTAATATTTCTTTCATTACTTTCAGATCCCTGGA
>JAFOMZ010000025.1 GCA_017421125.1 Solobacterium sp.
ATGGGATACAACGCGGCAGAGACTGATTCCCTCTACAAGCATATCCCCTTCTATATCCGCCTGAACGGGTCAACAAAAAAGGCTGCAGGATACTTCTATCACAATACAGCGGAGTGTTCCTTCAATATGGGACGGGAAAAGCGCAATTACTGGCACCGTTATTCCACATATTCAACGGATGCCGGAGATATCGATCTGTTCCTGATCAATGGTCCTGATATGCATGATGTCATCCGCCGCTATACGGACCTGACCGGCAAATCCGCCCTGCTTCCCAAAGCGGCCTTAGGGTATCTGGGTTCCTCGATGTACTATGCGGAACTTCCGGAGAACTGTGATGACGGGATCATCCGTTTCATTGATACAGCCAGGGAAGAAGATATCCCGATCGATGGATTCCAGCTGTCTTCGGGATACTGCGCAGTTGAAACAGAAGAAGGTATCAAGCGCTGTACATTTACCTGGAACCATCAGCGTTTCAAGGATCCTGCCGCATGGTTCAGTGCCATGAATGAAAGAAGCATCATTGTTTCACCGAATATCAAACCCGGTTTCCTTCTGTCACATCCTCTGCTGCAGGAAATGAAGGAAAAAGGAATGTTCATCAAGGCAGACCCGGAACTTCCTGCCGGATCACCAGGCAGTCATGAGGGACTGGCTGTCGGTACCTGGTGGGGCGGTCCGGGACTCTTTGTCGATTTCACGAATGAAGCAGTACGGAAAAACTGGAAGGAATATATCACCTCTGCCCTGCTGCAGTACGGATGCCGCTCCATATGGAATGATAACTGTGAATATGATTCCCTGACAGACAAAGACTCAGTCGTATCGTTTGAAGGAGCAGGCAGTACGATCGGGACACTTCGTTCTGTTATGGCAAACCTGATGTGCAAACTGTCGAACGAAGCCATCGAAACATACGATCCATCCGTACGTCCGTTCAGTGTATGCCGGGCAGGACATGCCGGCATCCAGCGTTATGCCCAGGTATGGGCAGGCGACAATCTGACATCATGGGAGACTCTGAAGCACAACATCCCGACCATTCTCGGCATGGGGCTTTCCGGTGTTGCAAACAACGGATGCGATGTCGGAGGATTCTACGGTCCGGCTCCTGAACCGGAACTGTTTGTGCGCTGGGTCCAGAACGGCATCTTCATGCCCCGCTTTTCGATCCACTCCACCAATACGGACAATACCGTAACAGAACCATGGATGTATACGGAGATGACGCCGATCATACGCGAGGCCATTGATCTGCGCTGCCGGATGATCCCGTACCTGTATTCCCTGGAGTACCGTGCGCATGAAGAAGGTCTGCCTATCATGGAAGCGGAATGTCTTGTTTTCCAAAACGATCCGGAAACATATGAAGAAGGCACAGACTTCATGTGGGGAGAATATATGCTCGCCGCAAACATCGTCGAACAGGGACAGACTGTACGGCATGTGTACCTTCCGAAGCTGGCCTCCCAGGATGAACGATGGTATGACATCCATACCAGGGAAGCATATGCGCCGGGACAAGAGATCAGCCTGGATGTGGATATCCGTTCCATTCCTCTGTTTGTCAGAAGCGGTGCAGTGATCCCGATGTCCATGAACCGGCTGACAAATCTCAGCACGCAGAAAACAACGGACATGAAGATCCTGTTTGCGCCAGATATTGACAGTACATTTACCCTGTACGAAGATGACGGATGTTCCAATGATTACCGGGAAGGATGTTTCCTGAAAACACGGATCAGTGTTCATGCAGGCGTGCAGACCGTGATCTCATTCCGCAGTGAAGGCTGCTATAAAACAGCGGTGGAACGTATGGAGCTGGATGTCATCCATAAAGAAAAAGCGCCGTTTTATGTAACACTGGACGGACGTGAACTGCCGCATTTCCTACACAGGAAAGAATATGAGATGTCAAATGAAGGCTGGTATTACAGCCAGTCGCTCAGATCCGTACAGATCAGATATAAAAATCCCAAGGCAGACCATGAAGTACTGATCAGCTTTGCGCAGCTGGACCTGATCGGTATGTGAGGTAAAATCAAAACAGCGGTTTCCTGATTGAAGCCGCTGTCTTTTTTGGCTGTTAAACATTCGTATCCAGGGAATCCCTGAATACGTAATAGCGCTGATAGAGAAATTCCAGCACAAAGTTCAGCAGCATATTCCCGATCGTTACGATATATTCATTGATTCCGAGTCCTGTCAGATAATGCTCGAGCCAGGTCGAGGCCGGCAGAAAGAACACATAGAACATTGCCGCTTTGAACATAGCAGACGGAATATCCGCGGCAGACTTGAATGTGTATTTCCTGTTCAGCGTGAAATTCCAGACGACAGACAGGGTCAGGGCGATCATATATGACAGCCAGTACGGCCAGTGCATGATCTCGTTGGACAGCGTGAATGAACCGAGTTCGATCAGCCCTGCGCTGGCAGAGATCAATGTAAACCTGATAAAACGGAGAAATTCTTTCATCGATGTACCTTCTTTTCAAAATGTTTCACTGAGGCATTATATCACCGGATCATCTAAAGTAAAGGCACTGAAAAACAGGACCCTTATGCAGAGCCCTGTTCCTGGATCGGAGTTATTTCCTGTAAAGAATAACTGTTTCATACGGTCTGAGGACCATATGAGCTGACGGCTGTGCGTCACTGTAGTTGCCCAGCAGGACTTCATAGCCTGTCAGGTCCAGATCGATCTCTGTCTGCTCAGCGAAGAAGTTGCTGACGCAGATGAGTGATTCGTCTCCGTATTTTCTTTCGTATGCGAAGACTTTTTCATGATCTGCCAGGAGTTCATAGAACAGACCTTCCTGGACGACCGGCATTTCCTTGCGCATCCTGATCAGTTTCTGATAGAAGGCAAAGATGGAATCCGGATCCCTGAGCGTATTTTTGACATTGATCTCACGGTAGCCTGCAGCACTCTGCAGCCAGGGTGTGACATCGGAGAAGCCTCCGTTTTCACTGTCATCCCACTGCATCGGCGTACGCGCGTTGTCCCGGGATCTTTCCTGCAGGATGTGCAGTACTTCTTCCCTGCTCTTTCCCTGTGCAAGCAGGACATCGTAGATATTTGTGCTTTCGACATCCACATACTGACTGATGTCCGTGAAATAAGCATTCGTCATGCCGATCTCTTCACCTTGGTAGATATACGGCGTGCCTCTGAGCATATGCAGCGCTGCTGCCAGCATCTTGGCGCTTTCCTTTCGGTATTCTTTGTCATTGCCGAATCTGGAGACGGAACGCGGCTGGTCATGGCAGTTCCAGAACAGTGCGTTCCATGCGTCCGCTTCCTGCATGCCTGTCTGCCACTTACTCAGCAGCTTCTTGAGTGCCATGAAGTCAGCGTCCTGCAGTTCCCACTTCATCTGGTTCTTGTAGTCGACCTTGAGATGATGGAAAGAGAATACCATGTCCAGTTCGTCGCTGTCGGCACCTGCGTACTGTACGCAGTTCTCGATCGTTGTCGAGCTCATCTCACCGACTGTCAGGTGTTCGTCATCCTGACCGAAGCTGGTGCGGTTGAGTTCTTTCAGGTACTCATGTTCTCTCGGTCCGTCTGTATAGAACTGACGTCCGTCATATTCGTTCGGATCATCGTCGTATGACCATTTTGAGATCAGGTTGATGACATCGAAGCGGAATCCGTGAACACCCTTCGCGCGCCAGTAATTGACGATATCCGAGCATTCTTTCCTGACTTCGGGATTCGTCCAGTCAAGGTCTGCCTGCGTTACATCGAACAGATGCAGGTACCACTCGTCAAACTTTTCGACATACTCCCAGGCACTTCCGGCAAACTTGGACTGCCAGTTGTTCGGAGGTACGCCGGGTCCCTTGCCCTTTTTCCAGATGTAGTAGTTCTTGTATTTTTCTTCACCGGCCAGGGCTCTTTTGAACCATTCATGTTCCGTTGAAGTATGGTTGAACACCATGTCGAACATGATGTCGATACCGCGTTTGCCTGCTTCTCTGACAAGATCTTCGAAGTCTTCCATCGTACCGTAACGGGGATCGAACTGCCTGTAATCGGCAACATCATATCCATTGTCCCTCTGCGGGGAAACGATCATCGGATTAAACCAGATATAATTGATTCCCAGCTCCTGAAGATAATCCAGGTGTTCGATCACACCGCGTATATCTCCCCAACCATCATGATTTGTATCCTGGAATGATTTCGGGTAGATCTGATAAACAATTTTATCTTTTTTTGCCATTGCCGTTCCTCCTCAGCTCAGTTTAATTATATCTGTATCTTTTGCTGAAACAGTACCTTCCTTGAGAATTTCGACTGTACCGCCGTTTGTAAAGACGACCGGTGTTACTGTGGACTTGCCCTGTGAACGGATGTAATCCAGATCAACGACTGTCAGCAGGTCGCCCTGTTTGACAACATCGCCCTGTTTGACGCAGGGTTTGAAACCCTTGCCTTCCAGCTCAACTGTATCCATACCGATGTGGATCAGGATCTCCATGTCAGCTGCAGTTCTCAGGCCGTAAGCATGTCCTGTCGGGAAAGCAACTGTGATCTCTCCGGAGAACGGTGCATAGAAATGTCCGTCAGTCGGCTCAAATGCGATGCCGTCACCCATTGCCTTTGAAGAGAAGACCTTGTCTTCCAGTTCCGTGATGGGAACGATCTTACCGGATACCGGAGCGATGAATGACTCATTCTTCATGACTTCCGTCAAAGCAGCTTCAGCAGCTTCTTCCTCTTCATCCGCAAACAGTTCGCCTGTTTCAGGGTTGATCCTCTTCCTGCCGATCATGACTGTCAGAACGAACGGAACGACCAGAGCAACCAGCATTGCGATTGCAAAGATCACCATGTATTTCGGGAAGATCGAAATGATACCGGGCAGACCGCCGACACCGATGGATGCAGCTGTTACACCGAAGGCGGTGGAAATGATCGCTGCCAGGCAGGAACCTGTCATTGCACAGTAGAATGGCCACTGATACTTCAGGTTGATACCGAACATTGCAGGTTCAGTAACACCCAGCCAGCAGGAGATCATGGACGGATAGTTTACTTCCTGTGCTCTTGTATTCTTCTTCTGAAGATAGGACATACCGGCAACGGCAGAGCCCTGCGCGATATTTGACAGCGCGATCATCGGCCACAGCATCGTTCCGCCTGTTGAGTTGATGAGCTGCAGGTCGATCGCATTTGACATATGGTGCAGACCTGTGATTACGAGAGGGGCATAGAAGAAACCGAATACTGCACCAAAGAGAACTCTCAGATTTCCGGAGATACCTGCCATAACGAATGCAGATACCCATTCACCGATCTTCCAGCCGATCGGGCCGAGCACGAAGTGCGCTGCCATGACTGCCAGAAGCAACGAGCAGAACGGTACGAGGATCATCTGGAGGACCTGCGGTACGACTTTCTTGAAGAACCGCTCCAGATATGTAAGTGTGAACGCAGCGAGGATCGCCGGAATGACCTGTGCCTGGTAACCGATCATACGGAAACTTGCGAAACCGAAGTTCCATGTATAATTAGGAGCCCATGCATCAGCTGCCATACCTGCAACACCATATGCATTGACCAGCTGGCCGGAGATCAGTGTGAGACCGAGTACGATACCGAGCATCGGTGTACCGCCCATTTTTCTCTGTACGGACCAGCAGATACCAACGGGAATACCAGTGTGGAATACGGCTTCGCCGATGATCCACAGGAATTTATCGAGACCGGCAAGGAATGTTCCTTCCTGGAGTGCAACAGCTGTTTCGAGAATGTTTCTGAAACCGAGGATCAAACCTCCGCAGATGATCGCAGGGATCAACGGTGCGAAGATCTCGGCAATGTTGGACATCGCCTTCTGGAGCGGCGTCTGATTATCTTTTGCGGCGATCTTTGCGGCATCCTTGGATACACCTTCGATACCTGCAATACCTGTAAATTCTTTGTAGAAGTCAGCGACTTCATTGCCGATAATTACCTGGAACTGACCGGCCTGTGTAAATGTTCCCTTAACGGAAGGAAGCGACTCAATTTTCTTGATGTCCGCCCTTTTCGGATCTGCGAGGACAAAACGTAATCTTGTGACGCAGTGAGTGATAGCGTTGATGTTTTCCTTGCCGCCCACATAGCCGAGCAGTTTGGTCGCATCATCAGTGAATTTTGCCATATTATCATCCTCTCCACTTGTTTATACAAGTTCTGTACATAATATATCCTACTTGTTTAAACATGTCAACGGAAATCAGCAAATTTGTTTGAACATGTCAGACAAATTATATGATTTGTTCAAACAAGTTTGAATATCTGTTTATTACATGTTTAAAGTAATTTTTTTTGACAAATGAGTCGTTTTTTTTGTTTGAACAAGTAATTAAAGATATAATGAAATAAAGGAGAATCCTATGCCGCAGTCAAAATACGAACCGATCTACCACGCAATTAAGAGCGATATAGAAAGCAGTAAATATAAAAGCGGTGACTTTCTGCCTTCGGAGAATGAATATGCAGCGCGTTTCGGATGCAGTCGGAACACTGTACGAAGAGCGATCTCCCTTCTGACTGCAGAAGGCTATCTCCTCCCCCAGCATGGCAGAGGAGTCCAGGTCATCTTCCGTCCTGAGAAAGAACGTTCCTTATTTACGATCGGAGGGATCGAAAGCTTTGCGGAAGCCGCATCCAGGTCATCAAGGAAAGCAACGACGAAGATCATCACGTTCAAAGAGATCAAATGCGATCAGTCCATCAGTCTGATGACAGGCTTTGATATCGGTGAAGATCTGTATTATATAGAACGTGTGCGGTATCTGGGCAAACAGGCAGTCATCTATGATACGAACATTTTCCTGATTTCTGAAACAAAAGGCCTGTCTGAAGAGATCGCGCGTGACTCCATATACCGGTATCTGGAAGATACGCTCGGGATGACGATCACAACCAGCCGCCGCCGTGTTACGGCGGAACGCGCCACAGAGCGTGATCATGAGCTGCTGGACCTTGGACATTTCGACTTTGTGCTGACTGTCGTCGGACAGGTCTTCAATTCACGGGGCGTCATGTTTGAATACACCCGGTCCCGCCATGTACCGGATCAGGTGTGCTTTGCGGAAACAGCAATACGTCAGAAAGTCTGACCCGATCAGACATAACAGCATTCACCAGCCGGAGGCGATACCTGCGGCTGTTTTCGTCAGCAGATCAGAACAGTTCCGGAAAGACATACGGAAGAAAGGGATCATATGGGATCATCAAAACATATATCGATCAGGGAAGAGCGCATCTCCCCGGAAGAATACATCGATTTCCTGAAGCGGACCGATCTTGGTTCACAATATCCTGCAGAACGTTTTGAAGAGCGGATCAGGAAACTCGTCAGTCATGTTTCGATCAGCCTTGCGGCAAGAAATGAAGAAGGCCTGCTGGTTGGCGTCCTGTTCGGACTGACTGATTTCTGTTACTGGCTGTATGTAACAGACCTAGGTGTCGACAGGGATTATGAAAGAATGGGGATCGGGCGGTCTTTGATGAAGACGGCGCATGAGATCGCAGGCGGTGAAAAAGATATCGCAGTCTATCTGATTGCCAATGAAAAGGCAGTGCCCTTCTATGAGAAGCTCGGCATGAAAAAAGCGGATGACGTCATGAAGTACAACCATATCGACTGGACATCGTTTACCGTAAAATAACTCATCCAGGATTGTGGATAACGTTGTTATCTTCAGTATTTATGTGTATTTTTTATTATTCATCATGAAGAGATCTCACGAAAAAAGATGGCCCTGTCCATCTTTTTCAGTATGTATGTTTCCGCATATACAAGCGGTACATCAGGCTTTTTTCAGCCTGTCCGAAGCTCTCATCCGGTATCTCTACCATCCATGAGCCGTACGCATTGATGATCTGTGTCCCGGATGGGTGTGACAATGTCCTGTGAAACGGACCGTATTCCCGATGCACATGCCCATGGAACATATACATGGGATGATATGTCTCCAACAGGTCGTTGAAACAGTCAAAGCCTCTGTGGGGAAGGTCTTCCAGATCCCCATAGCCCAGAGCCGGCGCATGGGTCAGAAGGATATCAAAACCGCCGGTGACCTTCAGTGTATTCCTGAGCTTTCTGATACGCTTTTCCATCTCGGCCTCTGTGTACATATTGGTGCGGCTGCCGTATCTGTAGGAACCGCCCAGTCCGAGGATCCTGAGGCCGTAGTAATCATAGACCATGTCTTCTACCGCGATGCAGCCTTCGGGAGGTCTCATTTCATATTTATCATCGTGGTTTCCCCTGACGTAGAGAAGCGGTTTATTGACCATCGTTGTCAGAAATTCCAGATAAGCAGGATCAAGATCACCGCACGAAAGGATCAGGTCCACTCCTTCTGTTTTGGAAGCCTGATAGTAGTCCCAAAGACGGGATTCTTCATGGTCAGCGACAAGCAGTAGTTTCATCTGGTCCCTCTGACAGTATCAATACCTGCTACACGCGTCAGTTCTTTCGCCTCTTCCGAAAGTTTGCCGTATGCAGGGATCACTCCGATCACATTATCATTCAGCCAGTCCATGCGGATGATCTGTTCAATGCTGAGTCTGCCGGAATTGGCATTCTGGATGATCCCGGACTGGGATCTGAGTTCATGGCTGAACGGACTCAGTCTGCCTGCTTTCAGGGCATCCTTCATCAGTTCAATCATCTTTGCGCTGCTGTAAGGAACGGAAGAAGACACGACGATATCTGCCGCTCCGGCCTCGATCCCCCACCAGTAATTCACCGCTTTGTATTTGCCGGCATCCTCATTATCCCATTCCCCGTCAAGCATCGTCTGAACAAGCTTTTCATAGTACTTCGCCCAGTTGATGACAGGCATCGCAAGATTGCGTATCTTCCCGTCCTGTTCCAGCTGGCACAGTCCGAACACCGTGCTGTCCTGGCTGAGCTGTGCAAGGTCCGGTCCGGAGAAGATATCGACACCCAGATACTGCAGTTCCTTCTGCCAGTCCTGGTCATTGACGCCGGACCATCCGAGGATGATCTGTGAGCGCGGATCGACCAGTGATGCGCCGATCGCGAATGCGTTGATATTTGCCACGGTGCCGTAGATCGGATAATCGGCAATATAGCAGATCCTGTGGTTGTCACTCATCATAGCTGCCAGAGCGCCGAGCAGGAACTTGATCTCATACATACGGACATAGTAGGCACGGACTGCCTTGGCAGGCAGGTAGAGTGAACAGCTCAGGAAATGGACATTTGGATGACGGACTGCCGCCTTCATCGTTTCATTGACCTGCAGAGGGGATACGGTAAATACTGCGTCACTGTTTTTCGCAGCCTGTTCAAGTGCTTCACGGAGCAGCTGTCCGTCTTTCCTGTTTTCGTAGAATTCCGTACGGACAAGTCCGCCGAACTTCTGTTTCAGATAGATCCTGCCGACCTCATGATCATAGTTCCAGGCAGAATTCTCCGGTGTGCTGTCATAGACAAATGACAGTCTCAGCGGCTTCGAGACAGTATACTGCGGGATGATCTTTGTCAGATCGGAAAGCAGGCTTCCTCCTTTTTTCTCCTGGGGATTTTCCTTGACGACGATATTGTCTCCTGAGGAGCGTACCTGCATTTCCGAACGGATGGCTGAGATCTTCTGACGGATGACCGTTCCGGTCTGCCGTCTCAGCTCATCAAGACCGTACATGGATACAAACGTCAGGAAGGCATCGGAAATGTTGCTGATACGCTCGGAACTTCTCAGGTATTCCTTGCGGAAACTGTAGAATGCTGTGTTGACATGCATACAAAGCTTCTCCGGCCATGGATGCTCAAGGTCCTGGCCAAGCAGCTCCGCAAACTTCAGATAGGAGGCAGGTTCGCTGAAATCAAGTTCATAAAGCGGACATACCTTGTAGAACTTCAGGAATGCATCATAAAGCTTGTCAGGCTCTGTCGGCATAAAGCGTTTGACATCAGCCTGGATCACAGGCATCTCCAGATAGTTCAGTACGGATACTCTCTTGTTCCCCTCCTGTACATAAAACCGGTGCAGGTATTCATATACCAGGATCGGATCACGGATCCCTTCCTCTACCTGTGAGTCATACAATGCCTGCCATTTGCGTCCGAATTCGCTTTCCGGATCCAGAAGCGGCATGAAATTGCAGGCAAAGGCATTCTGCCTCCCTGCTGTTTTTGTACCGATGATCTGATCAGCCGGGATCGATGTCACGCCTATATCGATGGCTTTCAAAGATGCCGTATCGATCAGATTGTCCAGGACCGCCGGATACGGATTCTGACCGGTGTCTTCAGCCTGCCTGTATGCCTTCATACCGGCTTTTCTTGCTTTGCTGTATTCTTCCATAATAGCTTCTCCATGATGTTCTGCACATGATATTCTTCAGTCAGCACTAACTTAACAT
>JAFOMZ010000026.1 GCA_017421125.1 Solobacterium sp.
GAATGCGGAGATCGAACTGAAGTCCTTCTCACCGGAACTGATCCCGCTCATGCAGAAGGAAAACCTGCTTGCAAGAGAATATGAAGACCTCCTGGCTTCTGCGCAGGTTGAATTCGAAGGAAAGAAATACACACTGTCCCAGATGACACCGTTCAAGACAGACCCGGATGACACCAGAAGGCTGCAGGCATGGATCGCTGAAGGAACATGGTATAAGCAGAACCAGCCTGAAATGGACCGCATCTATGACGAGCTTGTCCATCTGCGTGATGAAATGGGCAGAAAACTCGGATATGACGGCTACACACAGCTTGGATATTACCGGATGGGCAGAAACTGCTATGATCAGAACGATATCGCGAAATTCCGTGAAGCCGTCCGCAAGTATGTTGTTCCGGCTGCGGAACTCGTATACAGACAGCAGGCGGAACGTCTTGGCAAATCATATCCGATGAGCTTTGCGGACAATGAACTCTCATTCCGCTCCGGCAACCCGAAGCCTGCAGGAGACGCGGATGATATTCTGAAAGCCGGTCTGAAGTTCTACAGTGAGCTTTCTCCCGAAACAAAAGAATTCTTTACGGCAATGCTGGAAGGAAAGATGCTGGATGTCCTGTCCACGGAAGGAAAATCCGGCGGCGGCTACTGCACAAGCATTTATGATTATGAAATGCCGTTTATCTTCGCGAACTTCAACGGTACCCAGCACGATGTTGAAGTCGTAACTCATGAAGCAGGCCATGCATTTGAAGGATGGCTGAACAGAAAGCGCGTCCCGTACGAAACGATCTGGCCGACCATGGAATCCTGTGAAGTGCATTCCATGTCAATGGAATTCTTCGCGGAAGACTGGGCTGAGGATTTCTTCGGGGACGATGCCGCGAAGTTCCGCTACAGTCACCTGGCAGGAGCGCTGCAGTTCATTCCGTACGGAACACTTGTCGATCATTTCCAGCATGAAGTATATGCGCATCCGGAAATGACACCGCGCGAACGCCATGATACATGGAAGCGCCTGATGGGTGTTTATATGCCCTGGGAACGCCTTGACGGAGAGATCCCGTTCTATGCGGACGGTGAACACTGGCAGCTCAAACATCATATCTATTCCAGTCCGTTCTACTATATCGACTACTGCCTGGCACAGACCGTAGCACTGGAATTCTGGGCTATGATCAAAGAAAACAGGGCTGATGCCTGGGATCATTACATGGCATATACTAGTCTTGGCGGCAGTAAGGTCTTTACGGAACTGCTGAAAGAAGCAGGACTGGAGAGTCCGTTTGAAGAAGAAACATTGGCAAAGGTATGTGCAAAAGCCAGAACATTCCTTGAGGAATATGATCTGAGCAATATTCACTGATCAGATATGATCGAAATACCGGAGGATCGAAAGATCCTCTTTTTTTCTGATCCCAGCCGCAACATCGGCAGTGTCTAAAGATCGTACACTGTTGTCCGGCTGTCAGATACGCATATGATCCGGTCATACGATCTAAAGTGATGAACTGCAGTCTCTGACAGATGACTTAAGAGAACATATTTATAATATAAAACGTAAAATAATAAAAACAATGGCTCATAGTCAATTTTGTACAAATCGGCATATATTAAGAATTATCAGTAAAATCATCGCAAAACAATCCTATCGTTCATTGACGCATAATATTTGTGCGGGGTATAATTGACACTGCATTATTCTGTCGTGAAGTTTTTAACATAAAGCAGATTTGATAAAATCTTTTCGTACGGCGGAAAATGCAGGAGGGAAGAAAATGAAAAACATCAAATTGTTTGGTTGTGCCCTGAGTGCAGCGCTCATTCTGGCAGGCTGCTCACAGACTTCACCGGCAGGATCAGACACATCCAGCAGTACTCCCGCACCTGAGAGTGCAGAGCCTGCAGCTGAAACTTTGAATCAGATCATCTATGGTTCTACAACAGAACTGAGTGGTGACCTGGGCAACGCATGGTGGACAAACAACGCCAGCGACAAACTTCTCCGTTCCCTGATCGATGACTACGATGTTATCGTATCCAATCAGACAGGTGAATTCGTTGAAAACGCTTCTGTATGCGCAGGCATCGAATCAGAAGAAAACGAAGACGGAACAAAAACATTCACAGTTAAGATCAAGGAAGGCCTGAAGTTCAATAACGGTGATCCGATCAACGCTGCCAACTATGTAGCTTATGCGCTTGTACAGTATTCTCCTGCAGTTCTGGAAGACGGTGCAAAGGTTTCCACAGCTACTCTGTATGGTTCTGATACATATCAGAAGGGCGAAACAAAAGAACTGTCCGGCATCAGACTGATTGATGACTACACATACAGCATCCGTATCAATGCAGACTATGTTCCTTACTATTTTGAAACAACATATGCTTCACTGAAACCGCTGTCACTGAAGATGTACAGTGACGCTGACCTGACTGTCAAGGATGACGGAAACGGTGCATATCTTGAAGGCGGCGAACTGACAAAAGACAGCGTTGACGCTTCCAGATTCATCTATGACGGCCGTATCTCCGCTGGTCCGTACACACTTGCTGAATATGACCAGGCTGCTCTGACTGCAGTTCTGAAGATCAACGAAAACTATGCAGGCAACTTCGAAGGTGTTAAGCCGAGCGTAGAAACGATCATCATCAAGAAGGCTAACCAGGAAACAATGCTTGACGAACTGAAGACAGGCTCTGTTGACTTCCTGTCCTCCCTGACAGACGGCAACCAGGTCGACTCTGCTCTTGATATGGTTGAAGCAGGCGGCTTCAAGACAGTTTCCTATGAAAGAAACGGATATGGCAAACTGATGTTCCAGTGCGACTTCGGCCCGACACAGTTCAAGGCAGTACGTCACGCTGTTGCATATCTGCTTGACAGAAATGACTTCGCAAATACATTCTGCGCTGGTTACGGTTCCGTTGTTGACGGCCCTTACGGACTGGCTATGTGGATGTACCAGGATTCCAAAGCTGAACTGGCTGAAAAACTGGAAACATATGCATACAGCCTTGATGATGCGGTCGCTGAACTCGAAGCTGACGGCTGGGTACTCAATGAAAAGGGCGAACCGTATGAATCCGGCATCCGTTATAAGGAAGTAACACCTGAAGAAGCAGGAACATACCAGCACAACGTTACACTGGCAGACGGAAGGATCCTGATGCCTCTGATCATTGAATGGTCTTCTTCCGAAGGAAACTCCGTATCCGAACTGCTGGCTGTCATGCTGGCAAACGGCGACCAGACTGCACAGGCAGGCATGAAGATCAACCAGAATGTCATGAGCTTCTCCGACCTTCTGAACTATATGTATCGTGATGCATCCCAGGGCGAACAGTACGGCGTACCTACATACTGCATGTACAACCTCGCTACAAACTTCACAGCTGCTTATGACCAGTCCTTCAACTGGGTCACAAAGGCAAGCAACCCTGAAGAATATGAAATGGGATACAACACAAACTTCACAGATGATGAACTTCTGAACCAGCTTTCTATGGACATGGTATATAGCGTTGAAGCAGGCGATGATGAAGCATATCTGAAGCTGTGGGTCGACTTCATTGACGAATGGAATGACTATCTGCCTGAAGTACCTCTGTACTCTAACGTTTACTATGATGTCATGAATGACAAGATCCAGAATCTGGAATGCAACTCCCTGTTTGACTTCGACCAGGCAGTTGTATACGCAACAGTTGAATAATTGCTGAATCTTCAGAGCATCAAAAAGTAATATGTACCTGAAACCAGCAGGGCAGTGCCCTGCTGGTTTGGGTGTCTTTCAGGAGTTTCGGTTCTTTATAAATGGATTCTGTCTGCAGAACTCATTTCTAAGGAACCGAACGTAAAAAGGAGGAAGGAGCTTTGACAAAGTATATCATTAAGCGTATCGGATATCTGATCCTTGTCTTTTTCATCGTCTCTCTTCTGATGTATATGCTGTACAATCTGATTCCGTCCGACCCGGCAAGAGACCAGCTGGAAGGAATGAAGAGCTCACTCACACCTGAGGCGTATCAGCAGATGTATCAGAATCTGCGCAAACAGATGGGACTTGACGATCATATACTGATCCGTTATGCGCGCTGGATGGGGCTGATCCCCAATATGGAAGGGAAATTCTACGGACTGCTGGAAGGCAATTTCGGATATTCCCAGTATTTCAAAAAGAATGTTATAGAGGTCGTCGTATCACCTCTGAAAACAACGATTTTCATCAATATATTCGCAACGATCCTTGCACTGGGCATTACGATCCCGCTTGGTATCTACTGTGCCGTGCATAAAGGCGGAAAGATCGATAATTTCACACAGGTATTTACGATCATCGGATACAGTATTCCGGTATATATCATTGCGCTTGTATTTGTATTCATCTTCGCAGTACTGCTGAGATGGTTCCCGGTATCCGGCATGGGTACGCCGGGAGCGAACTATACCGGCATGAAACTGTTCCTCGACAGGCTGTATTACTTTGCGCTTCCGCTGATCGTCATGACGTTCGGATCACTCGGCGGCATGACACGTTATGTCAGGGCTGCGATGATCGATGCACTGAGCATGGATCATATCAAGACAGCACGTGCAAAAGGTGTGCGTGAAAAGGCAGTCATCTATTCACATGCCTGGAGAAACGCACTTCTGCCTGTTGTAACACTGATCATTTCATGGTTCCTGGGTATTTTCTCCGGATCCGTGATCATCGAAAACACATTCAATATCAATGGTATGGGTTCACTGTATATCAAAGGACTGCAGAACCATGACTATGAACTGGCACTTGCGATCCAGATGTTCTATACCGTCGTATCGCTGGTCGGTGCCCTGATCATGGACCTGAGCTACGGTATCGTTGACCCGCGTGTCCATATCGATAAATAAGGAGGGAATATGACAGACAATCGTAAAAGACATTCTCTCCTGAGAAACCTGTTCGGAAACAGGAACAAAGAGATCGACATTATGACGGAAGAGCAGATCCAGTCACCCGGAAGGATGATGCTGGACAACTTCCTGCACAACCGTCTCGGCATGACCGGACTGATCGGATTCCTTGCGATCTTCCTGTTCGTTCTGATCGCGCCGCATTTTGTGCCGATCAATCTTGGTGAATCCGACAATACACAGACCAATGTACCGCCGACATCAACGATGATGAGCTATCCGAAAGAGATGGTCCATAATACACAGGCGATCGCTTCCGGCCCTACCTTCGGTGTAGGCTGCGATAAGGACGGACATACCTATACATGGGGATATACAAAGATCACCGATGTCATCGATATGAAGAAGATCCCGCAGGAAGTGCTGGACGCGAAGATCATCGATGTTGCGGCAGGATATGACCATATCGTTGCACTCGATGAGGACAATCACCTGTATGTCTGGGGAAATACACGCCTCGGTCAGGACAGGATTCCTTCAGAACTGAAGCCTTCCCGTACAAAGGGAACGCCTGAGATCATTCAGATCGAAGCAGGATACCAGATCAGCGGAGCGCTGACAGCAGACGGAAATGCCTATTTCTGGGGCAACGGAAATATGGCTGACATCGATGTCAAAAAAGAATACCAGGGCAGAGTGAAAAAGATCGCAATCGCGACATATAACTATTGCCTTCTTCTGGATGACGGCAGTGTTGTTTATGCCGGACTTCAGAAAAACAATGCGTTTACCAAAGTGCCGGAAAACCTGAAGAGCGGAGTAGTCGATATTGCTGCCAGCGGTGACACGATGGCCGCAGTTGACCAGAACGGAAAGATCACGGTATGGGGAAATGCGACGCACGGTGAGAAAAACGTGCCCGAAACAGATTCCAAACCGGTTGAGCTTTACGGCGGAAGATATCACTATACAGCACTGATGGAAAACGGTGACGTGATCTCCTGGGGAAGCAATTCCCATGGTGAGACGAATGTCACGGCTTCCGTCAACTCAGGCGATATTGAAACAGTATTTGCCGGATTCTATCAGAACTATGCTGTTACGACATCCGGAGATATCCATACATGGGGCCTGAAGGGACATCCGCTCGGAACGGATGATCTGGGCAGGGATATCCTCACACGTATCATCCATGGCGGAAAGACAACGATGACAGTCGGCGCGATCGCGGAGATCATCTCGATCCTCGTCGGTGTTATTCTCGGTGCGCTGGCCGGATATTTCGGCGGCAGGACGGATATGCTGATCATGCGTATTTCCGAGATCATCGGCGGTCTGCCTTTCCTTCCGTTTGCGCTGCTGCTGAGCGCGATCATCGGAACCAGGTTTGATGTGCAGATGCGCATGTATCTGATCATGGTCGTCCTCGGCCTGCTTTCCTGGACAGGCATCTGCCGCCTGATCAGGGCGCAGATTCTTGCGGAAAGAGAAAAAGAATTCGTTCTGGCTGCCCAGGCAATGGGTGTGCGTGAAGGAACGATCATCTTCAAGCATATTCTGCCGAACGTTATGTCGATCCTGCTTGTCCAGGCGACACTCGGCTTTGCGACATGCATGCTGACAGAATCATCCCTGTCATATCTCGGCTTCGGTATTACACCGCCGACACCGACATGGGGAAATATGCTTACCGGCGCAAACAACTCGATCGTCATACAGCAGTACTGGTGGCGCTGGGTATTCCCGGCTGCGATCTTCGG
Organism: Solobacterium sp.; assembly: GCA_017421125.1. Classification (GTDB taxonomy): domain Bacteria; phylum Bacillota_I; class Bacilli_A; order Erysipelotrichales; family Erysipelotrichaceae; genus Bulleidia. The sequence goes on from JAFOMZ010000026.1 coordinate 6,655, forward strand.
TCTCTGTACGATCTGCATCAATCTGATGGGCGACGCGATCCGTGATGCTGTGGATCCGAAGTCGCTCGGACGATGAAAGGAGGATGGACAGAATGGCTTTACTCGAAGTGAATAATCTCCATACCTTCTTTCATACAAAACGCGGAACCGTAAAAGCGGTCAACGATGTTTCTTATTCCGTAGAAGCGGGAAAGACGCTCGGACTGGTCGGTGAATCGGGTTCCGGAAAATCCGTATCCGCTATGAGCATCCTGCGTCTGCTTGACGCGAACGGCTGGATCGACAGCGGTACGATCATGTTTGACGGACAGGATCTGACAAAGATCTCTCTGAATGAAATGTACAAGATCCGCGGAAACGCGATCTCGGTCATATTCCAGGAACCGATGACATCCCTGAACCCGATCTTTACGATCGAACGTCAGGTATCGGAACCTTTCATAATCCATCAGGGCATGAGCAAGCAGGAAGCTTCCGTGAAGGCGCTGGAAATGCTTGCGGATGTCAAGATCCCGAATCCGGAAGTTGTGCTGAAGCAGTATCCGCATCAGCTTTCCGGCGGAATGCGCCAGCGTGTCATGATCGCCATGGCTCTGGCATGCCGCCCGAAGCTCCTGATCGCAGATGAGCCGACGACAGCACTGGACGTAACGATCCAGGCTCAGATCCTGCGTCTGATGAACGACCTGAAAAAGGAAAAAGGAACGTCCATCCTGTTTATTACCCATGACCTCGGCGTCATCAATCAGATGGCGGATGACGTGGCAGTCATGTACTGCGGCCAGGTGGTCGAAATGTCTCCTGCAAGGACGATCTTCTCCAGTCCGCAGTTCCAGCATCCGTATACGGAAGGCCTGTTCCGTTCCATTCCGCGTCTGAATTCAAAACCGAATGAACGCCTGGAATCGATCCCGGGTGCTGTACCGCATCCGCTTGATCTCCCGAAGGGATGCAAATTTGCACCGCGCTGCAAATATGCGACGGAGAAATGCATTCAGGAGGAACCGAAGCTGGTTCGTGTGAATGATACCCAGCAGATCCGGTGTTTCTATCCGGATATGGAGGTGCGCCATGGCTGAGGAAAGAAAAGTCCTTCTCAGGATCACAAATCTGAAACAGTGGTTCCCGCTGAAGAAAAAAGGTAAATTTGTCAAAGCAAACGACGGGATCTCCCTGGATATCTACGAGGGTGAGGTCTTCGGACTGGTCGGCGAATCCGGCTGCGGCAAGAGTACATTCGGCCGTACGATCCTGCAGTTATATAAACAGACGGACGGCAGAACGATGTACTATGGCAGAACACTGGATGATATTGCGCCGGGTTATGTCATCGATACGATCCGCAACCTTCCGAAACTGAAAGAACAGATATTCGTCGAAGCAGAGAAACAGGAAAAACTCGAGGAAGAATATGCCCGCCTGAGTGAGACAGAACAGTATGAAAAACATGCTGCTTTGGAGCAGGCCCGCAAGGAAGCAAACGATGCGCTTCTGAATGTTGCCAATATCGTCGGCGGCCTGATGACAGCGGATGATCTGACACCGGTCAGAAAAGCATATGAGACATGGTACGATTATGCGAAAAAGCGCCGTGACCTTCGTGAAGAACAGGCACAGACGCAGGCAAAACGTGAAGACGCGGAGTTCAGAAATAAAAATCTGAGCTCGTATGACGCGAAACTGTCATCCTTCGAAAAGGAACTGTCGGAACTGGACCGTAAGATCGCCGACAGCAAGGCGGCGATCGATGATCTCCGCAAACAGTATCAATATCAGCCGGATTTCGATAAATACGAAGCATTGAGAGATGACGGGATCGACCTTGCGCGTCTGGAATACAAGGAGATCAGACTCCTCAGAAGGGATCTGCAGATCGTCTTCCAGGATCCGTATTCCTCACTGAACCCGCGTCTGACGATCGGCCAGATCATCGGTGAAGGCCTGATGGCACATAACCTGTTCTCAAAGAATTCACCTCGTATGCAGGACTATATTCTGAAGGTCATGGATGAATGCGGTCTGGCACCCTACTTCCTGCATCGTTTCCCGCATCAGTTCTCCGGCGGACAGAGACAGCGTATCTCCATTGCCAGAAGCCTTGCGGTCAAACCGAAGTTCGTTGTCTGCGATGAAGCGGTATCCGCGCTGGACGTTTCGATCCAGTCACAGATCATCAATCTGCTGCAGGACCTAAGGGAAAAACAGGACCTGACATATCTGTTTATCACGCATGATCTTTCGGTCGTTAAGTATATCAGCGACCGGATCGGCGTCATGTATCTCGGCAACATGGTAGAGCTTGCGGAGTCTGAGGCTCTGTTCGCAAAACCAATACATCCGTATACACAGGCACTGATCGCAGCGATCCCGACAACAGATCCGGATGCGTCAAAAGAACTGCAGATCCTGGAAGGAGATATCCCTTCACCGGTCAATCCTCCGAAAGGCTGCAAATTCCACACCAGATGCCGTTACTGCACGGATATCTGCAGACACGTGGTGCCGGCATGGACAGAAATGGAACCGAACCACTTTGTTGCATGTCATCATCCGCTGCTGGATGGTCTTGACATTGAGAAGTAACAGCGATGTTCTGGCAGGGAAAAGTTGACAGAGCGATCAGATACCAGCAGGAACAGAAAGAAAAGCAGGACGCATTGAGAGAAGAGTACAGCGGAGAGAAGCTGTATGAGCCGACATATGCCGAAGAAATGGAAAAAGGCGATATGCTGGCGATGATCCTTGCCGGCTGCCTGACGATCCTGCCGGTATGCGCCGGAGCTTTGTTCCTCATTGTTCTGGCAGGAATGCTGTTCATGAGGATATTCTGAAAATATTTACAGCGGCCGTATTCATCGTGGATCGGCTGCTGTTTTTATCATTTCAGGACAGATTGTAGAAAGAAGCGGGAAAAATGTTTCTGTTTCAGCATGATTTGACGGGAAAATCTTTGAAAAAAATGAAAATGAAAGCAAATTTATGTGAAAAAGATTTTAAAAACAAAATAAAAAGGGTTTCTTTACAGAGAAACTGCATATATAATGCTTTCATTGAACATTGACTGTTCAATTGAAAAGAGAGGGAAAGATATGAACAAGAAACTTTTTGTTACAGCTCTCAGTTCTCTGCTTGCAGTATCTGCTCTGGCAGGATGCAGCGGCGGCGGAAGTTCAACACCGACACCCGACGCTGGTTCAAGCACTCCTGCAGCAACAGCTGAAGCAGGCGGCGGAGAAGCCAGCACAACACCTCAGGTTCTGAGATTCGGATGCTCCGGCTACGATATCGTTCTGAACCCGATTCTGTCCAGCAACGTTTATGACGGTTGGGCAAACGATCTGATGTTCCAGGGTCTGACAAAGACTAATTCCTCAGGCGAATATATTGAGGGTGACATCACTGACTCTATCGAACTGTCAGAAGACAAACTCACATACACATTCACACTGAAAGACAACGTTACATTCTCTGACGGTTCACCGATGACAGCAGATGACGTTGTATTCACTTACATGACAATGAAGGATCCTGACTATACAGGTCCTCGTGCCGGTGTTGCTGCTACATATGACAGCGTTGAAAAGATCGACGATACACATGTAGCATTCCACATGGTAGCTGCTTCACCTGCTAACCTGCAGAACTTCACATACGGCGTTCTGTCCAAGGCTCACTATGAATACAGCAGCATGGAAGAATTCGAAGCTAAGAACAACGATCCGATGGGAACAGGCCCGTTCAAGCTCGAATCCGCACAGGCTAAGCAGTACATCAACCTCGTTAAGAACGAGAACTACTGGGATGCTGCAAACGCTCCTAAGCTGGATGGCGTTCAGTTCCTGGAAGTCAGTGAAGAAGCTCTGCTTCCTGCACTGCAGAACAAAGAAATCGACTTCGCACAGCCTGCTGCTAAGCTCGAGAATGTAGAAGCTGTTGAAGAAATGGCTGATACACACCTCGTCAGCTACCTGGCTAACGGCTACACATTCATGTGCTTCAACACAACAAGACCTACTCTGGAAGATGTAAAAGTCCGTCAGGCTCTTGTTTATGCACTGGATCGCCGCAACTTCCTGCTTGCTGAATATGGTTCCAACGAGCTGGTTGCTCTCGGTATGTGCCCGATCTCCAAGACATCCTGGGCTTATCCTGGTGATGATGAGCTGAATGCTTACGAATATGATCTCGATAAGGCAGCTTCCATGCTCGATGAAGCTGGCTGGAAAGATACAGACGGCGACGGCGTCCGTGATAAGGATGGCGTTAAGCTCTCACTCGACTGGCTGGTATATCCTGAAGCTACATGGCCTGGAACACTGTCCGGTATGGCTTTCGACAGCTGGAAGCAGATCGGTGTTGAACTCAACATCAAGACTCTCGACTTCAACACAGTTGCTGAAACAGCTATGGACGCTGCACCTGGCGAAAAAGACTTCGACATTTACACAATGGGCTTCTCTCTGAGTGCTGATCCGGATCCGACAGGCGGACTGTTCGACTATGACGCTTACAGCGCAGGCGGATACAACGCTTCCGGTTTCTATGATGAAAGATCTCAGGAACTCATCAAGCTCGGTCTTGCTGAATTTGATCAGGACAAGCGTGCTGAAATCTATAAGGAATGGGCTATCCGTCAGAACGAGCTTCTGCCGACTCTGATCGTTGCTTACCGTTCTGAAATCTGGGCTATCAACAACAACGTTCATGGTCTCGATGATATCGGCGTCTACACTTCTTGGACAGACCTGATTAAAGACGTAACAATGGACTAAGCTGCAGTTATTCTGAACTGTTAGTGTAAAGTTTAAACATCGGCAGCGCATCTGCCATCAGGCGGCGCTGCCGATTCGTTCATTTAAAGAAATCCCTGAAAATCTTCTGATATTCAGTGGATTTTGAGGGTTTTCTTTAAGAAAGGAGCTAAACATGAAAAATTATGTGATCAGACGACTCCTTCAGATCATCCCTGTATTCCTGGGCATTCTGTTTATTTTGTTCTTTATTATAGATAAGGCGCCCGGTAGTATCGTTTCGAACATTATGGACCCTACCATGACACCGGAACTCAAGGCTGCTCTGCTGGAAAAACTTGATCCGAATCTGCCATTTTACCAGAAATTCTGGAACTGGCTTGTTCAGGCTGCCCACGGAAATTTCGGCTACTCTTCCAAGCATTTCAAGCCTGTAATCGACGTCATTGGAGAGAATATTGGTGTTACATTTGCATTGTCTCTGACAGCATTGATCATTGCAATGCTGATCGGTATTCCTGCAGGAATCATCAGTGCTACAAAACAGTACTCAGCAATTGATAACTTCCTGACAGTATTCTCACTGCTCGGACTTGCACTTCCTACATTCTTTGCAGGATTGCTGATGCTGAAAGTATTTGCAGTCGAACTGAAATGGTTCCCGACTTTCGGTTTTATCAGTTCCACAAACATCAATGCTGATTTCTGGACCAAACTCGGTGACCATGCATACCATCTGATCCTCCCTGCATGTGTTCTTGGTCTTGCGGAAACAGCTAGTTTTATGCGTTATACCCGTTCAAGTATGCTGGAAGTTATCCGTTCGGATTATATCCGTACAGCACGTGCGAAGGGTCTTTCAGAAAAGGTCGTTATTTACAAACATGCATTCCGCAATGCGATGATCCCGATCGTTACACTGCTCGGCTTCAGAATTCCGGGTCTGATCTCCGGTGCTCTGATGACGGAAACGATCTTCTCACTGCCTGGTGTCGGTAAACTTTCCGTTGAAGCGGTCAATAACAGAAACTACCCGCTTCTGATCGGTATCAACGCAATGCTGACACTTGCAACACTGTTCGCGACACTGATCGCCGATATTCTGTATGCGGCTGTTGATCCGCGTATCAAGTATGACTGATAGGAGGTTCCAATGACTGAATTATCTCGTGATGAAGTAATCCGCAAGTCAACAAAGGAAGATTCCTATTGGCGCGGTGTATGGAGACGTTTAAAGCAGAACAAGCTTGCTATGATCAGTATGGTAATCCTTGTGCTGATCGTTGGTGCATGTATTTTTGTTCCAATGTTCTCCAAGTATTCTATGTATGAAGTTATCGCAGCCGATGCAAATCAGCCGCCCAGTGCAAAGCATCTTCTGGGAACTGATAAGATCGGACGTGACCTCTTTGTACGTCTGTTCTACGGCGGACGTGTATCACTCGGTATTGCTATCGCAGTAACTGTCCTGGAAACGATCATCGGTGTGGTTCTCGGATCCATGGCCGGCTTCTTCGGAGGCATCGTTGATACGATCATCAGCCGTATTTCCGAAATGTTCATGTGCTTCCCGTTCCTGATGATCTGTATCACACTGCAGGCTATCTTCGGAACATCGATCATGACGCTGATCACGATCCTGGCCGTTCTTTCCTGGCCGAGTATCGCCCGTATCGTCCGTGGTCAGATCCTGTCTCTCCGTGAGATGGATTACATGGAAGCCTGCCGTGCGCTCGGTATTTCCAACTACCGTCAGATCTTCAAACATCTGTTCCCGAACGTACTGGCGTACATTATCGTTTATGTAACACTTTCCATGGCCAGTGTTATCCTGACTGAGACATCGCTCTCATTCCTGGGACTTGGTGTATCCATGCCGACACCGACATGGGGCAACCTGATCCAGGAAGCCAGAAACCTTCTGGTCCTGCAGAAAAAATGGTGGTACTGGATTCCTCCGGGATCCGCGATCTTCCTTACAATTCTTTGCTTTAACATTCTTGGCGACGGTCTGCGTGATGCGATCGACCCGAAGATGCAGAAATAAGAGGTGGCTGATATATGACAGAAATGAATAGAGAACCGCTTCTTCAGGTTAAGAATTTAAAAACATACTTCCACAGCATGAACGGCAATATCGTTAAGGCTGTTGATGATGTTTCCTTTGAAGTATACGAAGGTGAGACACTTGGTATCGTCGGTGAGTCCGGATGCGGAAAATCCATTACCTGTATGTCTCTTGCTCAGCTGGTCGAATGTCCTCCCGGAAGATACGAGGGCGGCGAGATCCTGCTGGACGGCAAGGATATGCTGAAGATTTCCGATGCCGAACTGAGAAAAATGCGCGGAAATGTTATCTCCTACATTTTCCAGGAACCGATGACATCCCTGAATCCGGTATTCAAGATCGGATATCAGATCGAGGAAGTACTGACGCTGCACAGAGGCTTAAGCAAAGAAGAAGCCCATAAAGAAGCGATCCATGCACTCGATCTGGTACGTATTCCGAATCCGGAACGTATCGTAAATGAATATCCGTTTGAGCTTTCCGGTGGTATGCGCCAGCGTGTTATGATCGCGATGGCTCTGGCATGCAATCCGAAAGTTCTGGTTGCGGATGAACCTACAACTGCTCTTGACGTTACGATCCAGGCTCAGGTCCTTGACCTGATGAATGATCTGAAAAGGCAGCTGAACACATCGATCCTGTTTATTACGCATGACCTCAGTGTCATTGCTGAAATGGCAGACCGCGTCATGGTTATGTATGCAGGAAAAGTAGTTGAACTTGCGGATGTTATGACGATTTTCGAAAATCCTCTGCATCCTTACACAAGAGGTCTGATCGCTTCAAGACCTGATATGAATACATCCTCCAACCGTCTGACGGTCATCCCGGGCAACGTTCCGGACCTGTCAGCTCTGCCGGAAGGATGCTCATTCGGTCCCCGCTGCGGCTTCTTCTGTGACAAGTGCGGAAAGGGTGTTCCTGAACTTGTTGAAGTAGAACCGAATCACTGGGTTCGCTGCTACAGACCGGGAGGTGAAGATCGTGACAACTGATAACAAAAATCTGATCGAAGTAAGAAATCTGAAAAAATATTTCCCGATCAAGGGCGGTATTTTCCAGACAACAGTCGGACAGGTAAAAGCTGTTGATGATGTATCCTTCTCAATTAAAAAAGGACAGGTCATGGGACTTGTCGGTGAGTCCGGATGCGGTAAGTCAACAACAGGCAGAACGATGCTTCAGCTTCTGAAGCCGACTGCCGGTGAAATGTATTATGACGGTGTTGATACGTTCAAGCTTTCCGGCAATGAACTGAAAAAATACCGTACAAAGATGCAGATCGTCTTCCAGGACCCGTATTCTTCACTGAATCCGCGTCTGCCGATCTATGACATCATCGGTGAAGCAATGCTCGAACATAAGATCGTTGCCAACCGTGAAGAAATGATGAATAAAGTCTTTGAACTGATGAGCAAGTGCGGACTGTTCCCTGAACAGGCAGGCCGTTATCCCCACCAGTTCTCAGGCGGTCAGAGACAGCGTATCTGTATTGCAAGAGCGCTTGCTGTAGATCCCGAGTTTGTCATCTGCGACGAAGCAGTATCAGCTCTGGACGTTTCCATTCAGTCCCAGATCATCAACCTTCTGAAAGATCTGCAGGACGATATGGGACTTACATATCTGTTCATCTCACATGACCTTTCAGTCGTTAAGTTTATTTCCGACTCTGTAGGCGTTATGTATCTTGGTGAGATCGTTGAGATCGGATCCAAAGAACAGATCTTTGAACATTTCGCGCATCCGTATACAGAAGCTCTTCTGTCTGCGGCTCCGTCATTTGATCCCCGTAAGCGCAACAACAGCAACCGTATCATCCTGCAGGGAGACCTTCCCTCACCGGCTAATCCTCCGAGCGGATGCCGTTTCCATACACGATGCCCGCTTGCGACTGCGAAGTGCTCCGGAGAAGTACCTGCCAAGTATGAAGTTGAACCGGGTCATTTTGTACAGTGCCACTTTGCAAAAGAACGTTTTGCAAAACGTGCTGAAAACAACTGATGTTCTTTATTCATAAAGATCAGGTCGACAAAGATGTTGAAAAGATCCGTGAATATACACTCGGTCCCGAACATCTTGAGAAGAAACTGATCAAAGAAGCAGAAGACGCCCGGAAACGGAAAGAAAACGTATCGGAATTTACATGGAAAGATATACTTGCAATGACCATCGCGATCATTCAAGTCATACTTCCGTTCATTATCGTATTCGTTCTGGCGATGACTGCTGCATGGTTCTTCTTCTGGTATATGGCACATCATTGATTCTTAAAAGGAATGTCCCGCAGGATATTCCTTTTGTTATAATGGGAACGGTGAAATTATGAAAAAACTACTGATTGCAGGATTATTAATATGCTTATACGGGTGTTCTTCTGCCCCGTCCGCGTCCCAGGAAACAACTGAAGTGACGGCATCGCCGGTTTCGGAACAGGAAAAAGAGATCGATACCGGATACGGGATCAGTATGATCCTGCCCGGAACATTCAATAAAAAGGACAGGGAAAACTGTGACTTTTCCTATAGTGACGGAAAACTCAATATCATCGGTCTGTCAGAATCCAGGGAGTATCTGGCATGTATCGGAAAAGATCCGGACATGGATCTGCAGGCATATGCGGCAGATCTGTATAAAGACATGGAAATTACAGAGATCGCCGATAACCGTGTAGCTGTTGAAGATACGTACCAGGATTATTACGAATATCAGATCGTGATCGAGGGTGATGACCGATTCTGGACTGTCGGCTTTATCCAGGATAATTATGATGATCAGGCGGTCAACGGGATCAAGGAGATCGCACTGAATAAGACATACGTCAATGAGGAACTTCCGTCAGAGCGTTATACATACCGGTGCAGAAAGATCAGGATCGATCTGCCCAGACAGTTCGCATATACAGCTGAGAATGATTATGAAGAATTGTCATGCGGCTATACAGCGGTCTATGTATACGATTATTTTGGCGCGGCGGACTTCAAACAGTTCTCTATTGATCAGAATTCGGACATCATGGATGTAGCTGCTTCGATCCAGTCATTCATGGGAGAATCCGGTGAGATCACCAGACTCGACAATAACAAGGCGTATTATACATTCCAGACGGAAGACTATTGTCTGTTTGAACTGCTGTATGATTACGGACCCGGTTTTGCCAATGTTGAGTTCCTCTGTGCTCCGAGCATGAAAGATATCATGTTTGATCTCTTCCTTGACTGGGCTTCAACAGTGAATTAAAAAAACCTCCCGAGAGGTTCAGAAGGCATAGTAGATCACAAGCAGTATGATCATGATCCCCAGCAACAGCAATCCTGCAAACAAAGCAGGATTCTTTTTGTTTTTTTCCGCTTCGTAGCGTTCTTCCATCAGTTCGGAGATCTTCTTCCCTGTCTTTTTCTTTGACAGCATAAATGAATATCCTGCGCCGAAGGATTTGTTGACGATACCGCCCGCCAGCAGCAGAAGCGCCGAACAGAGCGTAACACCGTCGATCAGTCCTGTCAGGAAGGAGGAGGCGTTGATCAGTCCCGAGATCACCGATATGACAAGGGCACCTGCTGTCAGGTTCCAGATCATACGGTCTGAATACTTTTCTTTCAACCAGTTAAACATGTGTTAATTGTATCAGAACATACCGTGTTTGGCATATAATGAAGCAGTATGAACGGAGGATCTGCAATTTATGATCAGAGAA
>JAFOMZ010000213.1 GCA_017421125.1 Solobacterium sp.
CGCGTGCAGGAACAGGTTCCTCATCATGGGACGCAGTGAGTTCAGGTCATTGCCGCAGAATGAACCGTTCGAAAGACCGCCGGACTGGTTGTACCTGAAATAATAGTACGGAACGGCCGCTTCCAGACAGTTCTCGTGCGTTTCATACATATGGTTGAACACCAGGTCAAGCGTGACCCTGATGTTGTTTTTATGCAGTGTTGTGACCAGTTTGCGGAATTCCATCATTCTCGCATACGGGTCATTGGGACTGATGGAATAGGAACCTTCAAGCGTCAGGAACTGCTGGGCGTCATAGCCCCAGTTATAACCCCATTCCGGATGGAATTCATCGACCGTCGCAAAATCAAGCACAGGCTGCAGCTGGACATGCGTGACGCCCAGGCTGACAAGATAATCAAGACCTGTTGCCTTTCCTTTCAGCTGTGTGCCTTTTTCAATAAATGCAGCATATGTTCCGCGCTTCTGGACATGCCCGTCATCTATGGGATTGCTGGTAAGATCCCTGACGTTGATCTCATAGATCACCGCGTCAGCAGGTGTCCTGACTCTTGTCTTGACTTCATAATCCTTGATGGATTCCACAGCCGCAAGATTGATGACCGCGCTTTCTTTGCCGTTGGCATTGGAACTGACGCCGTACGGATCCGTACATTCGACGATCTCACCGTTGCGGTTGACCAGATAGACGTATGTCGCACGTCTGAGATCACCGGACCATTTTGCCCGCCAGACACCCTGGTTTGTCCTGCGCATGCTGAGGATATGGACTTTGCGCTCATGCTTGATGCGCACCATGACCTCTACGGCTGTCGGTGCCCATAAAGCAAAGGTCGTATACGAAAGATGATAAACTGCTCCCAGGTCATTTCCGTCATATGTAAACATCCGGTCAAATTCAGGTTTCTGTACGATATACCTGAATTTTACTTCCACCTGTTTCCCATGCGATTCCCTGACGTAGTAACGAAAGCCCATCTGAAGATCGGAAGGGATCACCAGTTCATATACGATCTCATCACGGCGTTCTTCAACGTTGCGGATGATACAATCCCAGGAATTTCCTTTTTCATCGGAAAGATGAAATTCATTGGTTCTTCCGCCAAAGAAATTCCTGGAAAGATAAACAGTGATCTTCCCATAATCATCAACATATGCATTCATTACGGACATAACTTCCCCCGGGCTGTTAAAAACATTGTAAGTATACGATTAGAGTGCCGATTAAGCAAACAGAAACCGGCATGAATCAATGAGTTTCTGTTTTTTCTTTCTTTTCGACAGGCTTGCGGCATGTAAACCAGATCGCTGCGAACGGTGCAATGCGGATCGTAAGCTTATGATCAAACCCGTTTACGGGTTCCTCACGTTTCTCAGCCTTGACCGGCTCAAAGTTGCACATGTTGCAGCCATCATAGATATCCTTTTCCGAATTCAGAATCTCCTTGTACGTTCCTGCCTGAGGAACGGAAATGTCATAGTTTTCATAGGACGCCGGCGTCATGTTCAGGACACATACCAGATATTCCTTTTCATCCTCGCGATAGAAGGTATAAACAGACTGCTTCGAATTGTCCGCGTCGAGCCATCTGAATCCCTGACGGTCATATTCATATTTGCTGAGACTGCTGTGCGCGCAGTAGATCTTGTTCAGATCCGTGAAGTATCTCAGGAACGCGTCATGCGCCGGATAGCTCAGCAGGAACCAGTCAAGTTCCTTCGCCTCGTCAAATTCGCGGAAAGAAGCGATCTCGTTGCCCATGAAGTTCAGCTTTTTGCCGGGATGGGCATACATATATGCATATAAATTCCTTGCCTGGGCAAACTTCTGTTCATAACTGCCCCACATACGGTCGACGACGGTATGCTTTCCATGAACATTCTCATCATGGCTCAGCGGCATGATAAAGCGTTCGGAATAGAAATACGCCATGGAGAACGTGATCTTGTGATGATCCCAGTGCCTGTAGATCGGATCGGTACTGTAATACTTGAGCGTATCGTTCATCCATCCGAGATCCCACTTATAGTCAAATCCCAGACCATTGTCCAGTGTGGACGCTGTTACCTTCGGGTAATCGGAGCTGTCTTCCGCTATCAGCATGAGCCCGCTGAATTCCTTGCTGAGGTAGTAATTCATGCGCTTCATGAAGATCAATGAACCCTCATTGACACCGCGGTCACGGTTTCCGCCCCAGTAGATGAGATTGGATACGGCGTCGATACGGATACCGTCCACATGATAGACATCGCACCAGAATGCGGCCGCGCTCATCAGGAATGAACGGACTTCTTCGCTCCAGAGGTCAAAGTTGTTCGTTCCCCACTGTGATTCCGCGTCGGAAGCCTTCTGGTATTCATACAGAGGTTCTCCGTCGAACAGTCTCAGTCCATGTGCGTCTTTGACAAAATGGACAGGTACCATATCAATAATAATACCAATTCCCGCTTTATGCGCAGCGTTGACCAGATCGGCAAATTCCGTCGGATTGCCGTATCTGGATGTGACGGAATAATATCCGCTTGCCTGATAGCCCCAGGAACCGTCGAACGGATACTCATTCAGCGGCATCAGTTCGATATGGGTAAATCCATGTTCCTTGACGTAAGGGATCAGTTCATCCTTCAGCATTCCGTACGTATACGGGTACTCACCGTTCCGTTTCCATCCGCCGGCATATACTTCATAGATGCTCACAGGCTTGTCGAAGTTCTTGGTGCGCTTCTTCATCCAGCTGCCGTCAGACCATTTGATCTTTTCATAGTCATACAGCTTTGAAGCTGTTTCAGGTCTTGTTTCACTGTAAAAAGCATACGGATCGGCTTTGTCGAATACGTTTCCGTTCCTGTCCTCGATTCTGTATTTATATGTTTCCCATTCTCTTACACCCGGAACAAATACGCTCCATACACCGGTAAAGCCTGTCCGCTGCATGACAGCTTCATATCCGTTCCAGTCATTGAAGCTTCCGACGACACTGACGCTCCTCGCGTGCGGTGCGTATACGGTAAAACGCACTCCGCGGGTCCCTTCATAGACAAAATGAGCGCCAAAAAACTTATATGCGTCAAGGCAATGACCCTGATGAAAACTCTCAATGATACGTGTCGTATCCATATTTACCCCCTGTAGTGATAACAGAATAAAAATATAATAACAGACATCAACTGTTTCTCATTTATATTTATCAAACATTTTTTACTTTTTTTCAACCCCTGAATGAGTCAGCACAAATACTGCCATCAGTGCCGCAAATACAGCACAGGCATTCACCAGAACATCCTGCCGGATAATGCCCTCCGACGATAAATACCTGCATATGACGGCAACATAGCCCAATGTACACAGTGTGACCGTCAGTACAAGCAGGAAGATCTCCCCGGCATGGATCAGGAAGAGATCCTTCCTCTCAAATCCAAGCTGTTCCAGCTGATGATCCCAGGCATTCCTGACGCCTGCTTCGCTCCGGAACGTCACGATGAGCAGAAATACGATCTGCAGCATGGACAGCGCGTATACGATCTGGATCAGATGCTGTTTGAACATGTCCCCTTCCGTGTACGGGAACAGCGCATGCAGAAATACCCCGTTCATGAAGATCAGGAAGATGATGAAACGGTAAAACTGCAGATCATAGCGGTACATTCCGCC
>JAFOMZ010000214.1 GCA_017421125.1 Solobacterium sp.
CTGAAAACTGTCATTTTCCTGACCTGCACCTTGCTTTGATCACCGGAGCGGCATGGATCATATTCCTGTTGTATGATGAAGCCGGAGGTAATTGCTATGCCAGTCAGGATCATTGTCACCAACACACACAGCGATGAGACCATACAGAAGTTCAGATCACTTCCTGATGCTGAGGTCATTTTCGCCCCGAAACCCGAAGACATCAAACCGGATGATCTGGCAGATGCCGAGATCTTTGTCGGCAGTCTGAAACCTGATATGGCTGCCGGAATGCCGAAGCTACGCTATGTGCAGCTTTACAGTGCCGGAGCAAACAATTATATGTGGCTGCCGGATCACATCATTCTTGCCAATGCATATGGCGCCTATGGTGATGTGATCGCTGAACACATGCTGACAACAACGCTAATGGCACTGAAGCGGATGCCCGAATACCTGGATATGCAGCATGATCAGGACTGGACCCTGCTCAAGGATATCGGGCGTATCGGAAACGCCAAAGTCCTGTCTGTCGGCATGGGAGCGATCGGAACAGCTTATCTGCGCATGACAAATGCCCTTGGAGCAGAATGCTATGGAGTCAGAAGGACTGTGCATGATCAGCCGGAGTTTGTAAAGACGCTTGTTGCACAGGAGAATATGGATGATCTTCTGCCGGAAATGGATATTGTCGCGCTCAGCCTTCCGGGCACTCCGGAAGTTGCCGGAATGTTTGACGAAAAGAAACTACGCATGATGAAGAAGACAGCAGTACTGCTCAATGTCGGACGTGGCAATTCGATCGTAACGGATGACCTGATCAAGGTGATGAATGAAGGACACCTGAAAGCCGCATGCCTGGATGTCATGGATCCCGAACCTCTGCCGAAAGGACACCCTCTCTGGACAACTCCGCGTGTTTATATCACGCCGCATATCTCAGGCGGATACCGGGCAGGCGTCAACTACGAACGTGTCATTGATACAGTCATCAATAACCTGACGCTTTATCTCGAAGGAAAGCCGCCGGTACACATCGTTGACAGAACACTTGGATATTGAAATGGAGGAGAAATGAAACTGGTGCATGTAACGATCCATACGGATCACTTTGACGAAGAGATCGCATTCTATACAGAACAGGCCGGACTGCATATTACAAGGGATATGCGCCCTGCCGGCAGAAAGATGGTATTCCTGGCTGATCAGGAAGGAGACACAGAGATCGAGATCATTCATGATCCGGAAGCAGGAAATGCCGGAAATGATCATCTGTCCATTGGTTTCCACACAGAAGATCCGGTGCAGAAACGTGAACAGATGATACAGGCAGGTTTCCCTGTTACACCGCTGATCACGCCCAACCCGCAAGTCCGTTTCTTCTTCACAACGGATCCTGCAGGAGTCAGAGTACAATTTATCTGACAGAATATGAAGCAGTCCCCGGGCTGCTTCTTTTTCAGCGGACAATTCCATGAAACATTAAAAAACACCTTGTTGCCAGGTGTCATTTTCTTATCCGAATAATTTTTCAGCTGCCCTTTCCAGTTCTGCCCGTTCCTGTGTATCGTCATAACTTCTGTCCTTGTCATCGATCCCTTTGATGACTTCCATTGAAAACAGTCCGTCATGATTGCAGCAGAAACAGATCTTTTTGACTCCCCGCATCTTGAAATACGCCTGTGCAGGTCCCTCCGGATACAGCCTGACCATCTGGATCTCATCAGGTGATAATGCAGCGATAAAGGAGATATAGTGCTGTTTGGACATCTCATGAACGATCCTGACATAGTACTCATTTTCGACCCGCTCAATGAATATCATGTGATCTTCATCCGTCATTTCCGCTTCCAGAGGTTTCAGCAGCACCCCATGACACTGGATCACTGCTTCCCCTGTGCTGTGGATCACATTCCCGCACACAGGACAAACATAAAACTTTGAACGCAGCATATTCGCAGATACATTGGTGTTATGTATGGTATTTCCCGAGATCAGCTCAGCCACCGAAATACGGAAAGCCTCTGCGATCGGTTCCAGCAGTGTAATATCCGGGTATCCTTTTCCGTTTTCCCATTTTGAAACGGTTTTATCGCTCACTCCGATCTTCTCCGCCAGCTGCAGCTGTGTCATCCTGTGCTTTTCACGCAGCTGTTTGATCACGGTCCCTGTCACATATTGATCCATTCTGTTTACCTCCTGCAATCAGATTGTAGAACAGAACTTCTCAGGCTGCTATCTACGCATAGTAGAATTGACCGTTTACAGCAGAAGGATGACGATCCTGTATGCACAGCGAACGGATCACTGAGTGACCTGAACAGGTTCAGATTACCATTCATCCTGCATACGAAAAAAGGACAGTGGTTGTATGAACGGACTGTCCTTCTTCATATAGATCATTTCAGGGAATCAAGATATGCCTGCGTCTGATGGACAGCTTCATACTGCTCATCATCTACCGGTTCCAGCCATTCATGGGAACCTTCAACAGTTCTGGACATGACTGACAGATGGGAGAACCAGCTGTCTTTGGCGGCACCATGCCAGTGCTTGACATCCAGCGGGATCTCTACAACACTTCCGGGTGTCATCAGAACGGGTTCCTTCCCCCATTCCTGATACCATCCCTTGCCTCCGACACACACCAGGATCTGCTGGCATCCGTGATGAACATGCCAGTTATTCCGGCAGGCCGGTTCAAATGTGACATTAAAGATATCTGTCTGGGCATCCGGTCCGGTCAGTCTTGCAAGGAATGTTTCTCCGGTAAAATACTGTGCAACAGGATTGACATCTCCTACTTCGAACGGTGATACATCTTCTTTTCTCATAATCCTTTTCCTCTCCTTATGCGTTCTTTTTTCTTGCGTCAATTGTTTTATATACATACAGGATGATGATGAAATCAATCGCTGCCATAGCCATGATAATGAACAGAGGGACGTTGTAGCTTCCGAAAGCATCATACATGAATCCGATGATCGAAGAGAATGCTGCGCTGAACATCGTCCCGCAGAGATTGATCTTCGGATATGTCCGGCTGTAATTTCCCAGTCCAAACAGATCCTTTGTGATCGAAACAACACCGACTGTTGCCATGGAATAAGTCAGGCCGAACAGGAAGGCTGCGATATACATAGCAGTTCCTGAAGGAATGAACAGCATGATCAGAACTGCGCACATGATGAGGCATGCATATGTCAGCAGTGACTTCTTTGCGCCGATCCTGTCGACCAGCGCACCAAGGACGATCTTGCCGCCGGTATTGGCAAGCATGCAGGCAGACAGCATTGTAGCGCCGACGGATGCCGCAAGACCGCGTTCTTCGGCAATGCCTGTAAAGTGCTGGGTAAGAGCTGTTGATCCTGCTCCGCATGCGGCATATACACACATGATCACCAGCATCGGCATGACGACCGGCAGTACGCTGCCGGTACTTGTTTCAGCAGCTTTGTTTTCTGTTTTTTCTCCCAGCGGCTTCATTCCTTTAGAGGCAGGATCAATCGCCGGAAGCAGAAGAATGGAAGGAAGATTCAGAACTGCCATCATGACAGCAGTCATCAGATACGCAGTTCTCCAGCCGCTGCTCTGGATAACAGCTGATACGATCGGAGAGAATACGGCACCGGCCAGACCGCTGAATGCCATTGCTATGGAAGATGCCAGGCCGACATTGGAATGGAACCAGTTATTGATCACCATCGTTACGAATACAAATCCGAGAACACCTGACGCGAACCCGCGCAGAGCATTCAGGATATACATGATCATGATCGAACTTGTTGCGGAAAGCAGTGCTGTGCTCCCGGCAACCACCGCAGTCCCGATGATCAGCCCGGGCTTCAGTGTCTTCTCTGTCATGAATCTCGGAGACATCAGTCCGCCTAAAGCAAACAGCAGATTGTTGATCGTTACTGTCATACTGACAGCGCCTCTCAGCAGTCCCAGTTCCTCAGCGATCGGATTGAAGAACAGCCCGGCTACATTTGTGATCAGACCGACTCCTGATGCGATCAGTCCGCAAAGCGATGCAAGTATGATCAAATATCTTCCCTTCATATGAATGACTCCTTTTCTTTACGGTTTCAGTATAAATTCCGGAGTTATTTATATCAAATACTTAATGTTTATTGATTATCCATGCCCGGAAAGCATGATACGAATTCAACAAAACGCTTTGCAGGTTCTGTCAGCACGGCATCCTGTTTCCAAGCAATGACGCTGCTCCCTGTCAGCGGCGGAGAAAGCGGTACTGCTCTGATCCTGGTATCATCCAGGAACGGAAGTGATCCGTCTACATTCAATGAAACAGCATTGCTGTTATGTACGATATACGCGGCTGTCCCGCCTAAAGCGTTATGGACAATAATATTCAGTTCATCAGGATCTTTTCCCAGCCAGCGGTACAGTTCCGCCGCAACAGGTCCTCTGAACGGTATGATCAGTTCACGGTCGTAAACATCCGCGGCAGAGATCCCCTCTTTCCCGGCAAGCGGATCGTCCGCCCGCACTAAAACGTTCCACTTTTCCGGCTCCGGAAAGCGTCTGAAACTCATTTCCGACAGATCGACCGGCTCAAGCATGACTCCGAAATCGATCAGGCTGCGCATCAGCTGATGCCTGATCGTATCAGCAGTTGCTGTCATGATCGTAAACCTTACATTCGGATACGTCTTACGGAATTCCGTAATGATCTTTGCCAGCATATCTGTTGATCTGAACAGGCCGGTACATATCGTGATATTCCCTTCTACTCTTCCGCTGCTGGACCTGAGATCTTCGATCGTTTTGTCTGTCAGCTCCACGATCTCTTCAGCACGTTCTTTCAGGAGAAATCCTTCCTGAGTCAGTCTGATCTTCCGGGAATCACGGTAAAACAGTTCAGCGCCTATCTCCTCTTCCAGTTCACGGATCTGACGACTCAGCGTCGGCTGGGTAATATGAAGTGCTTCGGCAGCTTTTGTGATGTTTTCCAACTTTGCGATCATAAGAAAATATCTCAGTACACGGATTTCCATAAGAACATTATTCCTTCTTTCATTTATGTAAATGAACTATATCATATGCTGCGTTTTATGTCCGTCGGTACATGAGTGACAAAGTAAATATTGATGATGCACTGCATTTCAGCCTGAATGATTTTCATATATATACCTGCAAAGGATATTGACAACTATATCGTGAGACGATATATTGTAATTACGATATATCGGATATCGATATATAAGGAGACGATATATGAATGATCTATATGCATTGACAGAAACGACATATTATATCCTGCTTGCTCTGGTGAGACCATGTCATGGATACGGGATCATGCAGACGGTGGAAAAGCTTTCAAACGAGAGGATTCATCTTGCGGCAGGAACACTGTACGGTGCTTTGAATGCACTTGTAGATAAAGGATGGATCACCCAGCTTCCTGTGGAAGCGGGAAGCCGCAGAAAACAGTATGTGCTGACCGATGACGGCATGGACATCCTGGAAAATGAACTGGAACGGCTCAGAGAATTAGTCAGCAATGGTGAAGCTGTTCTGAAAGGAGAATTAAAATAATGATGAAGACATTTTACAGATTGTTCTGGGTTTGGGATTTTGATAAAGAAGAACAATGGCTCAATGAGATGGCTGAACAGGGTTGGGTCCTTGACAGCTATCAGATCTGCAGATACACATTCGTGAACTGTGAACCGGGTGAATACATCATCCGTATGGAGATGCATGGTGGTTTTGATCCGGGATATATCGAGTTTATGGAGGATACTGGTGCCGAATTGATTGCGAAGTTTTTCGGCTGGATGTACTTCCGCAGAAAAGCAGAGTTCGGTGAATTCAATATCTTCTCCGATATTGACTCGAAGATCAGTCATCTGAAAGGTATTGCCAATCTTCTGATGATCATCGGCTTCATGAATATCATCATCGGGATCGCAAACTCGATCCTTCCTGTACATATGGGATTTATCAATCTGTTATGCGCAGCACTGCTGATGTACGCCGTTGGCCGTATCCACGGCAAGATCGAAGCACTCCGCCAGGAACGAAGACTCCATGAATAATAACAGACCGGTTTCACACAAAGCCGGTCTTTTCAATTGTCATTTCTGTTGTGTTCTCTCAAAAACGGCATTACATGTTTCAGATACTCATCCGGTTCTTCCAGATGAACCACATGTCTGGTATTGACTTTGACATATCTGACATCCTGGAGCCTGCTGCATGCGAACTGCGCGTTTTCTTCCGACATGGCACCGTTCAATGTTCCGTCAGGAAGAAACGACGTATCTGCCTGCATCAGGAGGACAGGACATCTGATCTGCCGCAGCGCTTCCGCATGATCGAAATGTTCATTCCACGTACCGTCATAGAATGCCTGCCCGAAATGCGGGTCATACTGATCCATGCCCCTGATCATTTCCCTGAACAGAACAGGCACAAACGGCAGCTCAACGATACTCTGCCAGTGCAGCATCCTGTATAGCATGATGAGGACGCGGATCATCGTACGAGCACCGGGGAATGCGTTGTTTTTAAAGAAATCAGGAGAGTTTCTGATCCAGAACCTGATATAGTCCCCTTCGTTATCCTGACGTACTGCCCGGTCACTGACCGCAAACGTACGATATGCGATCGTATGTCTGATCGCAGGATACTCTGAGGAAAACAGCGGTGGATCTTCCAGTATTGCTGCCCTGATCAGTTCCGGTCTGTTTGCGGCCAGCCATACAGCAAGAAGGCCTCCGGATGAATTTCCGCAGACAGCAGTTGGTTTACCGATCACTTTCTCAATGAACTGCGCCAATGATGAACCGATCTGATCAGCATTCATCTGAAAATCATCAGGACATCTTGTTTTACCGTGTCCGGGACAATCTACGGCATATACATGAAAATACTGAGACAGCGGTATCATGACACGCTGGTAGGAAAACCATTCCAGCAGCTGCGCATGGATCAGCAGAAGAACCGGTTTCCTGTTATCCGGAGATTCAGCATAATGAAAACGAACATCACCAACGATGATCTCTTTTTCCATAATGCCTGCTTTCTGCAGCTTCAGATGACCGGCATCCCTGTACAGTGCAATATACAGGATGACCAGCGGAAGCAGTCTGAGCAGGAATAGTAAAAATCTGAGCAGTATCCGAATCATTTTGTCTCCATTTATTTCATGATCTGCCCCAGTTTATTCTCATCAAAGACAGATCCGGCGGTTTCCATATAAAAAGTAACATAGTGCACTGAAAGGATAAATATGATCATTCTTAAATTTGTATGCCGTATGGTTTGATCTATGCAAAAGAACCAACTGCCGCAACATTGAAATTTATCAAAGCTGTCCGTAAAATCAACGAATGAATCATGCCCCTGAGCCCATCGGTCCAGGGGCATTTTTTCATATATTAAAAGTAAAAATGTTTTCCGGATCCTTCAGTCATCAGATATCCTTGACGTACAGACGGTCAGTTCCGTTTCCGTAGTTGACGATATCTTTTACATATCTGTATCCGTATTTTTCATAAAGGCCGGCATAATCAGTCGGTATATAGGTCTTCTCAAATCCCAGTTCTTTCGCGTACGCATTTACATGATCAATGAGTTTCTCACTGATCCTTCTGCCGCGATACTCTTCGCTTACAAATATCGTTGAGATCCACGGAAAGATCTCAGGGAGCGGATAATAGTCTGTTTTAACGATCACAGCCATCCCGACAATGCGTTCGCCATCCATTGCCGCAAACGGTGACTCCCAATCCGTAAACTCCCAGTCCTTGATCACTTTGACAGTGTGTTCCTTAACTTCCTGCCAGGAAAAATGATTCACAAAGTCCAGCAGCTTTAACGCTGTTTCAGTATCTCTTTCAACTCTTTGAACAACGATCATTATATTTCCCTTTTCTTTTTCACAGTTCGTAATTCCTGCATCCATTGAATCCGGCAAAATTCTGAAGTGTTCTGTCCAGAGCTGTATTCAGCTTTTTCGTCTGTCTGACTCCCGGTTCCCACCACAGTCCTTTGACACGCAGAATACCATCTTTACCGGGAACCGCTTCGATCCTGCCGATGAAATGGTCACCATACAGAATGGGAAGTGTATAGTATCCATACTTACGTTTTTCAGCCGGAGTATAGATCTCCCATGCATATGTAAAGTCAAACAGAGCCGTGATCAGTGCTTTATCCCATAACAGCGGATCAAGCGGTGCTATGAATGACATGCGGGGTTTCAGATCTGCGCTGCCCTCCTTCACTTTCTGCATCAGTTCTTCATCAGAAGACAAGTAGTAAAACGGTGTTTTCACATCTTCTACCATGACCTGACATATTTTTCTTTCTTCTGCAAGATCTGCCAGGATCTTTTTTCTCTGCTCAGCTTTCACTTGAATACCAAGCAATGCAGGACTGTTTTTATCCCATAAGAGACCGACAGCACCGATCCTGCGGAGTACCCGCCAAGCAGTATACTCTGAATCTGTTCTGCAGGGATTTTCAGCATACAATATCTCTGCAGGCAGGTATTTTTCAGCGATGTCATAATATTTCCTGCTGCCATTTTTATGATGAATGATCAATGTTCCATCGGTATAGAGCTGTTCAAGGACCGATCTGGCAGCAGCTGATTTCTTATGCCAGTGACCGCTCCAGTGCATGGAAGAATGCCAGAAGATCTCTCCTTCGATCGGCAGTGTGTCACTGCATACCGGACCATTCTCATCAATATACATGATTGCCTCTTCTTTCAGTTCCTGCAGGCCTTCAAATGTATCGCTCATCTGAAGACTGCGTTCCCTGAATGAAGAGAAATACGGCCAGTCTTCCACAGGCCAAATGGAAAGTTCTTTATCAACATAGTCGACCAGTTTCCGGTCCTGATACAGCAGATCCTGCAGCATTGTTTTGCGGAACCCTTTAACTCTTGATTGAAGGGTCAATTCCGCATTTTTACCGCAGACATCGACGGGATCGAACTGAATACATCCTGCCTGACGGACGTAGGCAAAAGCGCCGTCTTTTCCGTTAAATTGATAACTGCCGATCAGTCCCTGCTTTGCAAGGATGAACTGTCTGGCCTGCTGCTTCGTAATCGTCTGAATCATGTTCACCTGATACACAATATACTTCAGTTTCTGCATGAAACATACACTTTTTTATATGAAGATAATGAATCTTTCACTTACTGACCGGCATACAGATCCAATGAATGAAATATCTTTTCCCGTTCTAAGTGCTGTTCATGGCACTGCATGTTTCAGAAGGATCAATAGGCCGAATATGATTGTAATCAATGGGATTTTTATATAATTTTATTATGAAGACATCACTCAGAACAGATCAGGCTGAGGTCTGTTTTTAAATGATCAGACGAAGGAGATAATGATGAAAATTACAAGTATTGATCTGATCGCAATCGAATCGATTTTAGGTGAATCATTCTGCCCCGTCTTTACCAGGATCCATACAGATGAA
>JAFOMZ010000215.1 GCA_017421125.1 Solobacterium sp.
CAGAGGTCCATTCTGTCCGCACTCAATCACAGGATCCACCGCGGGGTGCTGACAAGATCACGTCTGACGGACGTCAGGATCGTCCTGATCGCCGGCAGAGGACATCTGAAGCATACCGAAGGCGGCGACTTCCGTGAAGCAGCCTGCAGGGCAGTACGCCAGGCACTTATGAAAGCAGACAATATCCTGCTGGAGCCGTACTGTTCCTTTACACTCAGGATCCCTTCGGGTTCTCTCTCCAGGGCGATGTATGACCTTGAGATGCGTCAGGCATCCATTGAGATCGAAAGCAATGATGACAGTGAAGCGGTGATCACCGGCAGGGGACCTGTCCGTACACTGATGGAATACCAGAATGATGTCACGGCATATTCCCGCGGCAAAGGCAGATTTGTCTGGCGGCCTGAGGGATATGATGAAAGTCCCCAGCAGGATATGATCGTAGAATCGATCGGCTATGATCCGGATATGGATTACTCCCAGCCTGCAGGTTCGGTATTCTGTGCGCATGGTTCGGGATTCTATGTACCGTGGGATAAAGCGGATGAATACATGCATATCCAGTTCCGTACGCCGTCTGCTTCTTCCGCTTCTCATCCGGTACGCTATAAGGTGTCGGAAGATGAACTGAAGAAGGTCTTTGAGATGACGACCGGCCGGAATAAAAACGAAAAGAAGCACTACACTCCGAAGAAGACAGAGAAACCCGATAAACCGGCAAAACCGAATCCGGTCGTTCACCTGCCTGTCTGTATGATCGTTGATGGTTACAATATGATCTATGGATGGGAAGACCTGAAAGAACTGTCCAAGGTAGATCTGTATGCGGCGAGGGAAAAACTGATCGACCGTCTCTTCAACTATATGGGTTATACGGGATACCGCATGGTCGTGGTTTTTGACGGATACAAGGTCAAGGATAATATGGGTACGGAGATACGCAGAGGCGATATGACGATCGTCTTTACCAGAGCTGACCTGACAGCGGACGCATATATCGATAAGGCTGCCCACGAAATGAAAAAGCAGTACCGCCTGATCGTTGCGTCATCTGACGCGCTGGTCCAGAATGCCGTATTCGCGCAGGGTGCTTCCAGAATGTCTGCCAGGGAACTGGCATCCCAGCTGGAGTACTATGAAAAACAGATGCTTACGACAATATGAAATAAAACAAACAGCTCCCGATTGCGGAAGCTGTTTTTGCGAGATCAGAATATAAACTGCATCAGCAGCATACAGCAGATCGTGCCGCCTGCGATCGACAGCAGCGTCTGCTTTTTCCATAGATGGAGCAGAATGGTAACGGTCATGCCGGCTGCCTCCAGGATCCCGCGCGAACCTGATACAAGGCTGACATTCTTGAGACAGTACACCACCAGCATGGCGAAGATCGCCGGGGGAAGCGCATTGCCCAGATAAACGATGTATTTCGGGGTATCCTTCCTGAAAGCCAGGAACGGAAGGGCACGGACCAGGATGGTCGCAATTCCGCATGTCAGGATCGTCAGGATCGCCTGTGTCTGTGTCATGAGAGATCACCTGACCTTTCGATCGGTTTCCGGAATACCGTTAACATCAGTACGATGACTGCCATCGCCGGGATCAGGAATGAATCCCTGCCGAAGAGCAGGAGGCAGAGCAGGGATGCGGCTGCGCCGATCCATGCGCTGATATGGCTCTTTTCCTTCAGAAGCTGGTTCAGAAGAATGACCGTAAACATGGAAGTCATGACAAAGTCCAGACCTTCCGTATTGAAATGGATGATCTGACCGAGAAGGCCGCCGATCGTACATCCGGTCATCCAGTAGATATGATCCAGTCTTGAAATACATTCCCAGAAGCTGTATCTGCTGATGCCTTCCGGAATATCCGCAGAGCAGTTGATCGAGAATGTTTCGTCAGTCAATGTATAGATCAGATACCATTTCCGGTATCCAGCGCCTTTGTACTTTTCAAGCATCGCCAGACCATAGAAGAGATGCCTTGCCTGTACCATGATGGCCACAAGGAATGTCTGCAGGAGATTGAACGGTCCCGCCAGCATGGATACAGTGAGGAATTCCAAAGATCCGCCGTATATTACGATTGAGGTCAGTGTCGGATACCAAAAAGGATTGCCGGCGGAAGTCATAAAGACACCGTAGGCAATTCCCAAAGGTATATATCCGGTCATGACCGGGATCGTGTGAGGAAAAGCTGCTTTCAATGTATCAAAGGACTGCCTGTTCATGAACCAAATCTTACTATCTGCAGTCCCTTATTACAATCAATTTACTCTGTAAGAAGTCCCATGAGATACGGGATCGCCTGTTCGAAATTGACGCCGTATGTGTTATGGTCTTTTTCCGCCAGTGTGAGACGGATCGATTCCGCTACATACAGACATGCGATCTTCATTGCCTCATCCAGGCTCTTGCCGATCGTCAGTGCCCCGCACAATGTGCCTGCCCAGAGATCGCCTGTCCCGTGGAAATGTTCCGGCTGTTCGTCAGTGAAGAATGTGTGGTATTCATCATTGACGCTGTCATAGGCATATGCACCTGTTTTTCCTTTTTCAAGACTGATGCCTGTCAGGATCGCTGTCTTTGCGCCGAGTGCGCAGAGTTCCTTCAGCTCTTGTCTGACATAAGCTTCGTCATAATCGTCGCCGCAGTATTCTTTCCTCAGCATGAACGATGCTTCGGTCAGGTTAGGGCAGATGTAATCTGCTTTTCCGCAGAGCTTTGCCATTTCGTCCGCGAATTTCTGGTCGAACCCGTAATAGAGTTTTCCGTTGTCTGCCATTGCAGGATCGACGAGGATAAAGCCGTCCCTGCCAAAGCGCTCAAACAGTTCGGATGCAATGTCCAGTTGTTCGAATGATCCAAGATAACCTGTATAGATCCCGTCAAAACGGAACTGTTCTTTCTCCCAATGATCCATGATCGGACGGATCTCTTTTGTCAGATCACAGAATGTGAAGCCTTGAAACATCGTATGTGTGGACAGAACCGCTGTAGGGATCAGCGCTGTTTCAACACCCATTGCGCTGATGACTGGGAAAGCTGCGGTTATGGAGCATTTTCCCACACAGGAGATATCCTGCATAGTAACTACTTTCTTCATATCACGTTACCTCCGTGTATATATTAATATGCTGTTTTAAAATTACAAGCCTCCTGCACAGGATACACGGTCCATCGTGTATAATAAAACGACAGGAGTCATATTCATGAAACAGGATCAATACAGGGAATTATATGCCGCAGGCGGCTGCTTTTAGG
>JAFOMZ010000216.1 GCA_017421125.1 Solobacterium sp.
AAGCCTGTCAGTGTATGACGGAGTTCAACACCATAGTGTTCAGCAACCTTGTCAGCCAGCGGTGTGGATACGATGGACATAACAGCTACCGGTTTTTCAGGCATTGTGCCCTGCTCAATTCTGCCTGCGCAGATGTAGTCGAGCAGCAGTACGCCCATTTCGTTACCGGAAACGAGTTCATATGATCCATCCGGACACTTCATAGCGATACCGACTCTGTCAGCATCAGGGTCTGTAGCGAGCATCAGGTCAGCGCCGACTTCCTTCGCCAGCTGCAGGCCTTTTTCAAGTGCTTCGAAAATTTCAGGGTTCGGATACGGGCAGGTTGTGAAGTAGCCGTTCGGATATTCCTGTTCAGGAACGATCGTGATGTCCGTGATTCCCATATGACCCAGAACTGTTGTGACGGGTACAAGACCTGTTCCGTTCAGCGGGGAATAAACGAGTTTCAGACCAGCTGTCTTGCAGAGACCGGGTCTGACCTGTCTTGCTTCAACTGCTGCATAGAATGCGTTCTTGCAGTCGTCTCCGACGAACTTGATCAGTCCTCTTTCAACGCCTTCAGCAAATGACATCTGCTTTGCGCCTGTCAGGACATCAGTCTTCTGAATGGAATCGTAAACGATAGCTGCAGCATCGTCTGTCATCTGGCAGCCATCCGGTCCATAAGCCTTGAAACCATTGTACTTAGCAGGGTTATGTGATGCGGTGATCATGATACCTGCATTGCAGTTGTAGTATCTTGTAGCAAAGCTCAGTGCCGGTACAGGCATCAGTTCGTCATAGATACGAACGTTGATTCCGTTAGCTGCGAGTACGCCTGCAGCATCTCTTGCGAAATTCCAGCCCTTCAGACGGCTGTCATAGCTGATCGCTACAGTCTGTGTTCCGCCCTGTGTCTTGACCCAGTCAGCGACACCCTGTGTTGCCTGCATGACGACCCAGATATTCATGCGGTTTGTGCCTGCGCCAAGTGTTCCGCGCAGACCTGCTGTACCAAACTGAAGCGCCACAGCAAAACGCTCTTTGATAGCTTCATCATCACCGGCAATGCTCTGAAGTTCCGTTTTCAGATCGACATCGACCAGGTCAGCATTCAGCCAACGATTATACTCTTCCAAATACATAGTTATTTATTTCCTATCCTTTCCTGTTACATTCATTATAAATTAAGAAAGCGCTTTCTACGCACTGAAAATTGCTAAATAGATTTTTTTTAGGATCGAAAGATCTTGGTTATAAAAGACAGAAGGTTTTGCCAAAACCGCCTGTCTGTACATTACTTGATATAGAATACCCTGTTCTCTTTGCGCGGTGCTGCGCTGGGCTGTACGGATGTGTCCGGATGTCCGAGTATCAGGTTTCCGACGCCTTCATAATCGCCTTCCACACCGGCCTGCTTCAGGATCTCTTTTCCCCGCTTGCTGTTGAACACTTCTTTTGCGCGGTGGATCCAGCATGTGCCAAGACCCAGTTCATGTGCTGCAAGCATCATGTTTCCAAGTGCAAGGCTTCCATCGTAGATCCCTGTCGGAACATTCTTGTCAGCCAGAACGACCAGGACATACGGCGCCCCGTAGAACGGGTCTGTCCCTTCCCTGTGCATCACTGCCGCATTCATTTCCGCCAGTTCATCTCGGACCGCACGGTCTGTGACTGCCAGAATGATCGGTGACTGTCTGCCCATACCGCTTGCGGCATACAGGCCTGCTTCGATGATCTGACTGATCTGCTCGTCTGTGACAGGCTCATCCGTGTATTTGCGAATCGAGCGTCTTGTTTTGAGATTGTTCAATACTTCAGACATTTTTACCACCTCCGTCTGTTTATGCCACGCTGTTGACGATACCCAACACTTCTTCCTTCAGTGCCTTCAGTGTCGCATCAGCGTCTTCGTGGCTTGTACCGCATGTATAGAAATAGAACTTCAGCTTGGGTTCTGTTCCGGAAGGTCTCATGGCGAACCATGTATTCTTTTCCAGCATGAACTTCAGAACATTGCTGGCCGGGATATCTTCGTATCCATCCTTGAAATCAATGACCTTTTCGACTTTCAGGCCGGCGAATTCCTGCGGCAGATCTGCCCTGACATGTGCCATCATACGGGCGATCCTTCTCTGTCCTTCCAGACCTTCCAGGATCAATGAAACCTGCTCTTCAGCATAATATCCGTATTGTTTGAACAAGTCTTCCAGTACCATGAGCAGTGTCTTGCCCTGCTTTCTGTAGAAGGCTGCTGCTTCCGTCATCAGCATTGCCGTAGCAACTCCGTCCTTATCCCTGACAAGCTCTGCAGGAGAATATCCGACACTCTCCTCGTATCCGAGGATATATGTATATCCGTGCTTCTGGAGCCAGGGGATCTTGCCGCAGATATTCTTGAAGCCGGTCAGTGTTTCAAACATCCTGACGCCGTATGCTTCTGCGATAGCCCTGCTCATATCAGCTGTTACGATGGATTTGACGATCGCTCCTCTTTCCGGCAGAACACCTGCTTTTTTCTTTCCTTCCAGCAGGTAATTGACAAGCAGCACACCGGTCTGGTTACCGTTGAGCGGTTTGTAGTTTCCGTTTTCATCGACCACTTCGATCGCAAGTCTGTCACTGTCGGGATCGGTCGCGATCAGCAGTTCAGCTCCGATGGATCTTCCGAGTTTCTCGGATAACGCGAATGCCCTGGTGTCTTCCGGATTGGGATATCCGACTGTTGTGAAATCAGGATCCGGATCCTTCTGTTCTTCAACGATATGGACATTCGTAAATCCGCGTTCCTTCAATACTGTCATAACAGGAATCGAACCTGCACCGTTGAGCGGTGTATAGACGACCGGGATATCCGCGTCGATCTCATCAGCGGAATAGATCGACTGTGAGATGACAAGGTCCAGATATGCACGGTCCATTTCAGGCCCGAGCACTGTGATCAGTCCTTTTTCTACGCCTTCCGCAAAGTCCATATGCTTAACCCCTTCAAACATATCGACTTTTTCGATTTCTTCCAGCATGCCGTCAGCGATATCCGAAGATACCTGCGCACCATCCTGCCAGTATACCTTGTATCCGTTGTACTCCTTCGGGTTATGTGATGCTGTGATGTTGATTCCGGAGACGGTTCCGAGCCTGCGGATCATGAAGGAAAGTTCAGGTGTAGGCCTGAGATCCGGGAATGTATATGCATGGATCCCGTTGGCTGCCAGGATACCTGCAGTCAGCTGCGAGAACTCTTTTGAGAAATGACGGCAGTCATGAGCGATCACTACGCCTTTGCTGACTTCACCATGCTTTTTGATGTATTCAGCAATACCCTGGGTCGCTTTACCGACCGTATAAACATTCATGTTGTTTGTTCCGGCACCGACTTTGCCTCTCAGACCGGCAGTGCCGAATGTGATATTCTGGTAAAAACGCTCTTCGATCTCACGTTCATCATCAGCGAGCTCTTCCAGCTGTTTTCTCAGAGGATCGTCTGCGCCCAGCTTTAAAAGCCACTCTTCATAACGTTCTTTTGCATTCATGATATTTACCTCAACTCTTCTTACATTGTACCTTATTCACACAAAAAGCGGGATAAATTAACACCCCGCTCTCATTGCATCAGAACTTATAACGCTTTCTCTTGACACGGCGTACCGGCTGCTGTCCCTGTGCTCCTCCTGATTCAAGATTGTTCATCATCCTGTTCAGTGTTTCTTCATTCAGCGAACCGTTTTTCTGCATGTTTCCGACAGCTTCCATAGCTGTCTTCATCTTTTCATACTGGTTGATCAGACGGTTGACATCCTGTACGGTCGTTCCGGAACCCATTGCGACCCTGCGCTTCATCGATCCTCTCATAGCGGAAGGATTGCGGCGTTCTTTCTTGGTCATGGACTGGATGATCGCTTTGGTATGCTTCATGGCATCTGTTGCCTTGACCTCATCGATCATGTCGGAATACTGGGAGAATCCCGGGAACATCTTCAGAATGCCGCTCAGGGGTCCGAGTCTCTGGACCTGTTCAAACTGTGACAGCATATCATCCATCGTGAACTCACCGTTCAGCATGCGTTCGGCTGTACGTTCAGCCTCTTCCATATCCATCTTTTCCTGGGCTCTTTCAACCAGGGAAACGATGTCTCCCATACCGAGGATCCTGTCAGCCATACGGTCGGGATAGAACGGACTCATGTCATCGATCTTTTCGCCTTCACCGACGAACTTGACCGGGACACCTGTGATCTTTCTGACGGACAGGACACCGCCGCCTCTGGAGTCACCGTCAAACTTCGTTACGACAAGACCTGTCAGAGGGAGCGCCTCATGGAAGGCTTCCGCAACATTGACGATATCCTGACCTGTCATGGCATCGACTGTCAGGAGGATCTCATCAGGATGTACCAGTTCATTGATATCCTTCAGTTCCTGCATCAGTTCTTCATCAATGTGCAGACGTCCTGCAGTATCGATGAATACAGTGTCATAGCCGTTGTCAGCCGCGTACTTCATACCCTGGCGTACAGTTTCAACAGCGTTGACTCCCGTACCCAGTGTAAATACTTCGCAGCCTACCTCATTGCCCAGAGTCTGCAGCTGTTCGATCGCAGCAGGTCTGATAACGTCGGCAGCGATCAGCAGCGGTTTGCGGTTCCATTTGTTCTTGCACAGTCTTGCGATCTTTGCAACACTGGTCGTTTTACCTGTACCCTGAAGACCTGCCAGCATAATGACGGTAATGCCGTCTTCCTTGAAATGCAGTTCTTCGTTATTATCACCGAGCAGTGAAATGATCTCGTCATGTACGATCTTGACGAGCATTTCTCCCGGTTCAACGCTGTTCAGTACATCTTCACCGCGTGCCTTGTTTCTGACTTCATCCAGGAACTGGCGTACGATACGGTAGTTAACATCAGCTTCCAAAAGTGCAAGGCGCACTTCCTTCAGCATATCTTCCATGTTTTTATCGGTCAGAGTGCCTTTTCCGACAACATCGCGCAATGCTTTATTCAGACGATCACTCAAAGAATCAAAAGCCATAA
>JAFOMZ010000217.1 GCA_017421125.1 Solobacterium sp.
CTGCTGCGATATTAAGAAGCTTTTCCTGCATATAAGGGACGATCCAGTCACGCAGGCCTGCTTTGGTCGGATGTGTGACATCCGTCATATACAGACTGCGCTTCACGGGATCGGGATTTTCAAGTGTTCTGTCATGGTACAGATCGATCAGATGTACATCCCATTGATCAGAGACTTCATGGACTTTGCGGATCAATTGTTCGTAGGATGGATCGCTGCAGTAGGGCAGGGTAAACAGGATGATCTCCGGATCCCACAGCTCCTTCGCGTAAGCGATCAGGTATTCCAGCGCGCCGATCGTTGTTTTGATATTGAATGTGAACCTGTCTTTGCTGTTGGAGACGTCTCCGTGTGTCATTTCCGCATCGATCGGACTGATCTCAATGACCAGATAGTCTGCATGACTGACCAGTGCCAGCGAGGAACGGAAACGTTTGACAGCGGAGTTCTGCGTCACGGATGAGAGATAGCTGTGCGCCAGCGATTCATTGATGATCTCACTATTGTTGATCTGTTTCAGATAGTCCGTTAAGGCAGTCCCGCCTGAACCGGTGCCTGCTGAAAAGGATGAACCGAGCCACAGGATACGTTTATCACTCAGTGCTGTTTTGCGCTGTTCAAGCGTCTCCGGGTCATATTTGGGATCATTGCCGGGATGATCCTTCTTTGTTCCATGGCGGGTCAGAACATAGGCAGTTCCAAGCAGTACAGCGCCTCTTACCATTCTTCCGAGTACAGACATACGAACTCACGCTCACCTTCCACGACAGGGACCGGTTTGATCCTCATATCATCGACCCTGATGAAACCGATGCCTTCCTTGACCTTATCAAGGAACGTATTGATATTCTCTTCCTCTCCCTGTACATAGATGTCTACCATGCCGTTGGACATGTTTCTGACAGAGCCTGTTACGAGGCAGTCTTTTGCTGTATACATACAGAAGTATCTGAAGCCGACACCCTGTACGATCCCGTCTACGATCACACGATATCTTTTCATAACATAATCATATCGCTTCCGGCTGATTTCCGAAAGTCATGCTGAGGGTATCACAAATGATTTCCCTGAATGAGTTTTCCAGTGTAATATTATTTGCGATGACCGGAGGTGCAGAAGAACATGATCAATATTCTTTTGAACAGTACGAATTTTGACCAGGAATGGGCAGGCCAGACGCTGATCAGTATCCTGAGACCGCATATGAAGACCGTGATACTGCCGCTGTCCTATGACTATGGATGGGCAAGCGACGCGGATGACTGGCGGATCAGATATGAAAGCGGATCTGACTATACATATGACCTGCTGCGTCCGTTCCGGGCATACGGCATTACGGAAGAAGATATCACACTGATGGACTATTACAGTGAAGATCCGGATGAAATGGAATACAGGATCGAACACAGCGACCTGCTTGTACTGCTGGGCGAGGATCCAGACCAGTGCATGGAACGCCTGGATGACCTCTGCCTGATCTCTGCGATCCGTTCCTATTCCGGTATCGTGTTGGGACTCAGTGCCGGTTCCAAGATCCAGCAGGAAGCTTATTTCAAAACGATCGACGATGACATGGAATTCTCATACCGCCAGGGACTGGGACTGCTGCACGGGTTTGACCTGGATACGCACTATGTGCAGGATGTATTCCATATCATGGGGATCATCCGTTCACTGGAAACACAGAACCTGCCTGTCGTCGTTATGCCGGAAAAAGGCGGCATCGTCATCAGCGGAAACCAGTTTGCCCTGATGGGTGAAGCCTTTGTCGCGGATGAAC
>JAFOMZ010000004.1 GCA_017421125.1 Solobacterium sp.
ATGGACCGCTCATTGGAAGACATTGACCTGAATGAACCTGATATGGGACATACGACAAGCATGATCGCAGTGGACCGCTATGGAAATGCCTGCTCATTTATTACGTCCATATCCGGTGTGTGGGGTTCAGGTGAAATGGTAGACGGAACAGGAATGCTTCTGAACAACAGGGCTCCCGGCGCCAGGCTGGAACCCGGACATCCTAACTGCCTCAGACCGTCAGGAAGGGTCATGCATACACTGAATACCTGGATGATGCGCGATGCAGAAGGAAGGCTTTGTTATATCGGGAATACGCCGGGCGGAGACCGTCAGCCTCAGTGGAATATGCAGACGATCGTCAATCTGGTGGATTTCAAACTGGATGTACAGACAGCTTTGGAACATGCGAAATGGCATGATTCCATGGACCGTGAAACAGGAAAACATGTTCTCCGGATCGAGGGACAGATCGGTGCGGAGGAGATCGCCAAGCTCAGGGCTATGGGGCATGAAACGATTCCCATGAAGCCGTTTGCCGGCTCCGGTGCTTCCCAGGTGATCGAGATCCGTGAAGACGGTGTGCGTCTGGGAGGAAGTGATCCCCGGGCAGACGGTACAGCACTGGCAGAACTGTAATAAAAAACGGTCCAAATTTGTGGGCCGTTTTCGTTTCATTGCAGATGCAGGAATTTATATCTTTTCCGGGGATACCTGCTGTGCTCTCATGATGGCACGGATGGATTGGAAAACATAACCTTTCATTTCATTGATCGGCAGCGGTTTTCCGTAAAGAATGGAATCATGGCAGGTACTGCTGATCAGTTCAATGATCATATAGATCATGATCAGCGGATTTTCATATTTGATTTCCGACTCACGGATTGCGGATTCAAAAACAAGCCCAAAGTCGATATTGGTATCCCGATGTTCGATAAAGGCACTTTCGAATACACCCCAGCTCAGGTTCTTATAAACAAAGCGCAGTGTGATCACATCATTCTCCAGCTGACTGATAATATTGTCTGCCAGGAATATGATCTTGTCTTCCAGCAGAACCAAATCTGTCTGATCCAGTGCGTTTTTGGCACGAATAAAGATCTCACCGGATTTAGCCGCAATGATATGATTTCTCAGATCATACTTGTCCTTGAAATAGAAATAGAAAGTTCCTTTGCCCACTCCGGCTTTTTCAGCAATATCGGAGATGCTGGTATGGGCGATCCCTTCATGGGAGAACAGTTCAAATGCGGTATGCATTAATGCTTCCCGCTTTTTTCTTTTGTTTTCTTCAGCTTTTCCTGTTTTCATCAGAATCATTTTATCTCAAAATCTATTATTTTGTTCATCGGGCAGGTAAAAATTATTGACCATTGGTCGAAAAAGAGGTATAACAGCTATGTAAAAATAATCGACCGTTGGTCAAAAAAAGAAACGGAGGAGATAAAATGCCGTTAAAAACAGGCAAATGGGTCACAAAGTATCACAAACTGATCCTGATCATCGCAGTACTGCTGCTGATACCGTCGGGAATCGGATATATTCACACAAAAGTCAACTATGACCTGCTGACATATCTGCCAAAAGATATTGAAACGATGGTCGGTCAGGATATTCTGAAGGAAGAATTCGGAAGCGGAGCATTCTCGGTCCTGATCACCGAAGGAATGCCGGAGAAAGACATCGTCTCATTGAAACAGCAGATCATGGAAACAGATCACGTCAAAAACGTCATCTGGTACGATTCATTTCTGGACATCTCGATCCCGATGGAAATTTTGCCGGAAGAGATCATGGATGCGTTCAATCAGGGTGATTCGTCACTGATGTTCATTATCTTCGATGACACAACATCGGCAGACGGAACAGTGGAGGCAGTCAGGAAGATCAGAAGTATCGCAGACAACCGGGTATTCCTGAGCGGAATGTCCGCAGTGCTTGTCGATACGGAGGATCTCTCCGAAGCGGAAGCTCCGGTTTATGTCATGATGGCTGTCGCATTGAGCTGTCTGGTACTGATGTTTGTAATGGATTCATATCTGATCCCGTTCATATTCCTGGCAGGAATCGGGATGGCAATTATCTACAACCTTGGTACCAATGTGTTCCTGGGACAGATCTCTTATGTAACCAAAGCACTGGCTGCAGTGCTGCAGCTCGGTGTTACCATGGACTACTCCATCTTCCTGTGGCACAGCTATGAAGCACATCAGGAAGAAGGGAATCCTCCAACAGAAGCAATGGAAAAAGCTATTGCGGAAACGTTCACTTCAATCATCGGATCATCCGTCACAACGATCGCCGGATTCATAGCCCTCTGCTTTATGAGCTTTACACTCGGCATGGATATGGGCATCGTCATGGCAAAGGGCGTAGTATTCGGCGTGATCAGCTGTATTACAGTTCTTCCGTCAATGATCCTGTTCCTTGACGGTCCGATCAGAAAAACAAAGCACCGGCCGCTGCTCAAAGATTTTGCCGGCATCGGAGACTTTGTCACAAAGCACGCATATCCTCTGCTGGCGCTGGCAGTACTTCTGCTGGGGCCGGCAGTGTGGGGCTACCGTCATACTGCTATTTACTACAACCTCGACAGTACGCTTCCACGTGATCTTCCCGGCATTGTTGCCAATGCAAAACTGAATGATACGTTCGACATGACATGTACGCACATTCTGATGATGAATGCGGATGTCCCCGCCAAGGAAGTCCGGAAAATGGCTGATGAAATGAAGCAGGAACCGGGTGTGAAATGGGTGCTCGGACTGAACACGATCCTGCCGCCTTCTGTTCCGCAGGAACTCATCCCGGATCATTTGAAAGAATCCCTGATCACGGATGACTGGCAGATGCTGCTGATCGGATCAGAGTATGAAGTCGCCAGTGAAGAAGTCAACAGTCAGGTGGAAGTGCTCAGCGGCATCGCCAAAAAGTATGACCAGGGATCGATGCTGATCGGTGAAGCACCATGTACGAAAGATCTGATTCGGGTAACGGATCATGACTTCAATACAGTCAGTACGGTATCCATTGCCGTCATATTCATCATCATTGCACTGGTATTCCGTTCCGTATCGTTGCCGGTGCTGCTGGTTGCGGTCATTGAGTTCGGAATCATTGTGAACATGGGAATTCCGGCATTTACCGGTACAAAACTCCCGTTTGTTGCATCTATTGTCATCGGAACGATCCAGCTTGGTTCCACGGTGGACTATGCAATTCTGATGACTACCACATATCTGCGGGGACGGTGCGAAGGGAAAGACAAAAAGACTGCTGTCAGAGAAGCGGTCAATGTCAGCACAAAATCAATTCTTGTCAGTGCCGTTTCATTCTTCGCCGCGACGTTCGGCGTTGGAATGTATTCCGACATCGATATGATCAGTTCACTCTGCGTACTGATGTCACGCGGAGCTCTGATCAGCATGATCTGCGTTATCTTCCTGCTGCCGAGTCTGCTTCTGATTTTCGACGGCATCATAACCAGAACAACAAAGACTGTTAATGTCTGAGGAGGAACAGCAATGAAAAACAGATTCAGAAATACATTCGTCATCAGTACATCACTGATGCTTGCACTTGGCGTTCTCCCTGTCTCAGCCATGGAAACGGACGAGGAAACCGGTAAAGAAGAGACAGTATATATCATTGCAAATGCGTCTGGTCAGAAACAGAAAGTAATTGTGTCAGACCGTCTGAAGACGCAGAAAAACGAAGAGGTCCGCGATGTTTCAGGTCTGGAGAACATTGCAAATGTCAGCGGCAGCGAAACATTTCGGAAAGATGCTCAGGGCAATCTGATCTGGAATGCAGAAGGAAAAGATATTTATTACCAGGGCACCACTGACGAACAGGTTCCGGTACAGGTGAACATTTCCTATCAGCTGAACGGAAAGCCAGTCAGTGCAGACGAGCTTGCAGGCAAGGACGGGCATGTTGTGATCCGCATGGATTATGTCAACAGCGCACAGAAAACGATCACCGTCAATGGAACTTCACGTCTTGCATCAGTTCCGTTTGTAATGGTCAGCGGCATGAAATTGGACGCGGAACATTTCTCCAACGTAAAGGTAACCAACGGAAAACTGATCAGCGAAGGAAAAGATCTGTTTGCGGCTGGCG
The DNA here is from genome assembly GCA_017421125.1 of Solobacterium sp. Taxonomy (GTDB): domain Bacteria; phylum Bacillota_I; class Bacilli_A; order Erysipelotrichales; family Erysipelotrichaceae; genus Bulleidia. The sequence goes on from JAFOMZ010000004.1 coordinate 4,102, forward strand.
TAGTCTTCCCCGGGCTGAAGGACAGCCTGAGCGCAGATGAAAACCTTCGTGACAAACTGAAAGACAGCGATATTCCGGATTTCATTGAAATCGAAGCAGATGTCACGGATTTTACGCTCGGCATGACACTCACACTGGCAGATTCCGATCTGCTCTCCGGCCTTGATCTGGATTTCGATACCGATGAATTGACCGGAAAAATCGATGAACTGCAGAACGGTGCAGTTCAGCTTCTGGACGGTGCAGCAGCATTCAAGGACGGCACAGCACAGCTGCGCAGCGGTGCAGGAGAGCTTGAAGAAGGAACAGGAAGGCTGAAAGACGGCACTTCAAAACTGAAAAACGGTACTTCCGATCTGAAAGACGGAACATCTGAGCTGAAAAACGGAGCAGGACAGTTAAAGAACGGAACCGAAAAACTGAAAGACGGCACAGTCAGTCTGAAGGATGGAACAGCTTCTGTCAGGGAAGGCGCTGCACAGCTGGCGGATGGTACGGAAAACCTGCAGAAAGGTGCCGGATCCCTTGCGGAAGGCACAGCAGTCCTGAAGACCGGAGCTGATGCATTAAAGCAGGGAACAGCAGCAATGAGAAGCGGTGCATTACAGCTGAAAGACGGTGCGGAAACTCTGCAGAGCGGCAGTGCAGCTGCTGCAGACGGATCACAGACTCTGGCAGAAGGTGCCGCAGCAGTAGCTGCCGGCCTGCACACACTGGATAAAGGTGTTTCCGATTACACAGCTGCTCTGGATGGAAACGGACAGCAGCCCGGCCTGATGCAGGGCACTGAAGCAATCAGTACCGGTGCTGAACAGATTTCCGGAGGCATTGATCAGGCAGTGGAAAGCCTGAAGCAGACACAGACACAGCTGGCTTCCCTGGAACAGATGACCGGGTCAGCCCAGACAGCATTTGATATAGCGGCCGCCTACAATCAGGTGATGAGTGCCGCACAGGATCTGGCTCTGAAGCAGGCTGCTTATGAGAAATCAATGCAGAATACAGCCGGCACTTCTGAAAACTCAGAGAATACGGAGGAGTTTCACTCCAGAATTGAAAACCTCGAACAGGAGAACAGCACACTGCGTGAAAACAGTGATGAACTGAAAAAAGAGAACGATGCACTTAAGGCAGAAAATGCAGTCCTGAAAGAAAACAATCCGGTACAGGAAAACACATCGGAAGAGACTACTGTCGTTACGGATCAAAGTGAACAGATCGCTGCATTGACTGCTGAAAACAATCGTTTAAATGACAGTATCAATGCACTGACTTCCGAAAGGGATCAGCTTGCTGCAGAAAAGGAAGCTGCGGAACAGAAAAACGCTGAGCTTCAGGCAAGGATCGCTGAGCTTGAGGCACAGATACTGGAAAGTGCGGAAAATCAGGAAAATACGGAACCGGTACAGACAGCTTACCGGCCGGAAGGAAACCATATTCGCCTGATGAATGAAGAAGAAACCACTCCGGAACATGCTGGTATGGAACTGATGCAGGCAAAGCAGGCATTTACAGATGCGCTGAATACATATGCATCCCTGCTGGAAGCTCATCCGGACAACGGATTCCGCAGTCAGATCATCATTCTGAAGTCTTCTGTTGATCAGATCCTGAATGGAAATGCAGAACAGAAAACTGCAGGTCTGACAGTTCTGCAGAGCGGAGCGCATCAGCTTTCCGCAGGTGCTTCCGCATTAAATGAACAGGCACAGCAGATCGTCGGCGGTGCTCATGCCATAAAAGCCGGAATCGAAGAAATTCCGGAAGGTTCAGAGGCATCTCTTCTGAACGGTGCAGACCAGGTAGCCGGCGGTCTGAAGTCTCTGGCTGAAGGAGCGAAACAGCTGAACGGCGGAATCACACAGCTTGCGCAGGGCATCAGTCAGCTGAATGATGGTGCCGCAAAAGCAGATACGGGAGCCGCTTCTCTTGCAGAAGGAACATCCCAGGTCAATACCGGTGCCGAGGCATTGAAGACAGGTGCCGGACAGCTGAATGATGGTGCCGGAAAACTGAAGGAAGGTACGGCTCAGCTGGATCTTGGTGCGGGCGAAATAAAGAACGGTGCTGCCGCTGTTGACGAAGGAGCCGGAGCCCTGAAAGATGGAACGGAAAAACTTGATCACGGTGCAGACGAACTCGCCGACGGAGCCGGACAGCTTGACGATGGTGCAGGAGAACTGATGAATGGTGCCGGCAGGCTGAAGGAAGGAACTGCAGAACTGGATGACGGTGCGCAGAAGCTTCTTGAAGGAATGCAGAAATTTGAAGATGAAGGAATCACAAGACTGGTCAGCACGCTGAAAAATGATCTCCCTGAAGCACTTGATCAGATCCGAGCAGTCATGGATGCAGGCAGTACTTACAAAAACTTCAGCGGAAGTACCGGATCAGAAAATGACAAAGTGAAATTCATCATTAAAACCGAAGAAATCAGATAACTGATCAAACAGATATGAAAAGCAGAAGTCACACACAACACAGCGGACTTCTGCTTTTGCTTGAGAGCAGCTTCGATTATTCGCTCAAAGCTTCTCCGTTTGTTTCAATGATGTGCTTCATCCAGTAGTAGGACTTTTTCTTGGAACGGTTCAGTGTTCCGTTGCCCAGATCATCCATGTCAACATAGATAAATCCGTAGCGTTTCTTCATTTCTCCTGTAGACAGGGAAACGAGGTCGATCGGTCCCCACATTGTATAGCCAAGGCAGTCAACACCATCCTGATTGATGGCATTTGCCATTTCCGTCAGATGGTCTTTCAGATATGCGATCCTGTAATCATCCTCGACATATCCGTTTTCATCAGCCTGGTCAACTGCGCCAAGACCATTCTCAACAATGAAGATCGGCTTCTGGATCCTGTCATAGATCTCATTCATGCAATAACGCAGTCCGAGCGGATCGATCGGCCATCCCCATTCCGTATTTTTCAGATAGGGGTTCGGACTTCCGCCTACGGTGAAGGAAGGATCTCCTGCTTTGACAGTTGCGGAGCGGTAATAGCTGAATGATACATAGTCCAGCTGTCCTGCTTTCATGATCTCTACGTCACCCGGTTCCATCTTGATCTCTGTTACGCCTCTTCTTGTCCAGAGGTCTTTTGCGTAGCTCGGGTAGTATCCTCTTGCCATCGAGTCGATGAAGAAGAAGTTTTCTCTTCTGACCTGCATATGGCGGAACATATCTTCAGGTTTGCAGGTAGCGGGATACAGTTCGCTCATTGCGTACATCGCACCGAACATGGATCCCGGCATCATTTCATGTCCCATAATGACTGCTTTCGCACTGGCAACGAACATATGATGGACTGCCTGATAGTGTGTCTGTGCATCCGTGTTTCTGGTTCCGCAGGGTCCGAAGCCCTTGACGGCGTTGATCTCATTGAAGGTCAGCCAGTATCTGCATCGTTTGCCGATACGTTCAAACAGTGTTCTGCAGTATTTCAGATAGCAGTCGATCACATGTCTGGAGCTCCAGCCATCATATTTCAGCACGAGTTCCATCGGGAGCTCATCATGGCAGATGGTGATCAGAGGTTCCATGTTGTATTTTTCCATCTCTGTGATGACGTCTTCATAGAACTTCAGACCTTCTTCGTTCGGTGTATCTTCATCTCCGGTCGGATAGATCCTGCTCCAGCAGATCGAGAAACGGAATACATTGAAACCCATGCCTGCCATTAAAGCGATGTCTTCTTTGTAATGATGATAGAAGTCAACTGCTTTATGGCTGGGATAAAATTCATCATCAAGGAATACGGGTACAGCTTCAGCAGGTACCGGATCAGCAATGAAGAAGCTGCTTGCAGGTTTTACGATCGTTCCGTCCGGCATGCGGAGTGTATGATGTCTCGGGATCTCCTGATTTCCGTTTGTTTCATAGTCATGTGAAAGCAGACCTCTTCCGCCTTCACCAAAACCTCCTTCAAACTGGAAGTCAGCAGTAGCGCCTCCCCAAAGGAATCCGTCAGGCAAACGTGTTGTCATATGATTATGATCCTCCTAATTCTTTAACTATATGATAACTGAAAAGAGATACCATAAGAAGGGCTGTTTCAGTCATAACTGTTTTTCAGAAATACGAGTATTGTTATACTGACAGATAGAAGCGAGATGAAAGGCCGGTCAGGTATGATATCACTGTACGGCAGGTAACAATATGGCGGGAAGACACGAAACAAATGAAGAACAATATCAGAAGATGACGGAAACTCCGGTTACTGAACTGATCCTGAGGCTCGGTATACCGACGATCATTTCGATGCTGGTAACAAACATTTACAATATGGCGGATACCTATTTTGTCGGTACGATCGGAACCAGTGCTTCCGGAGCGACCGGGGTGGTGTTCGGCCTTTCAGCGATCCTGCAGGCTTTCGGATTTATGTTCGGACATGGCGCGGGATCAAATATCTCGCGTAAACTCGGTGCACATGATGTCGGAAGCGCCAGAGAATATGCGTCTACAAGCTTTTTTGCCGCATTTGCCACAGGTGCCCTGATCCTGACCGGAGGAATTCTGCTGATGGATCCGATGCTGAGGATGATGGGGTCAACGGAGACGATCCTGCCGTTCGCAAGAGATTATGCATTCTGGATCCTGATCGCCGGTCCTGCAATGACGACTTCCTGTGTCATGAACAACATTCTGAGATATGAAGGGAAAGCATTCTTTGCCATGGTCGGCCTGACTTCAGGCGGGATCCTCAACATTTTCCTGGATTATCTGATGGTATTTGTTCTTCAGATGGGTATTGGCGGAGCAGGTCTTGCAACATGCATTTCGCAGTATGTCGGCGCATGTATTCTGATCATCCCGTATCTTAGGGGGCAGACACAGTCAAGGATCTCACTGAAATACTTCACGAAAGAGTATGAGGTAATCAAAAATATCGTGACAGTCGGAAGTCCGTCGCTTGCCAGACAGGGACTTAACTCCGTATCAACGATCGTATTGAATGCAACGGCAGGTGTATATGGTGATGCGGCTGTTGCGGCAATGTCGATCGTCAACAAGATCGTTAATTTCCTGTTCTGTGTAGCGATCGGTATCGGCCAGGGGTTCCAGCCGGTCAGCGCGTTCAACTATGGTGCAAAGATCTACAGCAGGGTCAGGGATGGTTTCTGGGTGGCCTTCAAGCTCGGACTGATTCTCATGATGGTCATGGGCGTGATATCGTTCATGAATGCGGAAGCGTTTATCGCATTCTTCCGGGATGACCCTGAAGTCATCCGGATCGGTACGACTGCGCTCAGATGGCAGTCAGTGTCCCTGTTCCTGATGCCGGTCACTTTGTACGGCAATATGCTGTTCCAGTCTATCGGCCAGTCTAAGACTGCTCTGTGGCTGGCTGCCCTGAGAAGCGGTCTGGTACTGATCCCTGTACTGCTGATCAGCAGCAGACTGTTCGGCCTTTTGGGTGTAGAAACATCAAGAGCGGTATCGGAAGTGATCGCAGCCATTATTACAATGCCTTACCTGATCCGTTTCTTCCGTACTCTCCCGGAGGATGAGGCGGAAATCTGAGCAGGAATGTTGCATAATACAATCATTAACTAATACAATAGACATGCAAAACATGTCTTTTTTGAATGTGAGGTGATCACATGGCTAATCAGAAGATGGTAAAAACGTATCTTGATGAGATACCGTGGGGAACAGAAGAAGATATAGAACTGGAACAGCAGAAGTCCGGCAGGGAACGCAGACAGCTTCCTGAAGGATGTAAAAGCTCGGTCCTGTATGGCGATATCATGAGGATCGCATGGCCGTCATTGGTAGAGCTGATGCTGACGAGTCTTGTCAGTATGGCAGATATGATCATGGTAGGTTCCATGGCGAACGGTGATGATGCCATTTCTGCTGTCAGTCTGGCAAACCAGCCGAAGTTTGTTTTTGTGTCCTTGATCATTGCGCTGAATGTCGGTGTAACTGCAGCGGTTGCCCGCGACAGAGGCGCTGAACAGCATGAAAAAGCCAATGATACGATGAGACAGGGCCTTGTCATGTCGTTGTTCGTATGTATTTTCGGATCTTTCATGGGCTATATATTTGCTGAACCGCTGGTCAGATTCATGGCTAACGGAAGTCTTTCCGAGGATATCATCGCAATGTCTGTCATGTATCTGAGGATCCAGATGGCAGGTTTCCTGACAATGGGCATTACAGCAACATTTACTGCCGCTTTCCGCGGTACAGGCAACTCCAGAATACCCATGATCTATAATGTGACGGCCAATATTGTGAACATTGTATTCAATTATCTCCTGATCAACGGACATTTCGGATTCCCTGCGTGGGGTGTTGCGGGTGCTTCGATCGCAACAGTACTGGGACAGGCAGTTGCACTGGTCATGGCGATCCGGACTGCCAACTCAGGGAAATACTATTTCACGATCAAGCCAACTGATTTTCTGAAGGGATTCCGGATCGAATTCCCCATTATCGGCAGGATCGTCAAGGTCGGTATTCCTTCCCTGATCGAGCAGCTGATCATGAGAGTCGGTATTATCCTGTTTTCTAGACAGGTCGCTACTTTGGGACAGCCCGGTTATGCAACGCACCAGATCTGCATGAATATCCAGTCGTTATCATTTATGCTTGGTCAGGCAATGGCCGTCAGTTCCACAACACTGGTCGGACAGTCGCTTGGCAAACTCAGGACTGATATGGCAGAACACTATTCCCGGAGATGTACATATCTTGGTCTTATGATCTCACTCTTCCTCGGAGCGCTGTTCGGATTCTTCGGCAAGTACATCGTTGCGCTTTACAGTGATACGGAAGCGGTCATTGCGGCATCGATCCCGGTCATGGCGATCCTTGGTGTGCTGCAGCCGATCCAGACACCGCAGTTTATATTATCGGGTTCCCTCAGAGGTGCCGGCGCTACAAAAGCAACTGCTGTCGTAACGCTGGTCTGCGTGCTGATCCTCAGACCGCTGGCAGGCGAACTGTTTATCAAGATCCTGCAGTGGGGTCTGATCGGTGCCTGGGCTGCGATCGCGCTGGACCAGGTCGTCAGAACGCTGCTGATCATGTACTTCTATGCAAGAGGTACCTGGAAACGCATCAAAGTCTGAAAAAAGTCCATCCTGACCGGATGGATCTTTCATTCAGGGATCAGAACGTTCCGTCATAGTATAATGAGATACAGAAAGAAGGAATATATTATGAGCAGACTGAAAGACCTCAGGGCGATCATCGACCGCGAACTTCTGAAGGTAGAAGACAATGAAAAACGTATTTCTGCAGTCAATCACCTGTATGGTGTATCTCTGGCAGCTGTTTTGATTGCGAAACGGCGCGGCATGGATCCGGAACTTCCGGCAATGGCCGCAATGATGCACGATATGAACGCATATCTCACGGGTTCCTATGATGATCATGCCCACAAAGGGGCAGAACTTGCCAGGACATTCCTGCAGGAACTGGGAGAGACCACTCCGGAAGAAACAGATATGATCTGTTCCATGATCTATCATCATGACGATAAAGCTGTGACCGATCAACCGTATGATGAAGTGCTGAAGGATGCGGATGTCATACATCACTGTTTCAACGATCCATCCAAACCTGTCAAAGATAAGGAAAAGATCCGTTATGAACAGCTTCTGAAAGAATTCGGTCTGAACGGATAGCTGCCATCAGATCATTTCCCGAGGACTTCGGCCCTGTTTTGACAAAAAATACCGTGTGCTTCTGAGAAGACACACGGTTTTTGAATCGATCACCGGGAAATGCTTTATTTCAGTTCATCCGGCATGTACTCCAGTCCGTTTACCATGTTTTGTATGGCCTGATAATCATGATCACTGATCTCCAGGGTAAGGCCGTCACTGAACAGATCGCGTACAAAATAAAGGTCAGTCCGGTTACCGATAGATACGGCCAGTTTGTCACCGGATACAGAACATATTGGAGCAAGAAATGTTTTTTGATACAGCTCATTGCCGTTCTGCAGGACCGCAGGTGTCATTGTCAGGATCATGATGCTTACGGCATTGACCAGGAAAACAGCATATACCAGCCCTAGTACGCCTCCGGCATATCTGCTGATATCCTGTACAGTGTCACATTCTTTCTGATACTCAAGTGCTTTCTTGTACAGAGGATGGAGCAGTTTCTGCATAATGGCAGTAAGTACGATAAAACAGACTATCCAGTTGATAGCTGCACGGATGGATGGGGCATAGGGATAGGTGTTCAAAGGTGTCCATGCAAGAGGCCAGAAGACAGATCTCTTTGTAATAAAAGAGGCGCCGTACCCTGAAACAATGATAGCCAGAAGGCTTGTCAGGACATCAGCTCCGACGCTGAGAAAACCTTTTCTGAGTCCTGAGAAAAAGAACCATACAAACACCAGTATAATCATGATGTCTGTCAGATAAATCGACCATACAGGCAGTTCTGTCATAACCATGTCCTCGCAATCGTTCAGTTTCTTCCTGCAGGATCCATCCGGGTGCTGTGTTTCTGACATATATCCGAATTTTGAAAGAAAACTGATAAGATAACTTCATTTTTGCATATCTGCTGATATTCTTCAATGCGGTATCCCTGACCGTCATGATGCTGTCTCATACAGTGATCCGTCATTCTGCCGGTCCGGCCACAGACAGCGAAGTGTCCTGGTTTTTCTGGAATAAATACAGTCCGGAAGAATATAATTAAGAAAAAAAGGGGCATAGGCATATGAATCAGCTGTCAAGGAAAAGCTGGGCAACGATCATCATATTCGGACTGGTCGGACAGATCGCCTGGGCAATCGAAAATAATGAATTTAATCTCTTTCTCTTCAACTATATCGGCGGAACCACGACGGATATCGCCCGTATGGTTGCCTGGTCAGCCGGAGCGGCAACGGTCACGACACTCGTCATGGGAACGGTGTCCGACAGACTGAGACACAGGAAACTGTTTTTATGCGCCGGTTATATTCTGTGGGGACTGTCTGTCATGGCATTTGCCTGGATATCAAGGGATAATGTCGCAAAGTTTGTGCCTGCAGAAAGGGCAGTATCTGCCGCAGCCATGCTTGTGATCGTTATGGACTGCGTCATGACGTTCTTCGGATCGACTGCCAATGACGCATCATTTAATTCCTGGGTAACGGAAAGCACAGATGAAACAAACAGGACAAAGGTCGAAGGCGTACTGAATGCATTCCCTCTGCTGAGCATGCTGATAGTGGTAGGGGC
>JAFOMZ010000218.1 GCA_017421125.1 Solobacterium sp.
ACGGTTATCATTTTCGAAGACGTCCATATTCGCGTAGAATTGCCGTAATTCTCCGGAACCAAGTCCGAATACTTTGTCCAAAGAGGTGTCGGCAGTGTTCAGGTTATGCCTGTTCAGGAACTGCAGTCCGAAGATCTCCCCCGGCTTGGAACGAAATATACCGTGAATTCCTGTGAAGGCGGTCAGCAGGGGGATGCATACCGTAAGGACCAGTACGAAATTGATCAGTGTGTTCAGAAGCTTTTTCATGAAGGTCAAACCGTTGTTTGACTGCGTACCTGCCATACCGGCTGAATATAACAATCCTGCGCCGCCTGCAGTTACGGCAGTCATAGGCATGATGGCGATCGCGGGGATCAGGATCGGCACATAAGTGACGACTGTGATGGATGTAATGAAGAATGTCCCTCCGATTGCAAAACCTGTTATTAGAATACCCGACAGCAATGCTGTCAAGATACCGGCAAAAATGAACCCGGAGACCATAACACCCAATGACCAAACCAGAAGATAAACAGAGATACATCCCAGGCAGGCAATGATCGTAAAAATGAGAAGGCCGGGAGCGGTCATGGTCAGCGCACAGATGATCAGGAAGATGATCAGAAGCACTGCAGTAATGAAATCAAACCATACGACCGGTATCGTGACTGCCCATCCGAAGAACAGGTTCAGAAAGTTGGACAGGGCTTTGACAGCCAGGGCAGCCGCCATGACGATGATCACAGGCAGCGTCCAAGGTGATGGTTCAAATTCTTTTTCTTTTTTCGGCTTTCTTTTTCTTTCTGCAGCTTCGGGAATATAGTTTGAGACCGAGTCACTGAAATTGAAAAAAACAAGATACAGCAGTCCGCCAAGGATCCCGATACCGACGGACATGAAAAAACTTTTCCACGAAGACATCAGTCCCAGGAGTGCAAGCCCCATTGATAAAAGCACGCCAAATGAGATTCCTATGCCTCCTATATGGAATGCGGCTATACCATACATTGAAATCTTTGTTCCCCTGAACAGCATCATGATAATTCCGGCCGCTTCCAGGACAACGGCGGCAATCACGAAAATCACCATATTGTTAATCCCCCATAGTTATAGTAAAGAATATATCAGTTTAAATATCCGGCGTCCATTATGACAGGCATCGGTATTGCGTAAAATTTCCAGGATGAAAACAAAGTCTGAAAAAATACAAAAAAGGAAATCTGTCAATGCCATGGTACAGGTGTTTTCAGGTATGTTATTTTTGATATTTAACCATTTCAATGAAGGTTATTTATATTACAATAAATATGTAAAGGTTTCACATATCATGGATCTGATGCATACCCAGGTGCAGGCATGACCGGAGGCATGCAGGCTTTCATCATTTTATTCCTGCAGTCACTGCGGATTTAATGATGTGCGCATGAAGCGCAGCAGCTCACTGGGAGTGATCGGATCCGTGTGTCAAATACAGAACAATATAAAACCGTGATATTACAAGGAGGGTTTTCTATGAGCGCAATGAGTGATCAGATCAGAAAGATGTTCGGTGAAGGAGACGCAAAACGCGATGCGGGACTGAAGACACCGGATGATATCATCCGTTATGACGATATCCGCTACGGAACGGATGACGCGAAGCTGCATCTTCTTGATGTATACCGTCCAAAGGGAAAAGAAGGAAAGCTGCCTGTCATCCTGAGCGTGCACGGCGGGGGATGGGTATACGGTGATAAGGATGTATACCAGTTCTACTGCATGTCCCTGGCACAAAGGGGCTTTGCGGTGGTCAATTATTCCTACCGCCTTGCACCGGAATATAAATTCCCTGCGTCTCTGGAGGATACATGTTCTGTTGCCGCATGGATGATGGTCAATGCGGAAACCTATGGCTTTGACATGGAACATGTATACGGTGTGGGAGACTCCGCCGGCGGACATATGCTGACGATATTCGCGGCTGCCCTGACAAATCCCGACTATGCGCAGGAACTGGGCGTGAAGCTTCCCACGGGCTTCCGTTTCAATGCCATCGCGCTGAACTGCGGCGCATTCAGGATCGAGCTGACTGCACAGGATACGACAACTGCGCTGATGGGTGATTTCCTGCCGGGAAAGGATCCCGAAACAGAGCTGAAACTGATCAATCCGGTGGAATGGATCACGGAAGACTTCCCGCCGGCATTTGTCATGACAAGTACGAATGACTTCCTGAAGGCACAGCCTTCCATCCTGATCCCTGTACTCATGGAAAATGATATTCCGTTTGTGTACAGATATTATTCCGACAAAGACGTTCCGCTGGGTCATGTGTTCCACTGCAATATCCGGCTGAATGCCGCAAAACTCTGCAATGATGAAGAATGTGAGTTCTTCAGGAAGTACTGATTTCCGGGTGAAAACGATGCTGAAATTCGGAACGGGCGGCTGGAGAGCCGTGATCGGTGATGAATTTACAAAACAGAATCTGCAGATCCTTGCGAAGGCAATGGCTGACAAAATGCATGCCGAAGGCGTGGCTGAAGAAGGGATCGTCATCGGACATGACAGACGCTTCCTGGCAAACGAATCGGTCAGATGGCTGGCGGAAGTCTTTGCGGCAGAAGGAATACATACCATGATCGTGAACAAGGCATGTCCGACACCTGTCGTCATGTATTATGTCCAGGTCCATGAAATGCACTACGGGCTGATGGTGACCGCAAGCCATAACCCTGCGGAATACAACGGCGTCAAGGTATTTACATACGGGGGCAGGGATGCGGACCTGGAACAGACTGCGGATATCGAACATTATATCTTAAAAGTAACACTGCCTGTCTGCTCCAAAGAATACGAGGCAGGCATTGCGGAAGGGATCATCACGGAGTTTTCTCCTGTCAATGAATATATCGATTCGATCATCGATGACATCGATGTACAGAAGATCAGAAATGCGAACCTGAACATCGTGCTGGACCCGATGTACGGTGTATCAGAGACATGCATCAAGACGATCCTGATCACCGCAAGATGCGGCGTGGAAACGATACACGGCTATCATGATCCGCTGTTCGGCGGACATATGCCTGCGCCTGATTCCGACAGTATGCATGATCTCAGGGCATATGTGATCTCGCATCACTGCGATCTGGGCATTGCGACAGACGGTGACGCGGACAGGATCGGCATCATAGACGATACCGGCAGATACCTGTCGCCGAATGATGTGATCATGCTGCTGGATTATTATCTGGTAAAGCACAGGGGCATGCACGGTCCAGTCGTACGCAATCTCTGCACCTCGCATATGATCGACCGCATGGCAAAGTATCTCGGGCAGGAAGTCTATGAAGTGCCTGTCGGCTTTAAATGGATCTCGTCAAAGATGGATGAAACACACGCCGTGATCGGCGGAGAATCATCCGGCGGTCTGTCCGTCGCCGGCAGGATCAAGGGCAAGGACGGCGTCTATGCGGCTGCGCTCCTGGTGGAAATGCTTGCTTATGAGGGCAAGAAGATGTCGGTGATCTATGACGAGCTCTGCTCTGTCGTCGGCAGGTCATATATGGCACAGCATAATTACAGGTTCCGGACAGAGCACAGGGATCTGTTCATGAAGCGTATCATGGAAGACAGGGAGATCCCTGTATTCCCGTATGAAATAGATCATGTATCTTATATGGACGGATGCAAGGTTTACTTTAAAAACGGCGGCTGGGTCAGTATCCGTTTCTCCGGTACTGAACCGCTGCTGAGGGTATTTGCTGAAATGGAAACACAGGAACAGGCTGAAGAGATCTGCGAGATCTGCCGTCAGTTCCTGGGCATTTCATAGAGCAGGAATGGGGAAGAAATGAATCGGAAAAGTTTTTTATGCGCACTGGGTCTGTCACTTCTGATCTGTACGGGCGGATGCTCTTCCGGAACAGCTGAAGTGCCGGAAAAACCGGCCGAAGCTGTTCAGACGGCAGAGGCGGTCACTGAACCGGCAGGTGAACCGGTATTTGTAAACGAAGCACCTGAACCTGTCGCATCCGTTTTTGACAGTTCTGATCCATATGCGTCCGAAACAAAAGTGATCGGCATGCTGGATCCGTTCATGATCAGACTGATGCAGAAAGTATTCAGTGCAGAAGGCAATCATATCTTTTCACCGATGTCATTGATCCTGGCGTTAAGCATGGCGGAAAACGGAACTGCCGGAATGACCAGGGCAGAGATTGAATCGACACTTGGCATCAGTACGGATGATCTGAACCAGCTGATGAAAAGTTATCTGCCGGAAATGAACTATGAATACGGGATCGATTTCTATACAGGCAATTCACTGTGGTTCAATACCGATAACGGACTAACGCTGAAATCATCCTACCTGGATCACCTGCGGGAGTATTATGATGCGGCAGTCTTTGAGCGCAGCTTTGCGGACAAAGGTGCCCTGGCGCAGGAAGTAAATGACTGGACAAAGGAAAAGACAGACGGCTCCATCCCGGAGATCCTGCAGGCAGATGACCTGGATCAGACTGATCCGATGCTGCTGCTCAATGCACTGGCTGCCGGCGGGAAATGTATGATCCAGTTCCAGCCGGAACTGACATCGCCCCAGACATTCCATAACGCAGACGGTTCAGAAAGCACTGTCAGTATGATGCGTCAGTCAATGGAAGGCTGGTGGCATGATCCACTAAGTGAAGGTGTTGTCCTCTATCTGGAAAACGGACTGGAGTTTACCGCGATCCTTCCTAATCAGGGAGTCACAGTGGAAGAGTATCTTGCCCAGGCTGACCCGGAAATGATCATGAATTACTATAGGGGTTTTATCAGTACCGAAAATGAGGACCAGCAGACATGGACGGCGGATGTGCACATCACCAACTTGTCTCTGCCGAAATATAACTACAATGCGGAATATGAACTGGATGCGGTACTGAAAGAGCTCGGGATCCAGAGAATGTTTACAGTTGGCTATGCGGATTTCTCGGAAATGGCGGAAGGAGATCCGGGGGTCGTTTCACAGATCTATGTCAAACAGATCAGACAGAAGGCTGACATCGAGGTCAATGAGGAAGAGGTCAGGGCATCCGCGGCGACTGTCGTCATGGGTGGACTCGGTGCAGGCGGTTATAACGTGAGGAACTATATCTATCATGATGTCGTGTTCGACAGACCGTTCATCTTCCTCCTCAGCAAAGGCAGGATCCCGCTGTTTGCCGGGGTTGTATCTTCACTGGAAGATACCGGGGAAAGCGTCAGTGACAGCCGGATCATGCGCATCGAAGTGACTGCGGATGCCGGTCTCAATGTACGCAGCGGACCTGATGTATCAAATGAGAAGTATTATACCGCAGCCAAAGGAACGCAGTTCTATGCATACGAAACAAAGGAAAACGGCGGCTATACATGGTACAGGATCGGAAATGATCAGTGGATCGCCGATCAGGACAGTGAATGGGTCAAGGTGCTTGAATAAACACTGTCTGATCGTCAGATAAAACTGTTTTACGGAAAACTGATTCGGCAGGAATCAGTTTTTATAATGGCAATATTTCAGTATAATGAATTCGATCAATTTGCTGGAGATACGTTTATGAAGAAGAATATTTTAGCTGTCATGATGTCTGTACTGGTGTTCTTGCAAACAGCCTTTGTGCAAATGCCGGTCATGGCAGAGGAGACCGATGATGAGGCGGTGCAGGAGACTGCTGTTGCGGAAGAGAAAGAAGTGTTCACCGAAGTGATCTCAGAGGAAGTATCTGAGGAAGATGAACTTCCGGATGAAGTCATCGGTGAAGAACTGACTGAAAATGAAGAGACCGGAGAAGAACCTGTTTCGGAAGAGATCCCTGAGCCGCAGGAGTCTGTCGTTCCGGAAGAGCAGATCACTGAAACTGAAGTTCCGGTTGAAGAAACCACGGAATCAGAAGAACCGATCGAGGATGAAACTGTATTACAGGAAGAGACTGAGGAGAGTACTGTTTTTGCCGCGACTAAAATTACTGTTTCGGTCGTGGAGATCAGTAACGGATATCGGAAATCCCGTGTTTATTTGAAAGTAAGCAACCCGAATGAGGAAAGACTGAATCATATCCGTCTGACAAATACCGAAGATGAGACTAAATATTTCACCAGCAGTAAAAACTATGACGAAAGCATAGACGCTGACTACTATATCGATGCGGATACATACGGCGGAACGACTGTTTATGCGATCGCTCTGGGTATTTATCCTGACGGTACTTTTCAGGTCGTTCCGACCGGTCAGACAGTATCCCTGACTTCGATGGAACTGGATTTCCAATCTCTGGAGAAATACGCGGAGATCGAACCGCTCTCCAAGACCGCAAGGATCACGCTGCATATCGATCCGCTGCCGGCAATGGAAAGAGTTACATATAAAGCCTATTACAAGCCTGTCAGCGAATCCAATCCGGACATGCCTTATCTGGAAAGTAAAGTGATGAATCCGACAGCCAAAATGCTGAAATCCGATACCAGCGATAATCCTTTGTATCATGACAGGGATTATGTGATCTATATCCAGGTGATGTTTTCAGATCAGGTCGTAGGATATATCGGGTCCGCAGAAGAACCGCTGATGTTCCATACGACGGATAGCCTTATCGTCGATTCAGACAGCTTTGGCGACAAACAGATCTATCTTGAGCTTCTGGAAGTATACGGTGACGGACCGCTGAACAGCGCGATGTTTGATAATGTTGAAAGCCTCAGCATATTGCCCGGAACAGGAAGATCCTACAAAAGCATGTCAACAATGGCAGATGACAAATGGCAGGTGACACTGCATGTTCAGAAAGCTGTCACCTCAATCAAAGGCCTGCGGCTGTTCAGAAATCTGAATAAACTGACACTTGACGGACTGGACCTGACAGAACTGGATGAATATGGTTTTTCACCTGATATCACATATCTGAATATCCAGAATAATGAGATGTATGAAATGCCGGACCTGACAGAATTTTCCAGACTGGAAACACTGTATACGGGCGGCAATCTGTTCAGATACGACACAGTTACAGCAGATAAGCTGCCCTCACAGTATCTTGAGGCACATCCCGATGCGCTGGAAACGATCAGAGGAGAACAGCGTTTCTATTACTTCTTCGTGCCGCAGACATTCTATGAGATCGAAGGACGCAAGCCGTTCTTTACATCCCTGGAAGGCGCGAAACCCAACAGGAAGTACCTGCTGACAGTCAAGATCGATGATACAGAGATCTCCGTGGAATCAACAACAGGAAACGGACATTATGCTGTGTTCATCATCCCGGACCTGAAAGAATACTTGCCGGACTATGACACTTATGAAAGTGACAAGTTTGAATTCAGTGTCGCAGATGATCTGGATTTCCTTGTCTTTGAAGATGACAATATGCTGGTCAGCTTCTCGGAAGATGAGATCAATGACAAAGGAACGCCCGCAACAGCTTATACAACTTCAACATCATTTACGACAAAGAGCGTCATTCTGCCCGGCTCCATTGCAGAAACTGATATCAGTTCAGTCGTTTTGAAGGACAAAGATCTCAACACCATGGATGCCAGTCCGTCAAGTTACACCATGAGTGTCACGACCAGTAAGTATGATACCCGCTACAACGAGCAGACGAATATCTATCCGAAGTTTGGATATGATTATGTCAGGACAAATTTCAGTACAAAATTCAGTGTGAATACACCGCTGCAGGAAGGTATCTATGACATGGATATTACCCTGAAGAACGGTACGGTATATCACGCTCATGATGTGGTACAGATCAACTATAAAGCACCTGTGATCCCGGCAGAGTCAGTCACCGTTACAAACAAACCCAAAAAACTGACAGTCGGTGCTCAATACCAGCTGAACTATACAGTGAAGCCTTCAAATACGTCAGATAAAGTAACATTCAGAAGCGGTGATCCGTCTGTAGCGACAGTATCCGATACCGGTCTTGTCACAACACATGCTGAGGGAACAGTATGGATCTATGTGAATGCAGGATCGAAAGCGAGGGATTCCTTCTATCTGACGGTGGCTGATCCGGTAAAGGTCACCGGGATCAGGATCTATCACAATGATCTGACATTCAGGCTTGGCAGCGAACGCAATTATGATTTCATTTCAGCTGAAGTGATTCCTGAAGACGCGGAAAATCAGAACTTCGTATTCGAGTCCAGCAACGAGTCTGTTGTGACTATCAAACAGAACGGGCTGATCCAGGTCGTTGGTGAAGGCCAGGCGGTCATCACAGCTACTTCAGAAGAAGGAGGCTATACAGATGCTGTTGAGGTAACTGTACTGCCGCAGCTGAAAGCTGATGCGCCTTACGCATATTATTTCGGTGAGGATGGCAGACAGACCATGATCACCGACGGAATGGAACTTCCGGTCGGAACAGCAGTCTGGCTGAAGAGTTCAACATCCAATACCGTGATATACAATGCGGATGATCAGACAGCCGCAGTTAACCCGTTCACTGTAGAAGAAGGGGAAAATACGGTCTCCGTATATGCAGGAAGAACCGGTTACCTGAACAGTGACACAGCAACATTCACGATCATGTCCAGGGACGATAGCTATGAATCAGACCCCGGCGATGTCACGGAAGAAGATGCTGAAGAGACAGGACTGGATATTCCGGAACATATCTGGGCAGCCGGTGTTCCTGAATCAGTTACATATACCGGTTCAAAGATCACGTTCAGTGATATGCGTGTCTATGACAACAAGAAGCTTCTGAAGTACAACGTTGACTACACCGTCAAATATCTCAATAACCAGAATGCCGGTACAGCAGAGATCCAGATCAAGGGAAAAGGCAACTACAGCCAGTCCATATCGGTATTCTTTGAGATCGAACCGATGAGCATTGAAGATGCTGTTGTGAACGATATGGCTGTCCTTGCGACAGGAGCACCTTTGACGCCTGCACCTAAGGTCGTACTGAACGGGAAGACACTGAAAAAGGGAACCGATTATACAGTCAATGGACCGGAAGGTGTTGAGATTAAAGATCCCGGTACATATCAGCTTCGTATCGAAGGCATCAAAAACTATCAGGGCTATACGGAATGCCTGTACACAGTCGGAGAAAAGGGTGAAGAGCTGCTTGCGGCAAATTTCAAGATCACTCCCGAGTATACAAGTACTCCTTATGACGGTTCAGAGAAGGAACCTTCCGTAACCGTTAAGTACGGCACAGATGTTCTGATTGAAGATACGGATTATGAAGTGACATATGAAAACAATGAAGATGTCGGAACAGCATCGATCATTGTGACCGGCATGGGCAGATATATCGGCACGAAGACAGCTTCATTCAGGATCACCGGTACACCGCTGAAGAATGTGGCTGTTCTGACACTTCCGAAGTCCGCTGAATATATCGGAGAACCCATCACATTTGACCCTGAAGAGATCATCACACCGAAGGGTGATGAACTGAATCCTCAATGGATCGATGTCTCTTATCTGAAAAACACGGATAAGGGAACAGCGACTGTCGTTCTGACAGGAACCAGGGGATATACAGGCACAGTGAAAAAGACCTTCAAGATCACCGCGAAACCTGTCAGCGATCTCTCTGTAACAGCAGCCGATACCGTATTTGCTAAGAAAGGTGCAAAGACGGAAGTAACTGTCAAAGACAATGATAAAGTCCTGCAGGAAGGCGTTGACTATACGCTGACATATAAGAACAATAACAAAACCGGACAAAACACTGCTTCTGTGATCGTGAAAGGCAAGGGGAACTACAGCGGGTCCGCACCTGCCGTATTCTTCAGTATTGCGAAACAGGATATTTCCGGTCTGACGATGACAGCGGCAGATGTCACAGAGAATACGAAGCCGAACAAGTTCGCTTCCAAGATCACTCTCACAGATCTGGACGGCGGCGTGCTGAAAGCAGGAACTGATTACGCAAAAACATATGTTTATACATATGAAGAAGATGCTGTCGTGATCTCCAATAAGACAGAAACCGTCAGATTTGCCGGACAGGAAGTACAGAAAACAGATATCATTCCTGTCGGCACAGTGATCCGCGTGACAGTCACAGGTCAGAACAATTATGAAGGACAGATCAGTGCGGTCTACAGGATCGCCGCAAAGAAGCTGAATATCAGCAGCGCTAAGGTCACGATCCCCAGCCAGACATACACAGGCAGAGCGATCACGCTCGATCCTGCAGATATCAGGATCGTCCTGAACAAACAGGAACTGACTACCGCTGATTTTGAGATCGTCAGCTATGCAAAGAATATCAATAAAGGTACAGCGACTGTTACCCTGAAGGGGATCGGCGCATATGCAGGCACGAAGAAGGCAAGCTTCAAGATCGTCCAGCAGGCAATGCTGTCGGAGTGAACTGCTGTCTACCGGGAAAACAATATGAAAGGACTGAAGACGGCTTCTGCAGAAGGAAGCCGTTTTCTTCTGAACGAAAAAGGTGTTTTCCTGGCAGAAAACACACCTTTTCCGGGATCATTTTATCTGTGGTTAATCATAAGAGAGGGCAGATGATCCAATCGGTTTATTCGCTCAGATAGTGATCGAAGATCCAGTGACCGAAACCGTCTTCAGAAGCACGGTACTCGGTAACCGCATCAGCGATGGCTTTGTTCTCGGGCATGCCGTTGCAAAGACATACGGAGTATCCGGCCATCTTCATCATTTCCAGATCATTCTCAGCATCGCCGAATGCCATGACATCATCCAGTGAAATACCGTTGTCCTTGCAGTATTCGGCAACGGCGGTGCCTTTGTTGTTTCTCCTGTCCTGGAATTCGATCAGGTTGACTGCTGTTTTGAAGCAGAAGTATGTATCATTCTCAAGTGTTCTGGCAAAAGGCTCTACGACTTCCTTCATCTGTTCTTCCGTTTCCGTACGGAAGAGGATCTTGCCGACAGGCTTCTCCCAGAATTCTGAAACATCCTTGGCGATCCTTGCTTCATTGCGGTTGCGTTTTGCGGAAGCGCGAAGCAGTTCGTCGTCCCATCTTGCCAGCATATAGCCGTCACCATAGATGAAGGGATTGCAATTGGTAACTTCCATCTTTGTGATGATCTCTTTGATATCATCCGGCTGAAGGGGATTGAGGCTTTTGGTAATGCCTGTATGCGCATCGAATACCTCGCCGCCGTTGAGGCCGATGAGGAAATCAAACTCAAAGCCGAGTCCCCATTCCTTTGCATGTTCTGTCAGACGCTGCCAGAGCGGTCTGCCTGAAGCGATCCCCAGCAGGACGCCGCGTTCATGCAGTGCCTGGAAAGCTCTGCGGTTGACATCACCGAACTGATCGGGACTTTCTCTCAGGGTACGGTCTATATCCGCTACTACGATCTTATAGTCTTTTCTCATAAGTTTTCTCCGACATGATGATACAGGATATGGAACGGTCAGACTATCGTAATCTGCCGAAATTCTATCGATATCTGCAGAATCCTCATAAATGTGGTATGATGTCTGTCATGAAAAAACAAATAGCAATGATGATGAGCCTGCTGCTCCTGACAGGCTGTGCAGGAAAGACTGCCGCAAATCAGGACGCATCTGAAGAAGGCCTGACAGCCGAGAAACATGCCGTGATCACTGTAAAGGACTACGGTGATATCTATATCGATCTGGACAGGGATTCGGCACCGGTCACGGTAGACAACTTTGTACAGCTGACAGAAGAGGGATTCTATGACGGACTGACATTCCACAGGATCATGGACGGATTCATCCTCCAGGGGGGAGATCCCCAGGGAGACGGATTCGGCGGATCAGACGCGACGATCATCGGGGAATTCTCTTCCAACGGCTTTGACAATCCGATCAAACATGTTGCGGGAGTGATCTCCATGGCACGCGCAACGGATCCTGACAGCGGAAGCTCGCAGTTCTTTATCCTGCTGAGCGACCAGCCGCATCTTGACGGCAACTACGCGGCTTTCGGCTGGGTGGCAGATGAAAACAGTATGAAAGTAGCCAGAAAGATCGCTGCTGATTCCAAGCCGCTGGACAACAACGGAACGATCGCACCGGAAGACCAGCCGGTGATCATCTCCATAAAGATGCTGGATGACTGACCTCTGATGTCAGTCATTTTTCATTGTTCAAAATGTGATAATATTGTTCTGTACGGAGAAGCATTATGGTGACATTACAATCGTTGTTCGAAAAAGATAAAGAATCGTTTCTGAATACACTGAAAGCACAGTCTGATACAGCTTCCATGATCAAAGCGGCTGATTCGGCAGTCAGCAGGATCCTGTTTAAATTCAACGAGCAGGAGGAAAGCGAACGCGTCAAGGCTGCTGCCTACAGCATTCTTTCAACTGTCAGGACTTCGCTGAACCTGATCGACAGCTATGGCGAAACAAAGATATACAGCAGGGAAGAATACCGGAAACAGGAAAAGAAAACAGGGCACAGCCCGCTGTTCTGGGTGCTGCTTGGTGTTGGCTGCGCATGTGCAGTCGGTGCATTTGTATTGCTGTTGTTCTCGGTCAGGGCGATATCCATGGTGATCAATCTCCCGGTATTTCTCGTCCTGCTTGCGGCAGGCATGGTATGCCTGTTCTTCAGCGGTATGAATTTCCATACGCAGGGAAAGCAGAAACAGTCCGAGATCCAGACGGAAACGGTATCCGATCCGGACAAGATCTATAAGCATCTGCTGGGCATCATGCTGACGGTCGACCATCTGCTGGCTGATGTCAGGACAGAAGAAATGATCGATGCCAGACATGAGCTGGAAAAGGACAAGGACGGCATGAACCAGAAAGAACTGGCGTTGCTGTCACAGCTGCTGGAAGACGCGTATACGGACAAGAACAGCGACCTGGCCATGGAGACCATTTCGCATATCAAATATTACCTGCATAACCGCAGGATCGAGACAGTAGACTATTCCAAAGAAGACCATGCCTGGTTTGATATCCTTCCCGGAGAGGGGGGCACGCTCAGGCCTGCACTTGTCATGGACAACGCGCTGCTGAAGAAAGGTCTGGCAGCCGGAGGCAGATTATGAACCGCTATTATGGATTTGACCTCGGGGATGCCGAGAGTGCTGTTACGAGACTGGACAGATATGAACAGCTCGTACCGGAAGTCCTCAGCATCCGCGAAATGAAGAGCTTTGTTACAGCATATGCTCTCTTAAAAAACGGTGATCTTCTGATCGGCGAAGGCGCATGCTATGACCCGGATGCAGTGACCAGGAAGATCCGCTTTAAGAGCAGGTTCCTGAATGACGCAACATCCGCAAAAGACATCAAGAGCTTCGCTTCCGGTGTTTTGGGTGAATTGTATCTGAACGGCGACCTCATCAAGGGTGATGACTGCAGCTTTTACATCGGCTGTCCTGCAGGATGGGATAAGGCTGCCAGGGAAGCATACCGTGAGATCTTTGAGCGTACCGGTTATCCGCCGGCAAAGATCATTTCGGAATCACGTGCCGCGCTTGTTTCAGCCTGCCAGTCCAAACATCTGCAGGTAGGTTATGACATCCTTTCCAGGCCAGTGCTTGTCGTAGATATCGGCTCATCCACCACAGACTTTGCCTATATCATGGGCGGCAAGGAAGTCGAGCTGAAGACAGGCGGCGAAGTATATCTGGGCGGCGGCATCATGGATGAGATCCTGCTGGAGGAATCCGTGAACGCTTCAAACGATCCGAAAAAGATAAGAAAGATCTTCAGTGAGAGCGATGCCTGGAGAAGCTATTGTGAGTTTGCCTGCAGAAGACTGAAGGAAAAGTACTTCTCGGATGAAGAATACTGGAAGAAGAATGACTGCCAGCAGACAGTTACGATCCGCTATACAAGGCTTCCCGTCAGATTGACGCTCAGATTGAATGAAAAGATCGCTGACAGGCTGCTGAACAGGGGCGTAGAACGCCTGAACGGCAAGTCGTTCAAGGAAGTCTTCATGGAGAGCCTGTACCAGGCAAAAGAAGGCATTACGGAAAAACAGCCTGAGCTGATCTTCCTGACCGGAGGTGTCTCCAAGATGCCTGCCGTAAAGAAATGGTGTCAGGAGGTCTTTGAGGATGCTGTGATCATCAGCGGAAGCGAACCGGAGTTCTCAGTCGCCAAAGGACTTGCATACTGCGGCAAGATCGATGATGAACTGAAGGAATTCAAGATGGAGATCGACCGTCTGAAGGAAAGCAGTATCGTTGAGAACATCGTCATGAACAATATTCTGACGCTGTACCGGAATGCCGTGGATACATTTGTTGACCCGATCCTGGAAAACGTCGCACTGCCCGTGATCGAACGCTGGCGGCGCGGTGAGATCGAAAAACTGGATATGATCGACGGGGAACTGCAGAAAGAGATCGATGCCTATCTGCATACAGATGAGGCGAGAAAACTTCTGATGAAGCCTGTCACTTCATGGCTGAAGACAGTCTCCTATGCCCTGGAAGAATACACGATGCCGATCTGCGTCAAGCATAACGTACCGTATTCCGCCCTGAGCCTGAACTCTTATCTGTCGATGTCAGACATCGACTTCAAGGTCGATACAAAGGACCTGTTTGCGGTCGATGAGATCACCTGGATGATCGATACGATCGTATCCATTATCATCGGTCTGTTGTGCGGGGGAAGCGGTCTTGCACTGATCGCCAACGGTCTGCCCGGCATCTTTGCCGGAGTGATCATTTCACTGCTCATCCTGGCATTGGGCAAGGAAAAGATGCAGGAAGCGATACTGGCTTCAAAGATCCCCGTTGCCGTCAGGAAACTGATCCCGAAGTCATACTTTGAAGTACGTATGTACAGGATCTCCCAGGAAGTCCGCGATAACCTTTACGCCAATCTGGAAAAGGAAAAGAATGAAGAGATCACGGAACGCATCGTGCGTGAGATCTCCGATCAGATCGAAACATGCCTGACAAAGATGGCTGAGGTAGTCGAGATCCCGTTGGGAGACAAGAATCTGTACCAGTGAGTCTGTATGATCAGAAAAACAGAAATACAGGACATGGAAGCCGTATACGGGCTGATGTGCGAACTGGAACGGACAGTACTGGATAAGACCGCATTTACAGAGATCTTTGAACAGCAGTTATGTTCCGAACAGTGGGAAAGCTATGTATTTGAACAGGATAACGCTGTTATTGGTTTTATCAACATGCGGTTTGAGCGTCAGCTGCACCATGCGGACACGGTCGCCGAGATCCTGGAGCTCTGTGTAACAGAGAATTACAGGAACCTTGGCATCGGAACACAGCTGTTTCAGAAGGCAAAAGAAACAGCATGCAGACGTCATGCTGTCAGGCTGGAACTGTCCACCTCCACATGGAGAAGAGATGCACAGCGGTTCTATAAACGGCAGGGCATGGAAAAGAGCCATTACAATCTGACATATGATTACGAATGAAAAAGGATGGACTGCCCATCCTTTTTGTTATGTACCGTATGCGTTCTGGATTCGCTCCATTTCCTTCCATGTGACCGGAAGGGCATAGCTGTGTGCCGGGGCATCCAGCGGGATCAGGAGTTCGCTGTCAGCGATCTCCCTGATATCAGGATCTTTCAGATCTGACAGATAGAGTGCCTTGAACTGGAACCTTGTGTAGTCATCATAGTAGAGATACCAGCCGGGTCCTTCCAGATCCTTCATGATCATCGGACCTTCACTCTGATGTCCGGTCACAGGACCCGTCGTTGTCTGCCAGTCATTCCATGAAGTGTCTGAGAACCCGAAGAAGAGCTGGGAGTGTTCCTCCATCGGTTCACGCTCATCCTTGGCGCAGATCAGCCATTGATGTCCGTCTTTGACGACCGTTCCGTCTATGACCGGATGATCCGTCAGCTCCAGTTTCTGCGGATATGAGAAGGCATTCAGATCGGAAGATGTGTTGATGAACATACTGCCGTCCTTCACGGAAGACCATAATATGACATATCTGCCGATCGTATGATCCCAGAAGATCTCCGGAGCCCAGGCCTGTTCTTCCGAGAGCTTTGTATCATCAGTCGAGGCATTGACCTTCAGAAGGCGCTCGTTTTCAAATGTGATCAGATCAGGTGAATCAAATACATAGATGGAATCCGTATCATAGCCCTGCGTTGCCGTGACGCCGAATGTTCCGTCCTGTTTGCGGAACAGGGCAGGATCCCTTAAGCGCTTTGTTCCTGTCTTTGCGGAAAGGACAGCCTTGTCTTCATACAGCTTGAACCAGTATTTGCAGTCAAACGTATACGCAAGTTTCATGCATTCCGCTTCATCGCCTTTTTCGCTGAAGTAGCTGATGATATATCCGCTCCATGGATCCAGCAGAAGCCGTTCCAGTTCATATGAACCGCTGCCGTCTTTCGCTGACAGGGTGATATTCTCATATTCCCCGGAAGATTCTGTTTTGCGGATACAGCCGTCGACGATCTCGGCATTCCCCGAAAGGACCTGCCAGTCATATCCTTGCGGCAGTTCATCCCCGTCGTTCAGAAAGTAATCCAGTTCCGTGCTGATATCCTGAGCAGAAGCAGGATCCGGCTGAACAGGCTCCTCAGACGGTTCAATGCCATGTGTATCGGCCTGCGCTGTACATCCGGTAAGCAGCAGAAATGTTAATGCCAGACATGTTTTTCTCATGACTGCATTTTACAAAAAAGAGTAAGTGCCATCAAGACAGCCGAACAAAAAGGATCCTGTTTCATGATGAAATCATATTCTTTCATTGAAGGGAAACAGCTGTTCCTGTGTTAATCTGAAGAAAAGAGCAGGAGAACGGAACTCCCGCATGATGAGGTGGAATATGTCAAAACAGATCGAACGGATCATGGCTATGGAGGATCGCCTTGACCGATGCCAGGATGCGGCTGACAGGATGCTGGACGCCTTGTATGTTTATGAAACAACATTCGCCGACCTTCAGAAGCTTGCGGGCTATTATGAAGGAAAACAGTGGATGAAGGATTTTGAAGATGATGAAAAGGGAAAGCTTCCGCATGATCTGAAGCGCGGAGTACTCTCGGAAGATGCAGTGTATGATCTGCTTTCCGACAGTAAAGAGATCTCTGTGAGGATGCTGAAGATCGTTGAAAGAATGATGGGTACGATCCTCTGAAAAACATCAAAATATGCGCAGACAGCCTGCCTGCAGGATCAAAAAAAAACCGAATGTTTCGGTTTTTTGAGCAGTTATTATCCGAGTTTCCAGCCGATCTCCCGTTCAACACGGTCAAAGTATGCTTTCTGAAGCTTCAGGAACAGCTCGCGGTCTTTCATGCCTACCGGTTTCCCGTCGAGCGTATCAGCCGCAGCAGTTACTTTGGTCGTGCTGCAGACGATGACTTCATCGGCATTCCATACTTCATCCATCGTGACATCGCGCATCTGCGTTGGTACGCCGAGTTCTTCGGCGATCTCAAAGAGATGCTTTCTGGATATGCTGGGCAGGATGAGCTCATTCAGTTTCGGACCGATGAGAACGCCGTCTTTCAGCAGCAGCAGTGAACTGTGCGCGCATTCCGTCAGCTGGTTCCCTCTGTGCAGGACAGCTTCACCGCAGCCTGCTTCCTTGGCACGCTGTGAGGCTACGACATTGGGGATCAGATTCAGTGTCTTGATGTTGCAGTGAAAGAATCTTGTATCTTCCCAGGTGATCAGCTTCATCGGAATGCTGTAATCCATAGCTTTGGCTTCCGTGATGGTGATCAGCAGGGTGGGTTTATTCGACGGATCCGGATAAACATGATTGCGCTTGCTGTTGGAACGGGAAGACTGCCAGTAAATAACGACGGCTCCGTCAGTCTCAGCTGCGTCAACACATTTCTGGATCTCTGCAGTCAGTTCTTCCCGTGTTAACGGGAAATCGATCTCCAGCATTTTACAGGAATTGTAAAAACGGTCCAGATGGTCATCCATGGCAAACAGATGGTGGTTAAAGGCAAACGTGACATCATAGACGCCGTCACCGAAGTACAGTGCGCGGTCCTGCATGGGGATCTTCATTTCGCTCAGCAGTCCCATTTCACCGTTGTAATATCCGATTTCTTTCATTGCAGAAAATCTCCTTTGGTCCATTATAATCCAAACGATGATATTTGAAGCAGTTTCATGTATGATTTAAGAGAGGTGGATTTATGACAAAAGGTGCAATTTTCGACATGGATGGTCTCCTGTTCGATACAGAACAGGTCTTTCAGAAAAACTGGAGCGCAATTGCCGATGAGATGGGTGTTGAACTCGATCCGGCATTCCGCAGGACGATCTGCGGCACCAACGGCGCCCTGATGAATTCCATTATCGAACGTTTCTATCATGTAGAAGACGGCCAGCCAATCCAGGAGGATGTCTATAACCGCGTACACCGTGACCTTGAGGAAAGTGTTCCGGAAAAACCGGGTCTCAGGGAGATCCTGCAGTTCTTCCGTGACAAAGGCTATAAGATCGCAGTTGCCAGCTCGAGCACGCAGGAACAGATCCGTCACAATATGGAGCTGGCAGGTGTTACTGATTACTTTGACGCATTTGTTTCCGGCAAGGAAGTTGAGCACGGCAAACCGGCACCCGATGTTTTCCTGAAGGCAGCGAAGGATATCGGATGTGCGCCGGAAGACTGCTATGTCTTCGAAGACGCATTCAATGGAGTACAGGCCGGATATGCAGCAGGTTCCAAGGTCATCATGGTTCCGGATATGCTGCAGCCGACGGATGAGATCAGGGCACTGACGCATCATGTATGCTCCAGTCTGCTGGAAGCAGTTGAAGTGTTGTCCAAAGAGATCTGACAGTATGGGAAACCATGCTGTTTTTTTCTGCAGGGATGTGCACACAGAATGCACAGCAAACGCAGAAGAAATCGCTTGATATTGCCTGTAGTACGGCAGGGCAGTTTTCATATTGGCAATGACTGCTGCCTTGTTTTTCTGTGCCTGTTCTGATCTGCACAGGACAGGTATATGGAAGCAGGGACTTATTTCCTGACGGAGCGGACGATCCCGCAAAGTGGTATGATAGGAACATGCTGAAGGATGCGGACATCAGGGAACCGCTGTTCCTGTTTCTGGAACAGGAATACGGGATCATAAGGATCATAGAAGAAACAAGAGCCTCGGAATCCATTGCCGATGTGATCATGGTCACGCCTTATGAATTGTACGGGATCGAGATCAAAAGCGATGCGGACAGCTACGCAAGACTGTCTTCCCAGGTGAAAAACTATGATGAATGTTTTGACCGCAATATGGCTGTTGTCGGGACCAGGCACGCAGAAGGCGTGAAGAAGCATATCCCGGAATACTGGGGGATCATTACCGTGGAAGAAACGGAAGACGGCATTGATTTTTATATTGTGCGCCAGCCGCTTCCGAATCCTTATATGAGTATCCTGAAAAAGATCAGGATCCTGTGGAGGGAAGAGCTGAACCGGATCCTGAAACGCCATGAGCTGCCTGCTTATGCCCAGAAATCCAAGGAATTCGTCCGGCTGAAGCTGGTTGAAAAGGTAGATGAACTGACATTGAATGCCGACATCTGTGACGCGCTGTTCGAACGTGATTATGCAGGTATTGCTGAGCGTATCAATGCCTACAGACAGGTACACAGCAGGAGAAAGAGAAAAACAAGAAAACGCCGTAAATCCATTGCGTAAGCGTTTACATAATACTATAATGGAAACCAGAAAGAATAAATTGGTTTCCAAAGCGAATTATGGATGAGTTAAGGACAGATGTTTTAAATGAAGCTCTCAGTCTGTTCAAAGAGAAGGGACTGAAGTTTACCATGCAGGATATTGCCGGCCGGCTTCATATCGCCAAAAAGACGATGTACAAGCTGTTTGCTTCAAAAGAGGAACTGCTGCTGGCATTGCTGGATGACGGGTATGAGAAGATCCATGCGGAAAAAAAGAAGATCATTGAGAGTGATCTGCCTCTGCTGGAAAAGATCGAAAAGGTCATCATTGCTATGCCTGAGCAGTATGAGGTTCTGGATTTCAGACAGCTTGACGGTCTGTATGAAAAGTATCCGGCTGTCGCGAAGGCGCTCAGTGATCACCTGAAGAATGACTGGGATCCGACGATCGCTCTGCTGAAGGAAGGCATCAGCGCAGGTGTCATCAGGAATATCAATATCGATGTACTGCGCATGATGATCACTTCTGCCATTCAGGGCTTCGTGACATCGGATGATCTGGAAGTACACAACATCACTTACACGGATGCTTTGGAAAGCATGATGGATATCCTGATGAGAGGGATCAGAGGTGAGGGGAAATGATGATTCGATTGAACAACGGCTGGGAATTCACTTCCGTCTGGTCAGATGAATTCCTGCACGGGGGAGCTGCGGAAAAAACTGTACGCATACCTCACACGGTCAGGGAACTGCCGCTGCACTATGTGGATCCGGAAGACTATCAGATGGTCTGCGGATACAGAAAGAACGTCTATGTAGACAAAGAGATGGAAGGCAAACGTCTCTTCCTGCAGTTTGACGCTGCAGCGCATATTGCGGAAGTGTTCGTCAACGGCACAAAGTTATGTGAACACCGCAGCGGCTATACGGCTTTCCGTACGGAATTTACGGAGGCTGCAGTATATGGTGCGGAGAACACTGTTGTTGTAAAGCTTGATACGACAGAGAACGGTGCTGTACCGCCGTTCGGATTTGCCATCGACTATCTGACATACGGAGGCATTTACCGGGATGTATGGCTGGATGTCAGGAACAGACTGATGATCGAAGATGTATACGCTGCAGCAGATACGCTCCGCTCGGCTGATGTCCAGGTCAAACTGAACGGTGAAGTGCATGAAGAAACACTGACGATCAGCTTTATTGACAAAGAACGAAATACTGCTTTTGAGGAAACATATCCCGCTGAAAGCAGGACATTCCATCTCGATGTCCCGCACCCGAAGGTGTGGTCGCCGGAGGATCCGTACCTCTATACATGCAGGGTCACGCTGAACCGGGATGGGGAGATCATTGATGAATGGTCACATTCCTTCGGTTTCCGTACGGTATCCCTGAACGAAAACGAGATCCTGATCAATGGAGAACCGGTATTCCTGAGAGGACTGAACAGACACCAGTCCATGCCTTATGTAGGCTATGCCGTACCGGAATCACTGCAGAGAGAAGACGCAAGGATCCTGCAGGAGGAACTGGGAGTAAACGCTGTCAGGACATCCCACTATCCGCAGTCGCATTATTTCATCGATGAATGCGACAAGAGGGGTCTGCTGGTATTTACGGAGATCCCCGGCTGGCAGCATGTAGGCAATACGGAGTGGCAGAAACAGGCAGTCAGAAACACCGAGGAAATGGTGAAGGAATACAGGAATCATCCTTCGATCATTCTCTGGGGCGTCCGCATCAATGAGTCACAGGACTTTGATGATCTCTATTTCCGGACAAACGGGATCGCGCATTCTCTGGATCCGTACCGTCCGACTTCCGGTGTCAGGTATCTTGAGAAGAGCTCCCTGCTGGAAGATGTGTATGCCTTCAATGATTTCTCACATGACGGAACGACGCCCGGCGCAAAGCCGAAGAAGGCAGTTACGCCGGATGTGAAGAAGCCGATGCTGATCAGTGAAGCCAACGGACATATGTTCCCGACAAAGTCATTCGATCCCTGGATGAAGCGTCAGGAACATGCGCTGAGACATGCCAGGGTGCTGGATGCCGCTATGGCAGACGGCCAGCATGCAGGATGTTTCCAGTGGTGCATGTTTGACTACCCGACCCACCAGGACTTCGGAAGCGGTGACAGGATCTGCTACCACGGTGTTATGGATGCCTTCCGCAACCCGAAGACAGCAGCTGCGCTCTATGCTTCACAGAGTGACGACAGACCTGTGATCACCGTCGGATCCCCGATGGATATCGGTGATTATCCGGGCGGCAATCTTGGTGATGTCTATGTATTCACCAATGCGGACAAGGTCGTCCTGTACAAGAATGACGATTATGTGGCTGAATTCACACCCGGACAGTGGAAAGCACTGCCGCACGGTCCCATCCTGATCGATGATACGATCGGCGACCTGCTGCAGTCCAAAGAGGGATATGATGAGAAAAAAGCAGCGATCATCAGCGAATGCCTGAACGCTGCAGGAAAATATGGCATGAGCAACCTGCCGGTCAAATATCAGGCAAAGCTTGCCTGGTGCATGATGCATTACGGACTGAAGTTCTCTGACGGTGTTGATCTGTACGGGAAGTATGTCGGCAACTGGGGCGGCAAATCCGTGAAGTGGAGATTCGATGCCCTCAAGGACGGCGCTGTCACTGCTTCCGTAACAAAATCACCTTCCAGCAGGCTGCATCTGACGGCTGTGCCTTCTCATACGCTGCTGAAGGAAAGCGATACCTATGACATGGCTGCCATCCGCATCAGGATCGAGGATGAGTACGGCAATACAGCATCCTATGCGCAGATCCCCGTTACCATCGAAGTAAAGGGACCTGTCGAGCTTGTCGGACCGTCAGCCGTAACAGCAGAAGGCGGCATGACCGGAACGTATATCCGCACGAAGGGACAATACGGCACGGCATCCGTTACATTCAGAACTGAACAGACAGAACCGGTTACAGTTTCATTTGAGATCAGGGAGGATATATGAAATTTACTGGGAAACAGACAGCCGCTTATGGAATAGGCGCTGTCGGAAAAGACATGGTCTATGCTTTATCAGCATCCTATGTCATGTATTACTATCAGGATGTACTCGGACTTTCCGCAACATTCGTCGGTGCGATCCTGATGATCGCCAGAGTATTTGACGCTGCCAACGATCCCTTCATGGGCGTGATCGTGGCAAAAACAGAAACCAAGTACGGTAAATTCCGTCCGTGGCTGTTCGTGGGCACAGTGATGAACGCGCTCGTGCTGTTCGCGCTGTTCTCCGTACCGAAGGGCATGACCGGTCAGGGACTCATGGTCTGGTTTGCGGTCGCTTATATCCTGTGGGGCGTTACATACACAATGATGGATATTCCTTACTGGTCAATGATCCCGGCTGTTACGGACAATGCGCAGGACCGTGAACATCTGTCTGTCGTCGGCAGGACGTGTGCAGGTGTCGGCAATGCGCTGATCACGGTATTCACAGTCAAGGCTGTCGCAATGCTGGGCAGCGGCATCGAACGCACAGGCTTCCGTATGGTTGCGCTGATCGTAGCCATCATATTCGTCCTGGCAGAAGCACTGCTGTGCTATGTCATCACGGAGCCTCCGACGGAAAAGATGAAGACTACATCCGTTAAGGAAATGTTCAGATCACTGTTTGCGAATGATCAGGCCATGGTAACTGTTCTGACGATCATCCTGATCAACTCCGCGCTTTATATCACTTCAAACCTGATCATCTATTTCTTCAAATATGATGTAGGCGGTATTTCATGGCAGGACAACTATACACTGTTCAACATGGTAGGCGGTGCTTCCCAGATCCTCGGCATGATGGTCCTGTATCCGCTGCTCAGGAAGTTCCTGGCAAATGAAAAGATCTTCCAGATCTGCCTGTTCATGTCCATGACGGGCTATGCACTGATCCTGCTGTCCTGCCTGACAGGACTTGCGCACAATATCATCGTACTGTCTGTATGCGGTCTGTTCGTGTTTATAGCCAATGGCATGCTGACGGTACTGACGACGGTCTTCCTGTCCTGTTCGGTCGACTATGGCGAACTGCTGAGCGGACGCCGTGAAGAATCCGTGATCTTCTCCATGCAGACATTCGTGGTCAAGCTGGCCAGCGGCCTGGCAGTATTCATTACGGGTCTGGGACTTGACCTGATCGGTCTGTCCGGCAACAATTCAACGGACGGCACAGTCGTACAGCAGACACAGGGAACGATCTTCGGACTGCGCATGCTGATGACGATCCTGCCTGTACTGGGGCTGGCATGTGCCCTGATGGTATTCCGCAAAAACTTCAAGCTGACGGATGAAAGGGCACTCGAGATCTCCGAAGAACTCAAAGCAAGAAGAGCGGGCGAAGAAGAGGTTATTGAATGACATTAACTTGGCATGTAAACGGGATCAGCAGCAGCGGTGACCGCTTCACGAAAGACGGCATGATCGAAACGCTTCAGGGTGCCGTACACGCTGTTGTTGACGTTGAGAATATTTCAATGACGGATGTCAGGGCGGAAATGCCGCTGACATGTGATGAAGATGAACGCATCTTCATGAACGGCTATCAGACATGGACGTATTCACCTGAATACAGCAGACACAGCAGTATCAGGGGGATCAACGGTCTTCCGGAACGGATCGTCCGGCAGTTCTCGCTCGACAGATACGGCGACTACCATTTCGTTCCGTATCTGAACAGAAGCGGTATCCTGCACGGATTCTCCTATATGACGATCAGGAAGGGTGATCATTTCAGACTGATCGCGTCTCTGGATGAAGAACCCGGCTATACGATCTTCACGTATGACGCAAAACTGAATTTCCTTTACATCAAGCGCGACTGCATGGATGTCAGGGTGAACGGTGAATTCCATGCGTTCGATCTGTTCTTTGCGGAAGGAACGGAAGATGAAGTATACGATGCATGGTTCAGCGCAATGGACATGCGTCCGCGCACAAAGAAAAAGCTCTGCGGTTATTCCAGCTGGTATAACCGTTATCAGAACATTGATGAACAGGCGATCATGCAGGATCTTGCAGGCTGCAGAACGATCCTCAAAGAGGGCGATCTGTTCCAGATCGATGACGGCTGGGAGACGTTCATCGGCGACTGGCTGGATTGCGACAGGATGAAGTTCCCTTCGGGAATGAAGCAGGCTGTAGATAAGATCCATGAATGCGGCATGAAGGCAGGATTGTGGCTGGCACCGTTTGTTGCGGAAGAGAAATCATCTCTCTACCGTGAACATCCGGACTGGCTGCTGAAGATCAACGGGAAACCGTGGAAGCTCGGCTGCAACTGGTCGGGATTCTATGCACTGGATATCGATAATCCGGAAGTGCTGGACTATCTGAAGCGGACATTTGAACAGGTATTTGATGAATGGGGATTCGACCTGGTCAAGCTGGACTTCCTGTACGGGGCAGCGCCGTTCGGTACGACGGAAGAGTCCAGGGCAGGACGTATGATCCGTGCCTGGAAAATGCTTAGGGAATGGTGCGGAGACCACCTGATCCTTGGCTGCGGGACACCTGTCATGCCGGCGTTCGGATATGCGGATTACTGCCGCATCAGCTGTGATGTTTCGCTGGACTGGAATGACAAGCCGTATATGCGGATCATCCACAGGGAACGCGTTTCAACAAAGCAGGCGATCGTCAATACGGTCAACAGGTTCGGTCTCAACGGAAGGGCACACCTGAATGATCCTGACGTCTTCTTCCTCAGAACGGAAAACTGCAAACTGACGAAACAGCAGAAGCACACGCTTGCCATGACAAGCGCGCTGCTCTCAGGCATCTGGCTGACGAGTGATGATCCTTCCTCATACACTGAGGAAATGAAAAAGTCATACCGCATCTACCGCAGCATTGCCGAGCATGCAGAACATATCCGTATCCATCATGGTGATGAACCTGTCATCCTGTATGAACTGGATGGAAAACCTTCATCATTCCGCATCGGTTAACAGATAACCGGGAGGCTTGAACAGAGCCTCCTTTTCTGATTTTTGGCATGCATGAATCATAAACGTGAACACATGCACAAAGTTTATGATATACTTCGTTTGTTCGGAGGTTGCGCGATGGCAAAGAGTGCAGTTGAAAAGTCATGCGGTGCAGTAGTTGTCAAACGTAAGGGCAGCAGGATTTTCGTCCTGATCGTTCGGCAGATGGAAGGTCACTGGGGTTTTCCAAAAGGCCATATGAAGGACTATGAATCGGAACAGGATACAGCAGCCCGTGAGGTCCTGGAAGAAACAGGCGTTGAATTTGAATTCTACAGTAATTTTCGTGAAGAAACACACTACAAGCTTAAATCCGGCAACATGAAGAATGTCGTCTACTTTATGGGAAGACGTACCGGCGGTAAAGAAGAACCGCAGGAGAACGAGATCTCTGAAGTCAGATGGGTACCTTTGACCGATGCCATCATTCTTCTGACATATGATACGGACGCTGTTGTCCTGCGAAAGGCAATGCGCTATATCAAAGATAATATTGAGGAATATTCAGATATATTATGATCAGTATTCAATCTGCTTCGACAAAAACAGAACAGAATATCTGCCGCGGAAGGATCAGGGATCTTGAAGCGGATTTTTTCGATATTCCAGTTGATAACGCTGTTATGTACAGAATCGCTGACAACCGGATGACCTGCGGGGCAGCCGCGGCGTTCTGTCTGAATGACGTAGTGTTCATGAAAGTCCATTTCCTGGAGAATGCCAGGGCAAAGGATGAAATGTTCCGCATGGTCCTGCACCAGGTCATCAGCGTGTATCATCCTTCCAGGATCCTGATGGATCATTTCTGCGGCATCCATGAAGATGTGCTGAGACGTTCCATGTTCTATCCGCTGGGCAGTGTCTACTGCAGGGATATCGAACCGTGGAGATACAGGATCGAAGACCAGGTATTTGACAGGCAGGGCAATATCATCAACCAGGGAAAACTGAAGGATCTTCCGTTCGGCTGGTTCAATACGAAGGATAAAGGCTGCGGCTGGATCGCTGCCTACAACCTGCTCAGGATGAACGGCAGGGAACATACCATGGAAAGCTGTGCTGCAGCGCTCGAACATTATGGTCTGAGGACGAAGCTGTTCGGGCAGGAGGTATTCAGTCTGTATACATGGCTGAAACGTGAAGGCCTGCCGGTCAGGATATTTGTCGGCTTAAAACAGCAGTGCTGTGAAAAGATGCTCGAAAGTTCTTCCGGCATTCTGCTGTATACGCATAAGCGGGGCGGACATTACACCGCTTACCGGAAAGTATCAAAGGATCATCTGCAGTTCTACAACGCTGTGTATGGTCTGCGTGACATGGTCGTCGCTCCGGATCAGTTCATGAGCAAGTATGTCTTCCTTCCATGGACAACGGTCATTTATATGCCGGACGAGAAAGAAACCGAAGAATAATGTCAGGATCAGGTCTCCCCATGCTGTATGCAGGGGAGATTTTTGTCATAACCGCGGTATTTTATCAATTCTGAAAAAATTTTTTTCAAGTGGTACCGCTTACATAAATTATGCCTGTTATATCAGCGTCTCATTTCAGTTAGAATATAGTTCGTAAAGCCTGCATTATGCGGCTTTATGTGATGGAGAAACAAATGATATGAGTATATTTGATGTTCTGACATTGTTCGGAGGTCTGGCTCTGTTTCTATATGGTATGAGACTGATGGGTGACGGCCTGAAGGAAGGTTCGTCCGGTACCCTGAAGCGTATGATGGAATCAGTGACCAACAATACGTTAAAGGCTGTCCTCCTCGGAACGCTGGTGACTGCGGTCATCCAGTCATCTACCGCAACGATCGTCATAACCGCGGGTCTTGTTGCGGCAGGGATCATTACATTCAAGCAGTCGCTTGGCATCATCATCGGTGCCAACATCGGTACAACGGTCACCGGACAGATCATCCGTCTGCTTGACCTGAACAGTTCGGCCGGTTTCCTGGAACTGTTCAAACCGTCATCCCTGGCACCGATCGCACTGATCATCGGCATCGTCCTGCTGATGACAAACAAGATGAAGAATTCCAAAACGATCGGTTCGATCGCGATCGGCTTCGGTATCCTGTTTACGGGTCTGCTGAATATGACATCCGCAGTGGATGTGCTTTCCGAAAACGGTGTCTTCGATACACTGTTTACCGGACTGAGCGACAATCCGTTCCTCGGCTATGCGGCCGGTGCGACGGTAGCGTTCATCCTGCAGAGCTCTTCTGCAACGATCGGTATCCTTCAGGCACTGTCTGCTTCGGGCGGACTTGTATTCAAAGCGATCTATTCTGTCATCGTTGGCGTTTACCTGGGTGACTGCGTGACGACGGCGATCGTCATCTGGATCGGCGCAAAGACCGAGGCAAGACGGGTAGCCATCTACAATATCCTGTACAATGCCTGCAAGACGGTACTGGTATTGGGCGGTGTCTTTATAGCCAAAAGAACCGGACTGCTTGAAGGGATCTGGAACCAGACGGTCAATTCCGGCATCATCGCCAACACGAACTCAATATTCAACATTGCATGCGCGATCATAACGATCCCGATCGTCGGACTGCTTGAGGATCTGACACGAAAGATCGTCAAGGATGCACCGGCTGAATTGAACAAGTACCATGACAAGATCGAAGCGCTGAACCCGGCATTCTTCGATACGCCTGCGATTGCCTTGAAGAGCTGCTATGACGCGCTGATGGTAATGTACACGGCATCACGCACGAACATTGAAAAGGCATGTAAGCTGCTGCGGGAATATGACAGTAAGATCGCTGAAGAGATCGATGCTGAAGAAGAGAATATCGATATGCTGGCAGACCTTATCACCAATTATCTGGCAGAGATGGCAGCCACGCATACAGCAGAGAACCGTCCCGAGATCATGAACGAATATTACAAACTCGTTGTTGAGTTTGAACGTCTCGGTGATTATGCGACGAATATCTGTGAGACTGCTGAAGCGCTGGATAAAAAGGGTGTCAGGCTTTCCGAAATTGCGATCGGTGAGCTGGAGGTTCTTGAAGCACTGCTGAACCAGATCCTCGATGAAGCCCAGCAGGCATTCGCTCACAGGGATGTCGAAGCTGCAAAGCGGATCGAACCGCTTGAAGAAGTCGTTGACGATATGGTAGAGATCATCCGTCAGCAGCATCTCCACAGACTGGAAGTCGGTCTGTGTACGGTAACTGCCGGCACATGTTTCGTGGATGTCATCCATGATATGGAACGTATCTCGGATACATGTTCCAACGTCGGCCTTGCGATCATTGCCCGTGTACAGCCTGAACTGTATGAGAAGGTACACGAGTACATCTATAACCTGCATTCAGGAAATGATGAAAGCTTCAACGAGCAGTACAAAGCTGCGCGTGATAAGTACATTAACCGGCTCAGCAGCGTTGTCATGACGACATCCGGCACAAAGGAACACGAAACAGGCTCTCATTGATTTGAGAGCTTTTTCTTCG
>JAFOMZ010000219.1 GCA_017421125.1 Solobacterium sp.
ATTGCCTCATCCCACTGTCCTCTGGATTCATCAGCCATGATCATCAGCTGTTCCGAAGCGTATTTCCGAAACGTTTTCGTGATCCTTTCTTCACTGAAGTCCTTCAGGAAGAATGTCATGATGTCGCCTTCCATCACGATCTTGTCCCTTGAAGCCTCTACATATCTGACAAACTTCTTTTCTCCGAGCCACCATATGACCGGAGAGTCCGTCCCTTCCTGATTGACCGTTTCTTTTTTTCTGACGCTTGAGAGGGCTTTTGCGATCCAGCTCTCCTTGGACTGGATAAACTGCCTGATCCGTGCCTCACTGACCGACTTAGCGCAGGAAATACGCAGACTGCCGTCCGGGTTGATCCTGAGATACATATTTCTGATGCGTTTGCGTTCCACATGGACCTGTGTCAGCCTGCCGTTTACGTAAATTTCCATTCCTGCTCACTTCCGGAAGTATTCTGACACATGAAACGTTCTTTGACAATGCTCAGAGAAAAAGCAGCCGGAGCTGCTTTTCAATAGATGACTGTGATCAGGGCAGACGGTTGCCTGCAGCTTTGTACAGGTCATACCATTCTCTTCTGTCGAGTACGATATCTGCTGCCTCTGCTGCATGGACCAGGCGTTCTGCCTTCGTCGTGCCGGTGATGACCTGCATTTTGCCCGGTATCCTCAGGATCCACGCATATGCGATCGAATCTGTTCCGACGCCGTACTTTTCCGCCAGTTCATTCAGTTTTTCGTTCAGTTCGCCGAATGCCTCATTTGCCAGGAATGTTCCTGTAAAGTAGCCGACCTGGAGCGGTGACCATGCCTGGACTGCCATCTTGTTGATACGGCAGTATTCCAGTGTTCCTCCGTCTCTCATAACAGCAGGATCATGTGCCATATCCACATTGAATCCTGCGTCCAGCAGAGGCGTATGGGCAATGGACAGCTGGAGCTGGTTGGCTGTCAGCGGGAACTTCACGGCTGTTTTCAGCAGTTCCATCTGGGAAGGATTCTGATTGGAAACACCGAAGCTCAGGACCTTGCCTGCTTCATACAGCTCGGTGAATGCTTCCGCGACTTCTTCCGGTTCCATCAGGGCATCCGGTCTGTGCAGAAGCAGGGAGTCTACATGATCTGTTCCCAGACGCTGCAGGCTGCCGTTCACTGCCTCCAGGATATGTTCTTTGCTGAAATCGAACATTCCCTGGTTGATCCCGCATTTTGTCTGCAGGAACATCCTGTCTCTTAATTCCGGCTCTGCGGCAAATACTTCACCGAACACTTCTTCACTGCGTCCTCTGCCGTAAATATCCGCATGATCAAAGAAATTGATGCCGTGATCGAGTGCTGCGTGCACCAGTTCCGATACCTCATCCCTGGTCATTCTGGCAATTCTCATACAGCCGGCACCAATCACTGAAACGTCCTTATTCAATCCGTTTAATTGTATGTACTTCATAGGTTCCTCCTGTACTCAACGTATCAGAATGTCACGCAAAAGAAAAGAAGTGTGCCCTCACACTTCCATAGTTTCTGTATAAAGTTCTCTCAGACGCTCACGGCGTTCCCTGTCCAGGCCGAACTGTGCCTCAAAATAGGCATCATATGAAGGGTAAGCCCGCAGGATCGACTTCAATGCATATTCAGCAGAACTGCGGTTGACTCCTTCATAGCCCGTCAGAAGTTCACGGAATTCCGGATGCAGGTCAATGATCTCTTTCCGTTCTTCCAGGAAGCGCTCGATCACTGCCATACGGTATTCATTTGTCTTCATGTAATCATCCAGTACCGTCGCTTCATCCGCTCCAAGTGCCAGCAGGATCAGCGCTGCGCCGATCCCTGTACGGTCCTTTCCAGCCGAGCAGTGGAACAGTACCGGAACGTTTCCTGCTTCGATCTCCTCAAACATCCTCTGGTATGCCCCGGCAAACGGCAGTCCGCCGTACATCATCTCCAGGAAGTTTGACGCGTTCTCGGCGTGACTGGCATGTTTCGTACTTTCCTTGATTGCTTCAGGTGAAAGATCGATCTCTTTTCCGGAAGAGTCCGTCAATGCGGAGACCGGATGATAGGCCGCTCCTGGCAGCTGGGGATCCGGTGTGAAACGCCGTTCATAATCAGAGCGCAGATCAAATACAGATCTGATCCCAAGTGACCTGACCAGCTCCAGTTCCTCTTCATTCAGCAGGCCCAGTGCTCCTGTCCGGTAGAATATTCCGTGCCTGACGACTCTGCCCCCGCTGACCGGTATGCCTCCCAGCTCCCGGAAATTCATCTCTTTTCTGATCCTGCTCAATACCATCTGACGTCCTCATACTTTCGTCATTATCATAACACAGTAAAAACAAGGAATGACTGCGCGCTGGCCAACAGTTCTCCGTTCCCGAGCATGCCTGAACCGATCCCGTATATCAGTGATCCGTTTAATGCACACGGTATCCGCAGGACATGCTCAGACGGATTGACTGCCATCAGAAGCGGTCCCCTGCGGTATACAAACGGCAGTTTTCCGTGTTCTGCATAAATGATCTCAAACGGTCCGTCTGCCTTCAGGTCATCGTGTTCATGTCTGAGCCTGATCAGATCCCTGACTGCTGCATACAGGGAATCCGGATCATTGATCTGATCCGACACAGTCGGGGCATCGGGTGAACTGTCCGTCGGCAGATATGGTTCATCCGAAGCGGAGAACCCATGGTTCTTTCCGTGATCCCACTGCATGGGTGTACGGGAACCTGTCCTTTGGTAGCCGCCTTCCTTTGTCTTCACATCCAGGTATCTCATGCCGATCTCATCCCCGTAATAGACAAAGGGAACGCCCGGCATCGTCAGGATAAATGCATACGCAAGCTTCAGTTCACGTTCAGACAATGTTCTTGCCG
Organism: Solobacterium sp.; assembly: GCA_017421125.1. Lineage (GTDB taxonomy): Bacteria > Bacillota_I > Bacilli_A > Erysipelotrichales > Erysipelotrichaceae > Bulleidia. The sequence goes on from JAFOMZ010000219.1 coordinate 2,870, forward strand.
GGCGCGGCGTATCGTGATTGCAGGTAAACATGGAAATATATCCGTTTTCCTTTGTTGCGCTGTACTTCGGAAGCCAGTCATCCAGGAAGCGCATGATATCCCCGTTTCCGTCCTTCTTGAAGAAGCTGTGGTCACCGCCTTCTGTTTCATAATCCCTCAGCAGGGTATTGTAGCCGTTGTAATGATGATCCAGATAAAAGTCCATCGCAAATCCGCCTCCGTTGATAGCCTGCACGGGGTTGGACCATTCACTGACCATTGCGGCATCAGGATATTCTTTCTCCAGCATGTCGTGGATATTGCGCCAGACAGCAGCTGTCGCCGACTTGTTTTCATCATCGTTTTTGACCAGGGAGTCTGCCATATCCACACGGAAACCGTCACATCCGTGGTCCAGCCAGAACCGCATGACATCCTTCATGGCTTCCCTTGTGGAAACAGCATCTTCAGAATCAGGTGCGCTCATCCATTCCTCACTGCAGCGCAGCCAGCCGTAATTCAAAGCAGGCTGCGAGGCAAAGAAGTTCAGCATATACGAGCCTTCCCGCTCTTTCATGCCGCTGATATACGGATGATCCGCGATCCCCTGGAACGCGTTTGAAGTCCAGACATATCTGCCGCTGTATTCATTCGGTTCAGCTTTGCAGGACTCGGCAAACCAGGGATGCTGGTCGGATGTATGTCCCGGAACAAGGTCCAGAAATACCCTGATCCCTCTCAGATGTGCCTGTCTGAAAAGTTCATACAGGTCTTCGTTCGTTCCGTAGCGCGGAGCGACTTTCTTATAATCCCGTACATCATATCCAGCATCCATGAACGGGGAATCAAAGCAGGGATTGATCCAGAGGGCATTGCAGCCAAGATTCCTGATATAGTCAAGCTTCCTGATAATGCCCTGCAGATCACCGATCCCGTCATTGTCCGTATCATAGAAGGACTGCGGATAGATCTCATAGAATACCGCGTCATTCAGCCATTTCTTCATCTGTTTCTCCCTCTGTTATTCCGTCAGTACAGCCGTGCTGTACGGCGGGAGCGTCAGTACGTTCTGCTCAAAGGTGACAGGACTGTCGCTGACTGTCAGTATGCCTCTCAATGTATGGAATTCCGTATTGGTCACATTGACTGTCTGTTCGCTGTCACTGATGTTCATGATGACTGCAGCCGGGGCATGCACACCGTCTTCCTTGAGCAGGACACATACCTGATCGGTCGTCAGGTCCTGGTGCAGCCAGGTCCTTCCTCTTGCGATCACCGGCAGCGCGTTCCTGATCCTGATGGCTTCTTTGACATAGTTGTATATGGAGTACGGATCATTTTTCTGAACTTCATAGGAAGGGAATTTCATTTCGAAATCATCCATATAAGGAGGACCCTGGGTCATACCCTGGGCATTTTTGTCCTCACTCCAGTACATCGGAGCACGCTTGTTCTCATCTTTTCCTGAACCCTTCATACCAAGCTCTTCCCCGTAGTATACGAATACATTTCCGGTCGTCATCAGGTTCATTGACAGCGCCATCTTTGTTTTACTACCGTCATCACCGGCATAATACCCGGCTCCCCTGCCCATATCGTGATTGGTATAGAACGGTGCGTTGACATAAGTATCGGAATATCCGGCAAACATCTGCCATTCACGTTCCAGTGTATTTCCGTATTCCCTGGCAGAATAGACACCCTTCAGAGTTCTGGCGATCGCGCCTTCCGAGTCACCGAACGCAAAGTCAAACATGGAATCGATGCCGCTTGCATAATAAGACGCATATTCATCCATGCCCGTCCATGCTTCACAGACAAAATAGCTGTCCTGTTTCAGTTCCGTGCCTGTCTGCTTCAGCCAGCGCAGGAATTCAATATTCCTGCCGGGATCTCCCGTATAGAAATATGTGACCGCGTCCAGACGGAAACCGTCTACACCGTGTCCGAACCAGAATGACATGATATTGCGGATCTCATCCCTGACCTGCGCGTTGTCCAGGTTCAGATCAGGCATCTGGTCCCAGAATCTTGCTTCATAGTAATAGTCACTGTCCGGTAGTTTCGCGTAACCGTTCTGGAAATCCTTCCGGAAATGGTAATAATCCACATACGGACATTCCCCGGCATCCGGCTCCCGTCCGTTCAGGCCTCTCAGATAGGATGCAGCCTGCTGGAACCAGGGATGACCGGACGCTGTATGGTTCAGCACCAGGTCAATGATCACACGGATCCCTCTGCTGTGACAGATCTCCGTGAGACGGTCAAAATCATCCAGTGTGCCGTATGCGGGATCGATCGCACAGTAATCCTTTACATCATATTTATGATAGGTGTCGGACGGCATGACAGGCATCAGCCAGATCTGGTTGAACCCCAGATCCTGGATATAGTCCAGTTTTGAGATCAGGCCGTTGATATCCCCGATCCCGTCATTGCCGCTGTCGCAGAATGAATATAAAAACACTTCATAGGTCGTACGGTACCGATCATCGATCACGTCCGCTGTCAGGCCGGAATTCACTTCTGTCATAACATGAACAGCAGATCCCGAAGGATCTGCTGTCAAGAGTCTGTAAACAACTGCTAACAGAAGGATTCCCAGCGATAGTATCCACCGCAGGAATTTCTTCATAAGTCTTATCCTTTCACCGCTCCGGTCATTCCTTCAACATAGAATTTCTGCATATACAGGAACAGAGCTGCGATCGGAATCGAGATCACGACTGCGCCTGCTGCGAAACAAGTATACCATTGATTGATATATTCTTTCTGCAGCATATTCCAAAGACCGATGGCTACCGTGAACTGATCTGCATTTGCACGGCAGATGACCTTCGCAAAGATGAAGTCTACCCACGGTCCGATGAATGATGTCATGACTGTGTAGATAACGATCGGCTTTGACAGCGGCATGGTGATCTGTGTGAATACCTGCCACTGGGAAGCACCGTCGATCATCGCTGCTTCATCGATCGATCTCGGGATCGTATCGAAATATCCCTTGGAGATCTGGAATGCCAGACCTGCGCCGGCGGAATAGACGATGATCAGCGCAAGACGGATCATGGATCCTTCCGTCAGTCCCAGTGCTTTCAGGATGTAATACTGTGCGACCATGGACATGAATCCCGGGAACAGTCCGAGGATCATCGCCAGGTTCATATACGGTTTACGCATCTTGAAGCGCATTCTGGAAAGGCTGTAGGATACCGACAGCATGAAGAATGTCGAGACGACGCATGATATGCACGCGATGATCAGCGTGTTCATGAACATCTTGGGGAAGTTCAGGACATTTCTGTCCGTGAACAGCTTGATATAGTTGTTCAGTGTATATCCCTTCGGGAAGAATGTATTGACGTAGGAACCCGGCTCTGCACGGAAACTTGTCAGGACGATCCAGATGATCGGCATGATCCATATGAACGCAAGTACCGCCAGCAGCAGATGAACCAGGATGTTGACCGCGCGGCGTCTGCCGCTGATCTTGTTTCTCGCAATAGGTTGATTCATCGCAGTCATCACATGAACGCCTCCTCATTCTTATAGGAACCGGAATTGCGGTATGTAACAAGCGTAACGATGGTCAGGACCACGAACGTCAGGATACCGATTACCGCACCGATGTTGTAATACTGTTGGTCAATGGTCAGCTTATACAGCCATGTAACGAGCAGGTCCGTCTGGCCGGCTGTATCTCCGACATATGTCGGACCGCCGCCCGAGAGCAGATAGATGACATTGAAGTTATTGATGTTGCCGACAAATGATGTGATCAGGTAAGGTGTTGTCACAAACAGCATGTACGGGAGCGTGATCCGGAAGAAGATCTTCACAGGACCTGCGCC
>JAFOMZ010000220.1 GCA_017421125.1 Solobacterium sp.
CTCTGAGACATGATTGTATTCCAGACATCTGTTCAGAGTGTATGAAATATCATCTATAAGAACCTGATAATTATTCATCAAAGACTGCATATGTCTGCAGGCCTCAATGCCAGTCAGAACATTATCTTCTGTAAGAAACCATATATAATCCTGTGTCATTAACAAATCCTCCAAGTATTTCTACCTGGAGGATATTTGTTTTCAAGGAATCAGATAAGTACTTTTTTATTTATTGTCCTTGACACAGGGCCCACTTTACAACTGAATCTGCGGCTTTATTTAATTCTGCTAGAACTGGAAATAGATAAATGCGGCACTATCATATTCAGGGCCATATACCCCGAAGATCAGCAGGAACATCACAGCTGCATAACAGATCGCCAGACGTACCGCCGGTTTCTGAGCGATGATAAAATCCCTGACCTGTATATTTCTGTATCTGAATATATCCGAGATGAACAGAACGATCATGCTGAAGGCAAGAATTCCGGCATCCGACCGTTCAAGACCGATCGATGACAGTCCGCCTTCGTGTGCAAACCATGCGGGTGTTATATACAGCATTCTTGAAAGAATGCCGAAGGCCGATGACAATGAATCAGCCCGGAAGAAGATCCATGTGATCATCAGGAGATAAAATGTGATGGCTGTCTGCAGAATACGGTGCAGTGCTGAATCTGTTCCGATGTGAAGCAGTTCATTGACCTTCTTTTTAACAGGCTTCATCAGATCACCGATCACCTGGAAGAGTCCGTTGATGCCTCCACAGACAACAAAGTGATATTCCGCACCGTGCCAGAGTCCGCTGACCAGGAATACGATCATCAGATTCAGGTACTTTCTCCATCTGCCGAGTCTGTTGCCGCCAAGGGGAATATACAGATAATCCCGGAACCAGGTGGACAGAGATATATGCCAGCGTCTCCAGAATTCAGAGACGGAGCGGGACAGGTATGGCGCATTGAAGTTGTCCATGATACGGAAACCCATGATCTCTGCTGCACCTATCGCGATATTGGAATAGCCTCCGAAATCACAATAGATCTGAAAGGCGAAACATGCTGTGGCAATCGTAAGCTGCAGTCCGGAACATTCTGTCCAGCCGTCATAAACGGCATCTACCACCATGGCCAGATAAGATGACAGAACGATCTTCTGGAAATATCCGTACAGCATCAGCAGAAATCCGTGCCTGACATTCTCGAAATCAAACGGATGTTTCTGACTGATCTGTACCAGAAGATTTTTTGAACGTTCGATCGGACCGGCTACCAGCTGAGGAAAGAAGCTGACGAACAATGCATATTTCAGGAAGTTCTTCTCTGCATAAATGTCGTTGCGGTATACATCCGCGGTATAGCTCAGTGCCTGGAATGTATAGAAAGAGATGCCTACTGGAAGCAGTACATCAAATCTTGGGATCGTGTACCGGATATCAAGCAGTTCCAGGATCGTGTTTACGGTACCGGAAAACAGATTGTAATATTTGAAAAAGAACAGGATCAGAAGGTTGCTGATAAAGGACAGCGCTACATACTGCTTTTTGCGTGCAGTGCGCTGCTTTTCATCTGCGATCCTGTCACAGCCGGAGATCAGGATCCCTGACAGGTAGGTGATGGCTGTTGATGTCAGCATCAATAAAGCATATTTCGGGTTCCAGCACATGTAGAAGAAATAGCTGCATATGAGCAGGAAGACCGTACGTGCTTTGTATGGAATCACATAGTATGTCAGACAGACCAGCGGAAAGAATATCAGGAATTCAATTGAATTAAACAGCATAGTTCCTCCTTGCAGAAATTGAGCTCTCAGACATCGCTGTCATCCAGCCCGACCAGTTTTCTGCGCTCCTGCAGGAACTGCAGGAAGTCTTCGTGATCCTTCTCCCATGACCGGTATGCAGGGTCTTCTTTATGTGAAGGAAGGTCATAATGCGCAGTCAGCCAGTTCCCAAGATATTCCGTTGCTTTTTTCTGACCAGTGAAGTTCAGATGTCCGTAATCATTGAAATCATGTGCGTAATCAATATCTATATCGTTCTGCATCGGCAGAAAAGGAATATTCTGCTTATCAAGATATACTGCGACACTGTTGTTAAGCCCCGTTGTTTCCAGATACCATTCGAGCTCGTCACCGTTTGCGTCTGTGATCGGAGTTTTGAATACGACCAGTTCAATGTTGTTATCTCTGCACAGATCCTGAATCTTTTCAAAGTATTCGATCGCTGTTTCGGGGATCTCTTCCAGTTCTTCCGATGGAGGAGCAGGGGTTTCATGCGGACTTTCACCAAAGCGGACCAATGCGCCTTTATAGTAATCCGGCTGGATGAAGTCATATTTTTTGATTTCTTTCCATCGTGAATGATAGAGCAGAAACGGAACATAATAAGGAAGCTTTTCTTTCCAGCCTGCATCCGGGAAAGCCATTTCGATCAGATCACGCTTATATTCAAAAGTCCTGATATTATCTGTAACCGGACGAAGTCTTTCTTCAAAGACAAAGACTTCTCCGCTTCTGAAATAGTAACCTTCCAAAAGGACAACTTTCGGTTTCTGGTATTTCAATGCTTCTTTCAGAAGGTAATAGGAACAGATCATAGTCTGTGACGGGCTGCCGAGGACATAAGAAGTAATACCATGTTCCTCCCATAACTGATTCGGCTGAAATCCATAATATGCATGACTGCTGCCCAGTACCAGCACATCAATTGATTCCGGTTCCAGACGGTAGAAGGAACGTACCATATCAACTCCTTTGCCTTCTTTCTTTCGCAGGACTTCATTGCTGACAAACAGCAATGAACATATACCGATAAAAAAAACAAGCAGTTCAATAAATCCGTTTCTCACCTTTGCGGTAATTTTCATAGCAGACCTCATATACAGCAGTTATGTCAAATGATACAGAACTGTAAAATCACAACATTCATATTATATACATTTATGCATTAAGTCAAAAATGTTTGCCTGATTGACCCCGGTCATTCTGATATGAAACAAGCAGACACTTTCATATCTGCTCATTCTGATCTTGTCAGGGCAGGCGGTCTTTTTTGTCTTTCTGTCATCGGTGATGATCGATGCGGACAACAGAAAAGAGGCTCAGTCATTGACTGAAGCCTCCTGTGTGTTTTGTCAGCCTTCGTATGTATCGTTGATCGGACCTGTCAGTGTTACATCAACAGATCTTCTGTCTCCATCACGTTCGATCTGCAGCGTGATCGTATCGCCGGCTTTCTTCTTTTTCAGGAAATTGCTCAGATCCTGATAGGAATTGATCTCTGTACCGTCTGCGCTCAGGATCTTGTCATATGACTGCAGGCCTGCTTTTTCAGCGCCTGAGCCCTTGATGACATCCGTGATGTACAGTCCTTCGGAATACTCGCCATAAGGCTGTGTCAGTACCTGGATGTATACACCCAGTGTTGCACGGTCCGCGACATATCCGTATTCGATCAGCTGTTCAGCAACATCCATTGCTGTGTTGATCGGGATCGCGAAGCCAAGTCCTTCAATGATCGTACCGCTTGATGTATAGCCGGAGTCTTTGGAATTGACGACACCGATCAGTTTTCCCTGACCGTCGAACAGTCCGCCGCCGGAGTTGCCGGAGTTGATCGCTGCGTCTGTCTGGATCAGTTCATATGTTTCGTTGTCGATCGTAACTTCACGGTTTGTCGCGGAGACGATACCGTTTGTGACGGTTCCGCCAAGGGTTCCCAGAGGATTGCCGATAACGATCGCCGTATCACCGGTCTGGATCAGTGCGGAATCACCGATCTCGGCAGCCGGCAGGTTGGAAGCGTCGATCTTGATGACGCCGATATCCGTCTTTTCATCTGTGCCGATCATTTCAGCGGAATATGTTCTTCCGTCATACAGCGTGACATTGATGCTCAGCGCGTTTTCAATGACGTGGTTGTTTGTAATGATATAGCCGTCATCCGAGATGATGACACCGGAGCCGGCAGCCTGTGATCTGTAGCTCTGCTGTCCGAAGAAGCCGAAGCCGTATCCTGTTGACTCGATCTCTACGACGATCTCAACGACACTCGGCTGTGCTTTGGCAGCGATGTCACGGATCGACATATCACCGGACGGCACTGTGATGACCGCGCTCTGCTGTGACTCTGTTTCTTCCTCAACAGGCGTATCAACTGTTTCCTGTTCTGCTTCATCAATGAATCCGGGCACTTCTTCCTCGGTCTTCTGTCCGAATGTTCTGAATGCCAGGTATCCGCCGCCGAAGCCGCTTGCCAGACCGACCACACCGGCCAGAAGGGCAGTCAGCAGAGGACGTGATTTCTTCACAATGACCTGCTGTACCACAGGTTCCTGTACTCTGGGTTCCGGTTTGACAGGTTCAGGAATAGCTGCTTCTTTGACTGGTTCTTCATGGACCGGTTCAGCGGGCTGAACTTCTTCATGTACTTCAGGCGCAGCTTCTTCATGAATTTCAGGCTGTGCTTCTGCAGCTTCTTCCGCAGCAGTTTCTTCCTGCTGTGCAAGTACCGGAACAGGCGGAATGACCAGTGCCGGTTCTTCAGGTGTGTCCTCACCGGGAACTTCCGGAAGAACGATCTTTTCTTCGGAAGCTGCTGTCTCTTCTTCCTCAATGACCGGAAGCTCGGGCAGGGGTGGCAGTGTTTCATGCGTCTCCTGATCCAGGTCCGATTCAAGCTGTTCCCGGAAGGAAGCGATGTCCTCGGCAATCGAGTCAAGGGACTGCGCATCTTCCACCGCTGCATCATCCTTCAATTCTTCTTTGATATCTTCGGCCATACTTTCTGTATGTTCTTTGATCTGTTCAGCGTGATCCAGGACTTCGCTGACTGTATTCTCTGCAGCCTGCACGACAGTTTCCTGTGATTCAGCAGGAGTGACAGAGCCTGTTGTTTCTTCATTTGTATTCTTATTCAGTTCACTCATATTCTTAAGCTCCTTTCTGCTTACAACTGTAATATAGGTTTGCAATGTGAATTTACTGTGAACACACGGTAAATTTTCGTTTAACTTAATCTCTCAGGAACAGCCCGCAGCCCATACCGGCAAATCCGCCGATGATATGCGTCAGCTGCGAGATGTTGTCATGCACCGTGAAGCCTGTCCAGATCTGTTCGGTAATGTAGATGACACTGACAACGAGCAGTGTCACAGGGATCGTTCCGGACTTGGAGGATGTGATGCTGGACAGCAGGATGAATGCAAATACCAGACCGCTGGCGCCTAGCAGGGCGGTATGAGGACTGATCAGGACATGCAGCAGTCCGGTGACGACGGACACGACTGCCATGATCTCAAGCAGGGTCTTACTGCCGTACTTTTCCTCCAGCATCGGTCCCAGCACAAGAAACAGCATCATGTTGTTCGCGTAGTGCGAGAAGTCTGAATGTCCCAGCGTATGCGTCAGAAGACGCAGGTAGAACAGAGGGTCCGCAAAGGAAGTGCGGTAGATGCTGAAGTATCTCGTCAGCATGCCTCCTGTCAGTGTATTGACAACAAGCACGATCATACTCACTGCCGCAAAGGACAGTACGACCGGTGAATTCCATACGATCTTTTGTTTCATAAGGATGCCTCCTTCAGATAACCATTATACAATTGTTTCCGCCAAGAGTTAAAAAGTTGATGACAGGAGAACATTGTTTAAAATGCGGATATTGGTATAATTACTGCGGAGATATGAAATATGGCAAGTAAGAAAAAACAGAAAAAGGCGGCAGCGCCTATCCAGAATAAAGCACTGAAAAACGCGATCGCAGCACTGAAGTCAGGTGCTGACGAAGAAAAATTCAAGACATTCCTCAAGGAAGCGATGAAATCAAAACTGCTCGTACCTGTGATCTTCAGCTCCGAATTCAAACCGGACGCCACAGGCAAAGTCAGGATCGACAGTAATACCCGTGTCAGCTTCGTTATGGTCAATACGACCAACGGAAAGAGCTTCCTGCCGGCATTCACGGATTTTGAGGAAGCGAAAAAGCTCAAGGTTTCCCAGGAAGGCAACCTGCAGTATGTCGTTCGCACCCTGAAGGAATACGAAAATATGCTCGAGGATCCCAGGAATAATGCGGAAGGCATCGTCATCAACCCGATGAACGAAAATATGGTCCTGCCCAAACCGCTGGTCCTGGCACTGGTCAAAGGACAGGATATCGCGAATATCCAGATCCGTACGCCTCAGCAGAGGGCGGAAGAACAGGCTCAGCCGCAGCCGCAGGCACCGGTACCCGGCGCGATCCCTCCGGGCATGCAGGCAGTATACAGCGAGCCGAGGATCTATCCCACGGCACTGGTCAATGCGGTATATGAATACTGCTGCGGCAAGGAAGGCCTCAGCCGTGTATGGATGAGACAGCAGCTGGCGGGCGGACAGGTCGCATTCGCGTTTGTAGTGGAAACAGACAAACCGGATCCCGAACTGCTGCAGGGCATCCATGATGCGGCAGCACCTCTGGCAAAAGAGGTTCCCGTTGTCGTCATGAGCTATTCCGAAAAGATCGAAGAAACTGTTGTACAGGGAACAGTTCCCCTGTATGACAGAGAGCTGGAGTTCTGATGATCATTCGTCAGCTGCAGCAGGATGAAATACAGCAGGGCACCGCACTGATCAGGGAGGTCTTCGAAGCAGAAGACCATCTTGGCTATGACGAGGAAGGCGCCAAAGCTTTTCTCTCTCTTCTGGAACGCAAAGGAGGAGAACTGTCATGGCTGGGAGCCTTTGAAGAAGACCTGCAGGGCGTACTTGCCTGGAATCCGGATACCATGCATATGGTCTATCTGTTTGTCAGGGAAGAAAAACGCAGGCGCAGGATCGGAACATTCCTCGTGGAAGAACTGTCAAAACGGGCGTTTGATGAAGGCTTTGACAGGCTGACCGTCAACGCCAGGACAGATGTACTGGAATTCTATGAATTCAACGGATTTGTCCCGCTCTCACACAGTGAGGAGAACGGTGTAGGCCGTGTATCCATGGAACTGCCTTTAGCAGACAGGTTCCTTGGAACACTTGTGACCGTTACGGTGGAACATACGGTCGGACAGCTCCATGAGGTCTATGCGGATGAGCAGTACCCGTGCAACTACGGATATATTGAAGAGCTGGCAAAATACAGAGGGATCTTCCAGGATGCCTATGTGATCGGCGTACATGAACCGGTCGACAGCTTCCGGGGCTACGTAACAGCGATCATCTACCGTTACGGCCATGGCAGTGTCTGGGTCGTCACACCCGGCACCGTCTACAGCAGGGATGAGGTCATCAATACCGTAGCCTTCCAGGAACAGTATTACGACACCAGGATCGTCTGGTACCAGCCAAAGTAAGAAAGCGTATCTGCGTGATACGCTTTTTGAGGATAAGGAGTCATTTATGGCAAAAGCATTGATCAACGGACATTTATATCAGGCAGAAGGGACTGCCCTGTATCTGGATGAAGGAATGATCATCCATACAGGCACCGATGAAGAGATACAGCAGTATATTCAGGATGGTGATGAAGTGATCGGTCTGAAGGGGGCATATGTGTATCCCGGATTCAGCGTTCCTTATATCAGCCTGATCCAATACGCTGCACAGAACGGCCATACGATGCTTGGCAGTCTGCAGGATATCCGTACACTGCTGGAACGCGCTTCTGCGTCCCAGGATCTCTGGGTACGCGGGGAAGAACTGGAACGTGATCTGGTCAGCAGTGAAACAAAAACACTGCTGGACGGCTTCCGCCGTCCGGTGATCCTGTATGGAAGCGATCATACCTGGTGCATGGTCAACGCCGCAGCGTTAAAGAAAGCAGATATCGATCAGGATACGATGATCCCCGACGGGACGGTCAATATGGAAACAGGACTGCTGGAAGGACAGGCAGTCAGGGTACTGGAAAGCTTCCTGCCCGCGGTTTCCGCGGAAGAGATCCGTGAGAAGATCCTTGCGGCAGTACATGCCCTGAACAGGAACGGATTTACCGGGGCAGGCAGCCATGACTTTGTACAGGGATATGACTGGAAAATGGTACTGGACGGGTTCATGCGTCTGAGCTACCAGGGTGCGCTCACACTCAGGGTCGACGAACAGTGCCTGTTTGAGATCCCGGAAGAGCTGGCGCATTTCCTGGATGAAGGATATACGACAGATGTCGGTGATGACTTCTTCCGGATCGGCCCGCTGTACATTGCCCAAAAGGAAGAGAATTCCGATGTCATGATGGAACTTGCGAATTCCTATAACATGCCCGCACTGCTGGATACGGATCTGCTGATGAAAGAATTAAAGAATCTCGTACTGGAAGGCAATCCGTTAGGATACGCCCTCAATGCGGATCAGTGCGGCATGACCGCAAAGCACCAGGCAGTGAAAAAGAAGATCCGTATGATCGGGTCACTGGAAGAAGACATCGATGATCTGACATCACTGCTCTGCGATCCTGCATCTCAAAGTATTGCCGGAGTGATCGCCGACTATGCTGCGAAAGGCATACAGCCGGGGCGTGTCATCGAACTGTTAAGCAAAGGCACAGCACAGTTCATGAGACGGGAATATGAACTCGGACAGATCAGGGAAGGATTCCTGGCGGATCTGTGCATCACGGATCACGATCTGGAAACTGAATATGAACAGGCAAAGGTGATCATGACATTTGCCGGCGGGGAGCAGGTATGAAGTTCAGAAAGATCAGAAGGGAAGACATTGAAACATGTCTGAACTGGTATAACTACTACATTGAAAACAGCACGGCTACATTTGAGACAATACCGCTGAGCCTGGAGGAATTCACCTCACGGATCGAACAGATCACCTCACGTTATCCGTGGATCGTCATGGAAACAGAGGAAGGGATCGTCGGATACGCCTATCTCAGCCCGTTCATGACACGCAGTGCCTATGACTGGACAGCGGAAGTATCCCTGTATCTTGATCAAAAACAGCGTTATCACGGATACGGAAAGCGCTTGTTTGAAGAAATCATCCGTATTGCAGAGGAAGAAGGCTACCGTAACCTGATCTCGGTGATCACATCCGAGAACACACCGTCCATTTCCATGCATCACGCGCTTGGCTTCGTGAAGTCGGGTGAATACCCGGCATTCGGCTATAAGGACGGCAGATGGCTCGGCGTTTCCTGCTATACAAAAGTGATCAACGAGGCGGTCGATATTTCGCACAGCCCGTTCTCTGCGAAATGGAGCATTGACGCATGAGCAGAGCTGTACTTGCGGCAGTTCAGCTGACAGCCGATACGACTTTTGATTCACGCTTTGAAGAATGCAAAAGACTGTGTGAGGCATGCGGTATTGAAGTCGTGGGAGAGATCGTCCAGAAGTCACGCTCGATGGACCCGAAGACCGCATTCCGTCAGGGCAAGATCGAAGAACTGTCCAGGATGACGGAGGCACTGGAAGCGGACTGTGTCGTCTTCGGCTCCCCGCTGTCCGTGGCAGCCTCTGCCAGGCTGAGTGCAGCCTGCGGCGTTCCCGTCAAAGACCGTACGGCACTGATCCTGGATATCTTTTCACTGCGGGCAAGGAGCGCCCAGGCAAAGATGCAGGTCGAACTGGCAAGGCTGGAATACGCGATGCCGGCATTGATCCGTGATGTGGATGAAGCGGAAACACACCAGCGGGGCGGCTCGGCAGTCAACAGAGGTGCCGGTGAGACAAGGGCAGCCGGATTGCGCAGAAAATACCAGAGCCGGATCACCGAACTGAAAAAGCGCCTGGCTTCCATTGAAAAACGTGACCGCCAGGCATCAAGTCACCGCAACAAATCAGGCCTGAAGCGTGCTGCGCTGGCAGGGTATACGAATGCCGGAAAGAGCTCACTGCTCAACATAATCATGAAACATACCGGTTCCCAGGCGGGCACAGCGGAAGAAAAAGACATGCTGTTTGCCACGCTGGATACAAGCATACGCAGGATCGACTATGATAACCATGCATTCTTCCTGTATGACACGGTCGGCTTTGTGTCAGACCTGCCGCACGGTCTGGTCGAGGCATTCCGCAGTACACTGTCAGCTGTCACGGACGCTGACCTGATCGTTGAAGTGATCGATGCCTCCGATCCCCAATGGCAGACGCATGTCAGGGTGACTGAGGAGACGCTGAAGCAGATCGGGGCAGAGGACATTGAAGTACTCAGGGTCTTCAACAAGATCGACCTCTGCGACAGGAGTGAATTCACCCAGGCACTGTGTGTCAGCTGCCGTACCGGGGAAGGCATTGAAGAACTGACGGAAGAGATCATCGCAAGGCTCTATCCGGAGGAGATCACGATCCACTGCCTGATCCCGTATGAGCGTATGGCAATGATCCGCAACAATCTGTCATTGCGCATCAGTATACTGGAAAGCTATGAAGATGGTATGATGACTGAGATCAGCGGCGAACGCGTCAGAGCGCTGCCGTTTATGAAATATCAGATGGAGGAAACTGATTATGAACACCGTATGGGACAAATTAAACAATGAAGAAAAACAGCAGCTGACTGAATTCAATGAAAGCTACCGTCAGATCCTTTCCGCAGCCAAAACAGAACGTGAGTTCGTTGTGGAATCGGTAAAGCTTGCGGAAGCGGCAGGCTACCGTGATCTCGCGGATATCCGTGAACCGCTGAAAACAGGCGACAAGGTATATGCGGTAAACCGCGGAAAGAACCTGTGCATGTTCATGATCGGTGAAGAACCTCTCACCAGCGGCATGAACATCCTGGGCGCGCATATCGATTCACCGCGCCTGGACCTCAAACAGCACCCGCTGTTTGAAATGGACGGCATCGCGCTGCTGGATACGCATTATTACGGCGGCATCAAGAAGTACCAGTGGGTCGCAAGGCCGATGGCACTGCATGGCGTCGTATGCAAAAAGGACGGAACATGCGTACCGGTAGTTGTCGGCGAAGATCCGGCAGACCCGGTAGTCGGTATTTCCGATCTGCTGATCCACCTGTCCGCGGAACAGCTCAAGAAAACAGCTTCCGTTGTCGTCGAGGGTGAAAAGCTCGATGTGACAGTCGGAACGATCCCCGTGCAGTCAGAAGAAAAGGATGCGGTCAAGAAATATATCCTCGGCATCCTGAAAGAGAAATATGACATTGAAGAAGATGATTTCGTCTCAGCAGAGATCGAAGTCGTACCGGCAGGCGAGGCAAGGGATTATGGCCTTGACCGTTCCATGCTCATGGGCTACGGACATGACGACAGGGTATGCGCTTATACGAGCCTGCGCGCAATGCTGGATTCAGAACCTCAGAAGCGCACTTCCTGCTGCATCCTGGTAGACAAGGAAGAGATCGGCAGCGTCGGCGCGACAGGCATGCAGTCTTCCTTCTTCCGTGATACGGTCATCCGTATGCTGGCGCTGAACGGAAAGACATCCATGCTGAATATCATTGATACGATGACAAACTCAAAGATGCTGTCAAGCGACGTATCCGCAGCCTTTGATCCGCTGTACCCGGAAGTCATGGAGACAAAGAACAGCTGCTACTTCGGAAAGGGCATCGTCTTCAACAAGTACACAGGCAGAGGCGGTAAGTCCGGCTCCAACGATGCGGCACCGGAATTCATCGCTAAGGTCAGGGCAGCCATGGACGCTGATAACGTCATGTTCCAGACAGCTGAGATCGGCAAGGTCGATGCGGGCGGTGGCGGAACGATCGCCTATATCCTTGGCAACATGAACATGGATGTACTGGATGCAGGCATCCCCGTACAGAACATGCACGCGCCTTGTGAGGTCGTCAGTAAAGCTGATGTCTGGGAAGGCTACCGGGCATACAAGGCATTCATCAAACATGTCGGCTGATCATATCGATTGACAAAACGATCACTGCGTCATACAGTTGGCATATACAACGATTGTATCATGCGATTATCTTGGAGGTACCGATATGTTGGAACATGATCAGCTGCGCATGCTCAGCAACAGGATCGACTCGCTGGCACGCTTAAGGAGAAGATTTCTGAACAAAAGACTCAGCAGTACAGATCTCAAAGGTCATCAGTTTTTGATGCTGCTGACGATCCTGCATGATCCGGGCATCTCGCAGGAAGAGATCTCGGAAAAGATCGATATCGATAAGACCAGGATCGCAAGAAGCTCTATCTTCCTGGAAGAGAAGGGCTATATCGAACGCCGCAGGGATACGGAAGACCGCAGGAAATATCATCTGTTTCTGACGGAAGAGGGGAACAAACTCGTTCCCATGATCCGGAACATCATTTATGACTGGAGCATCACGATCACCGAAGGACTGAGTGAAGAAGAACTCAGACTTCTCATGCCGATGATCGATGTCCTGTACAACAATGCGCGCAAACAGGATGACCCGGCTCTGATCTGAGATCCGTTCAGACCGAATAACCAAAGAAGAGGCACTTTGTGATGAGGTGCCTCTTTTGTATCGAATCGGATCAGCGTACAGAATAAAAAAGATCCATATTGCTATGGACCTTTCGGATATCAGAATAATTCGGGGAACAGGTATTCCATGAATACAGGAACGATGGTCTTCCAGGAAGCTTCGCAGTGCATTCCTTCAGGTACGACATGCGGATATGTGCTGCAGCCTTTCATGCTGTAGGCATGGTTGAGCGTCAGCAGGTTGTCCACACAGCGGACGAATGAGCTCTTGCGTTTGACTTCATTGGAACCGAAGTCCAGATAGATCCGTGTGTTTTTGTTGAAATCCGTGCTGTTGATCAGGTCCAGGACCTGTTCCATACAGAGATCCATGGAACTGGATACGCAGGCTGCCTTGGAGAAGACATCATTGTATCTGGCGATCATGTAGAGGGACATCAGTCCGCCCATGCTTGAACCGCCGATCCCGACATGTTTGCGGTCGCTTTTGATGCGGTACCGCTGTTCACAGGCCGGCTTCAGGACATTGACGAACCAGTCCGCTGTCACATCACCGTATGTTTTGATCGGCGGGAACCAGTCGCTCTGGTAGACCGGGTAGGGACAATACTCACCCAGACGGTTATGTCCGGTATGGTTGCAGTCCTGTCCGATCACGACAAGCGGGATATCGTTCCTATCGAGGTATTCCCGGATGCCCCAGGATTTTCCGTATGTCGCCGTGGCGTCATCGAACAGATTATGCCCGTCGAACATGTAAAGCACCGGATAAGTCTTTCTGCTTTCATCATAGCCGTTTGGAAGATAGACGTAGATCTTGCGGGGACTTTCGCCTAACGGTTCGATCCCAAGTGTAAATGTTTCGATCCTGGACATGTTATCCCATCCACTTGATTTTGCTTTCGGTACCGTTCATGATCCTCTGGATGTTTGCCTTATGACGATAGGTCACAAATGCCCAGAGAATGAACAGGCATACCGATAACTGCATGCTGTGATTGACAAATATGCTGACGAGCGCTTCCGCGAACAGTGCGCTGATGCTGGAAGCCGACACCATCTTTGTCAGATAGAGTACCGCGAAGAATACAACGATCGGGAACAGGAAGTTCCAGAACCATTGATGTGTGATCAGTACAGTGATGCCGAGGAAAAAACCATAGGATGTCGCAACAGCCTTGCCGCCGCGGAACTGTGCGAAAACAGGGAAACAATGGCCGACACAGCAGGCAAGACCTGCATACAGCACAGCCTGCGGTGCGAGTCTGGACGCGATAAGCATACTAATGAATGCCTTGAGACCATCCAGTATCGTGACGCTGATTGCCGCTTTTTTGCCGAGCACTCTGCCGGCGTTGGTAGCACCGAGGTTTCCGCTGCCTTCCAGGCGGATGTCCTTATGGTAGAAAACTTTCCCGATGACAAGCGCCCAGGGGATCGATCCGAACAGATAGCTGAGGATCATAACCAGTAATGTGTTCATAAACTGCCTCCGCAAGTTATTCTATCACAGTTTGTATGTACATGAAAAATAGCGTAAAATACAAACCCGTATTTTTGCTATAATAATACAGTTAATGAAACGGAGATACTATGGCAGCTAAAACGGTGAATTATGATGACTCCAGTATTCAGATCCTGAAAGGACTGGATGCGGTCAGAAAACGTCCCGGCATGTATATCGGTTCCACCGATTCACACGGACTTCATCATCTGATCTGGGAAATTGTTGACAATGCCGTGGATGAGGCATTGAACGGATACGGTAAGAAGATCACGATCACGCTGGAAGCGGACGGCTCATGCACAGTCGAAGACGAAGGCCGCGGCATGCCGATCGGCAAACACGCAAGCGGCGTCAATACGCTTCAGGTCATCTTTACCGTGCTCCATGCGGGCGGTAAATTTACGTCCGAGGGCGGCTACCGCACAGCCGGCGGTCTGCACGGTGTCGGCGCATCTGTTGTCAATGCGCTGAGTGAATGGCTGACGGTCGAAGTCGCGCATGAGGGAAAACTTGTCCGCATGCGTTTTGAGCACGGTGATAAGAAGATATATCCCCTGGAAGAACTGGGAAAAACAAACAAGACAGGTTCGAAGGTCACATTCAAGCCTGATAAAAAGATATTTACGACAACGGACTTCAAATACGACACGGTCTGTGAACGTGCCAGGGAAGAGGCTTTCCTGCTTTCCGGCATTGCGATCACGGTCATTGATAAGCGCGGCAAGAAGGAAGTACGGGAAACATTCTGCTACGATGACGGACTGAAGAGCTTCCTGGAATACCTGCATGAAGACAGGAACGTGCTCATGGCACCTGTCAAATTCAGCGGTGAATCACAGACGATCAAAGTGGATGTGGCATTCCAGTACACGGATGATTACCAGGAAAACACATTCAGTTTTGTCAACCTTGTCAGAACGCTGGACGGCGGTACGCATGAGGTCGGCTATAAGACAGCCTTTACCAAGGCGGTCAACGACTATGCAAGAAAATACGGACTGCTGAAGGATAAGGATAAGAACCTGGAAGGAAGCGATGTCAGGGAAGGCCTGACGTCGATCATCTCCGTATCCATTCCGGAGGAACTGCTGCAGTTTGAAGGCCAGACAAAAGGCAAGCTCGGCACGCCCCAGGCAAAGCCTGCGGTAGACGCGGTCGTTTCCGAAAAACTGGCGTTCTGGCTGGAGGAAAACCGCGACCAGAGCGATATGCTCGTACGCAAGATGATGAAGGCTTCCATGGCCAGGGAAGCTGCCAGAAAGGCACGTGAAGACGCCCGTAAGGGAAAGAAGACGAGCAAGGCGGAAAAAGTGCTTTCCGGCAAACTTGCGCCTGCCCAGTCCAAGGACTCCCGCATCAAAGAACTGTTCCTGGTCGAGGGTGACTCAGCCGGAGGCAGCGCCAAGCAGGGAAGGGATTCCCATTACCAGGCGATCCTGCCGCTGCGAGGCAAGGTGCTGAACACGGAAAAGGCAAGTGTTTCCGAGATCGAAAAGAATGTCGAACTGAATACGCTGATCCATGCGCTTGGCGCAGGGGTCGGGGCTGATTTCGACTACACGGAATCCAACTACGGCAAAGTCATCATCATGACCGACGCCGACGACGACGGATCCCATATCCAGATCCTGCTGCTGACATTCTTCTACCGCTATATGAGACCGCTGCTGGAGCAGGGCATGGTATACATCGCGCTTCCGCCGCTTTACAGGGTGACGAAGGGCAAGGTCCTGGAATACTGCTATACGGACGACGAACTGGATGAACTGCGCAAAAAGCTCGGAAAGATCGAAGTACAGCGCTACAAGGGACTCGGTGAAATGAATGCTTCCCAGCTTTGGGAAACGACCATGGATCCGGCAAGCAGGACGCTGATCCAGGTCAGCATCGAAGACGGTATCCTCGCGGAACGGCGTGTATCGACCCTGATGGGCGATAAAGCGGATCTGCGCAGAAAATGGATCGAAGAAAACATCTCCTTTACACTGGAAGATGATTTCAGGGTGGAAAGCTGATGGCAAAGAAAAAACAACTGGAAGACAATACCAAATATATTCCCGCGCTGCTGGAAGATATTATGGGAGACCGCTTCGGGCGGTATGCGAAATACATTATTCAGGAACGCGCGCTGCCTGATGCGCGTGACGGACTGAAGCCTGTTCAGAGACGTATCCTCTACGCAATGTATCATGACGGAAACACTTGGGATCATGCTTACCGTAAATCCGCCAAGACAGTCGGTCTTGTCATCGGTAATTATCATCCCCATGGCGATACATCTGTTTATGACGCAATGGTGCGTATGTCCCAGGACTGGAAGGTCAGACTGCCGATGATCGATATGCACGGCAACAACGGCTCCATCGATGATGACCCGGCTGCTGCGATGCGTTATACGGAAGTCAGGCTTGCCAAAGTCACGCAGGTCATGGAAGACGACCTGGACAAGGATACGGTCGAATTTGCGCCGAACTTTGATGATACGGAAACAGAGCCGACAGTACTGCCGGTACCTTTCCCCGTGATGCTGGTGAACGGGGCAAACGGCATTGCGGCAGGCTATGCCACAAACATGCCTCCGCACAACCTCAGGGAAGTCGTTGACGCAACGATCTTCCGTCTGAACAATCCGGAATGCTCACTTGAAAATGTCATGGAATTCATCCAGGGACCCGACTTCCCGACCGGCGGTATCGTACAGGGTGCCCAGGGCATCCACGATGCATTTGAGACCGGCAAGGGAAGGATCGTTGTAAGGGCAAAGGCTGAGATCGTCGACGCCAAATCCATGCAGCAGATCGTGATCACCGAGATCCCTTATGAAGTGGTCAAGAGCGAACTGGTGCGCAAGATGGATGAGATCCGCATCAACAAGGATATCGACGGCATCCTGGATGTACGTGATGAATCAGACAGAAACGGTCTGAGGATCACAGTGGATCTGCGCAAGGACGCAGATGCACAGATGATCCTGAACTATTTCTATAAGAATACAGATCTGCAGATCTACTACAGCTACAACAATGTCACGATCATCGACAAGCGTCCGGTACAGGTAGGCCTGCTCGGACTGATCGATGCGTTTATCGATTTCCGCAAGGAAGTCGTGATCAGAAGATCAAAATATGAACTGGCCAGAATGGAAGCCAGATGCCATGTGATCGAAGGCCTGATGAAGGCGGTATCGGTTCTGGACCAGGTCATCGCGATCATCCGCGCTTCCAAGGATAAGGCTGATTCGAAAAAGAACTTGATGCGGGAATTCGGCTTTGATGAGCCTCAGGCAGAAGCGATCGTTTCACTGCGTCTGTACAGACTGTCGAATACGGACATCGTCATGCTGAGGAATGAGTTTGCCGAACTCGTCAATAAGATCGAAGAGATCCAGTCGATCCTCGACAACCCCAATGTACTGCGTTCCGTGATCGTCAAGGAACTCCGTGCCGTCAAAGAGGAATACGGGGATGACCGGCGTACACAGATAGAGGATGAGGTAGCGGATATCACGATCGACAAGACATCCATGATCGCCAATGAACATGTCGCAGTGACGATCAGCCGTGACGGCTATGTCAAGCGTGTTTCCATGCGCTCCTATATGGCAAGCGCAGGCACGGTCACCGGACTGAAGGAAGGCGACGAACTGATCGGTGTGATCGAATGCGATACTGTCGACAAGCTCCTGCTGTTCACATCCAAGGGCAATTACGCGTATCTGCCAGTCTGGCAGATGGATGACTGCAAGTGGAGGGATATCGGTTCCCATCTGAACAAACATACCCGTATCGAGGGTGATGACAAGGTCAGAAGTGCCGTACTCGTGCGCAGTTTTGATACATATGCGTGGATCGTTACGGTCGCTTCAAACGGACAGATCAAGAAGAGCGAAGTCAGCCTGTTTGAAGTGCAGAGGAACAACCGTGTCATGCCGGCAATGCTGATTTCCAACGGTACATTACTGAAGGCATTTATCGCCTATGAGAACCAGCAGGTCGTACTGGTCACACGTGACGGTCTGTCATGCCGCTATAACGTGAGCGAGATCCCGTCCATGGGCGTCAGGGCCAGGGGTGTTAAGGCCCAGAACCTGGCAAAGAACGATGAACTGGCTTCTGCCTGTGCGATCGACGCCGATACGCCGGCAGTGCTATATATGTGCGCCAACGGTCAGATGAAGCGTGTCAGGCTGGATGATATCCCGATGGTAGGAAGACCTGCTAAGGGCAACCAGATCTGCAAGAAGATCAAATCCAACCCGGCAGTCCTGAACTGGGCTCAGGGGATCACGCCGTATGATGAGATCAATCTCATGGACGGCGGCCTGAAGCAGCTCCATGGCAGCGATGTTCCGTTAAAGACAACGGATACCGCATTCAGCACACCGGCTGATCTCAGCCCGCAGTGGTATCTGGTCAGGGGCGTGGAGGAATGCCGCATCATGGACCGTCCGGAAGGCGCGGAAGAAGTCCATGATGAAGTGGAAAAGATCTCTCTGTTTGATGAAGGAGGCAGATCATGACGATATGCAAAGGCTGCGGCGCAGTGCTGCAGAATGAATATCCGGATCAGGCAGGCTATACGCCCAGGCTGGACGCGGAATACTGCCGCAGATGTTTCCGTCTGATCCACTATGATGACCTGACGGTATCCATGCGTACGGGCATAGACCCTGACATGGTGCTGAACGAGATCGCTGCCAGGGATGCCCTGGTATTATGGGTGGTCGACCTGTTTGACTTTGAAGCAGGCATGATCCCCGGATTGACAAGAAAGATCGGTGATAAGGACATCATCATGGTCTGCTCAAAGCGTGATATCCTGCCGGATACACTGAGCCATGAAAAGATCGCCCGGTTCGTTTTTGCCAGACTGAAGGAACTCGGTATCCGCATTAAGGGACTGATCATGACCAGCAAGGACAACGACGGGATCCGGGAAGTCAAGGATGCTGTGAATATGCTGAGAAACGGACGTGACGTGATCGTCATAGGCAGGGCCAATGCCGGAAAGAGCACTTTGCTGAACCATCTGGCAGGGGAAGAGATCCTTGCCAGCAGCCGTTACCCCGGTACAACACTGGCTCTCAATAAGATCGAGATCGATGGCGTGACATATATCGATACACCCGGCATTGAGATCGAAAACAGCCTGCTGATGCAGGTGAACGAGGCGGACCTGAAAACGATCCTCCCGTTTACGACGATCAAACCGCAGATCTTCCAGCTGAGAGGTGACCAGTCCTTCGCAGTCGGCGGACTGTTCCGTCTTGACCTGAGAGGCTGCGATCATGCGACGTGTGTATGGTATATCGGCAGCCGCCTGAACCTGCACCGCTCCAAAGCGTCTGCGGCGGATGATCTCTGGGAGAAGCATTACGGGAAACTGTTCTCACCGGTCCCCGTAAACAACGCCTTCCGCACCATGACCATCCGTAAGGATCTTGATAAAATGGATGTAGTAGTGGACGGTCTTGGCTGGGCAAGCATCAGCGGCCAGGTCGGAACGATCACCACAAAAGCACCCGAACACGTGAATGTAACATTCAGAAAGGCAATGCTGTAATATATGCTGACAGGAAAACAGAAACGTTACCTGCGTTCTCTTGCCGAGACGCAGCCGGCAATCTTTCAGATCGGCAAGGAAGCGCTCAGCGACAACCTGATCGATACGGTCGACAAGGCGCTGGAAGCCAGGGAACTGATCAAGATCAGGATCCTCAAGACGGCACCCGAGGATACGAAGGAACTTGCATTTGATCTGGCAATGCACACCCGCAGCGAGATCGTTCAGATCATCGGCCGGACACTGATCCTTTACCGCAGAAGCCGTGAACACAAGATCGTTCTGCCATGAAGACATGTATCGTAAGCGCACCGTTTGATCCGGTCACAAATGCCGAGATCAGACGTCTGCTGAATGCCGCAAAGGTAAACGGCTTCAGAAAAGTATATCTGTATGTAACAGAAGAGGGCATCCTGCCCCGTGCACAGCGTATGCGCATGGTCAGTCTTGCCATCAGGCCATGGAGAAAACTGGAACTGTACAAAGGAAAAGACAATCCTGCCAATATGATCCCGCTCAACAGCGCTTCGGAAGAGATTGTACGGCAGGGAAGATATGATCTGGCTGCGCCCGGGATCAGAAAGCTTCTGATCGAAGAAGGGCCGTACCTGAACGAAACACTGGATCATCTGTGCAATCCTCACCGTGCCGCGCACAGCAGATCTGTTGCTATGGTATGCAGACAGCTGGCGGAAGCACACGGAATGGATGCGGAACAGGCATGGCGGGCAGGCATGATGCATGACATGACAAAAGCCTTCAGCGATGAAGCAAACGGAAAGATCATGAAAGTATACGCGCCGGAAATGATGGAATACAGCCCGAAAGTATGGCACAGCTATACGGCACCCGTATACCTGTATCATTATCTTGGACTGCGGGACCGTAAGATCCTGGAAGCCATCAGGCATCATACGCTCGCAGACGGAACAGGCGATCTTGACAGGATCCTGTATATCGCCGACAAGATCGAACCGTCCAGAGGATATGATTCAACAAAAGAAATGGAATTAAGCATACAGGATCTGAAAAAAGGAGCAGAACTTGTACTTGCGGAATCCAAGCAGTATATGCGTGAAAAGGAGGGACTGAATGTCTGATTTACTGCAGTTAGTCGAACACACCCTGAGTGAAAAACTCGCCGAACACATTTCCGTGATCGATATGAGAGGCATCAATCCGTTCACGGACTGGTTTGTTGTCGCAACAGCCAGAAATCTCCGCCATGCGGACAGCCTTGCGGATGAAGTTGCGGATGCTGCGCAGAAAGCAGGCTTCCCGCTCCGTACCAGGGAAGGTGCGGAAGGAAGTTCATGGATCCTCGTGGATCTGAATGAAGTGATCGTGCATATCTTTACGGAAGAGGCCAGGGCACAGTACAAACTGGAAAATCTCTGGGGCGACCTGCCGATCGAAGAATACAGTGAATAACGGGACTCTGCGGAGTCCTTTTTCTATGCCTGTCATGAAAAAAGGAAGCGTGTCTATTGGACAGCTTCCTCAATTTACCGGTTTATCGATCGTATCGGGTTCCGCACCCTGATAGAGGTTGTTCTGCAGCAGCCACTTTGTCAGGTCCGCTTCATTGATCGGTGACTGCGGATCCCATTCCAGGGTGTTGAGCACTTCGATCTTATCCTGATTGTTGCGGGTCGCGACAAAGGCAGGATAGCTTCCGATATTCCACTCTGACTTCAGTCTGTTTGTCTGCAGCTTTTCTTCCAGCGTGGTAATGTCAACGTATTCGATCAGCGACGGCAGGTCAACGCCTGTATTTCTCGCCGTACTCTTCATGATCGTGTTTTCCAGATATCTGCAGTCATCATTCTTGAAACTGCAGAAGTAGTAATAATGGATCGCGGAAGGACCGGAACTCAGCGTGTAATCGGAGAGTGCCTCGTAATTGACGATCGTATTCAAAAAGTCATGCACCTCAGTCTGATCAGGTGCTTCCGGTTCAAATATAATATACCCGATGAATGCTGCGCTCCAGATAACGAGCAGGGTATTGAAAATGTATAAGATACGTTTCAGCATAACAGTGTGATTATTCTAGCATTAACCGCATAGTAAATGCAATTTGAATAATTTCCGTTATAATAATTTTTAAACGGTATTGAATATGAATAAATGGTATGAATACAAATATGTGAATCACAGGGACTGGATTCTTGATCATCTTGAGATGCTTGGACTGTCCGCACAGGAGACCGTACTGGTGCTCCTGATCGACTTTTTCAATCAGAATAATGTCGAGATCACGATGGAACTGCTGAGCCAGAAAACAGGCATGACGCCTGATGAAACAGATAAGGCTGTTTCCGTACTGTGCGCAAAGCGCTACCTGGAAATACGCGCATCCAGCAGGAAAGTGACATTCTCACTGAACGGCCTGTTTGAAACAGATACCGCAAAGTACCAGAGGGTGCTTGACTCACCTCTGTTTGAAACATTCGAGTCGGAATTCGGCAGACCGCTCAGCCAGCAGGAAATGCAGAAGATCTCCGACTGGAACAGGACGATCGACCGTAAACTGATCATCTACGCGCTCCGTCAGGCAAGCATCTATCAGAAGCTGAGCCTCGCGTATATCGAAGGCATCCTGAAGGCATGGATCCAGAAGGGATATACGGCTGAAATGATCGAGGCAGGCAAATCATGAGACGGGCAGACAGGGTGCTGGAAGGACTGGACCGGCTGTTTCCCGACGCAAGATGCGAGCTGGACCACAAGGACAGCTATGAACTTGCTGTAGCAGTCGTGCTCTCGGCGCAGACAACAGACGCATCCGTCAACAGGGTGACGCCCGCACTTTTTGAACGTTTCCCTGATCCTGCGTCACTGGCTGCGGGAGAACTTCCCGAGATCGAACGCCTGATCGCGTCGCTCGGACTGTACCGCAATAAAGCAAAGTCCATCAAAGGCATGGCAGAAGGCATCCATGAACGCTTCGACGACAAGGTGCCCGACAACATGGAAGACCTGGTCAGTCTGCCCGGTGTCGGCAGGAAATGCGCAAACGTGATCCTGGCGGAATGCTACGGGGTACCGGCACTGGCTGTGGATACCCATGTGGAACGCATCAGCAAGCGGCTTGGCCTGGCAGATCAGGCAGACAGTGTCCTGACAGTTGAAAAGAAACTGTGCAAAAAGATCCCGAAGTACAGATGGATCAAAACACATCATCAGATGATATTTTTCGGCAGATATCTATGCCGTGCCAGAAATCCGGAATGTGACCGCTGTCCGTTCACGGATATCTGTAAGGAAACTGAACGGCCGCGTTTGAAACAGGCAAAGGAGGGCTGAACAAATGGCATTGCTGCATCTGGATTTTGAAAGCTGCTTTACCGGCTTTAACGAAGACGTTGACATCATCGTTCCGGACCGCAAACGGACGGAAACGCCTGAACAGTTCTACGGAAAAGATAAAAAGTATCCTGTACTCTGGCTTCTGCACGGTACATTCGGAGGTCATAGTGACTGGATCAGGAAATCAAACATCGAAGTATATGCGTGTGAACATGACCTGATCGTTGTCATGCCTTCCGTCATGAACACGGACTATGAGGCATGGGACAACTTCACACTCGGCTATGATTCCTGCCGGTACATCATCGAAGAACTGATGCCGCTGGTCCATCACTGGCTTCCGGCATCCGATAAAAGGGAAGACAACTTCATTGCCGGCCTGTCCATGGGCGGCGGCGGTGCATTGAAGCTTGCCCTGGCATATCCCCAGCTGTTTGCGGCATGCGCGTCTCTTTCCAGCATCCCGCGTGATCTGGATGGTTCCAGGGAACGTCTGGAAAAGATCTACACCAAAAAGAGAAGTGAACTGCAGGAAGATTCTGTCATGAAGTCGGATCTCAGACTGTACAACAGCATGCACCGTTTTGACAGTGTTGATGAATACCTTGCTTCACCGGCAAATACCTGGCGTACGGTCGATCAGGCTGCCGGCAGAAAAGATCTTCCGAGATTCCTGTTCGCCACGGGAACGGAAGATCCCCTGATGTATACGACAGGCAATTTCCAGGCGTTCAGAAAACACTGCAAAGAGATCGGATTCGAAGCGGAGTTCATCGAAGGCCCGGGAACTCACGAATGGCGTGTCTGGGAACGCGATATCCAGTATGCGCTCAGGTTCTTCGGCTTCGGCAATGAACAGCAGGGCAACGCATTCTGAAACAAACGAAGCATTATGATGAAGGAGACGCTTCCGGCTGTCTCTTTCTTCTTTTTGAAAGATATGAGGAGGCAGATATGCTTGATCAAAAGGGGTTTGACTTATGGGCAGACGGATACGATAAGGCTGTCGGGATCAGTGATGAAGAAAATACATATCCTTTTGCAGGGTATAAAGAAGTACTGGGAACCATATTCCGTATCATCATGCAGAAACAGAATGCCTCGGTACTGGATCTCGGCTTTGGGACAGGCACGCTGACGGCGAAACTGTATGAACAAGGATGTACGATCTATGGGCAGGATTTCTCATCAAGGATGATCGCTCTGGCATCAGAAAAGATGCCGCAGGCACAGCTCTGTCAGGGAGACCTGACAAAGGGACTGGCAGAGCCTCTGACACACCGGAACTATGATTTTATCGTTGCCACATATTCCCTGCATCATCTGACGGACGAACAGAAAACAGCGTTCCTTCATGAACTGACATCTTATCTGAACAAAAACGGAAAGATCCTGATCGGTGATGTCGCTTTTGAGACACGGGAAGAACTGGAACAGTGCAGGATCCGGGCAGGTGATGAATGGGATGAGGAAGAGATCTATTTTGTCGCAGAGGAACTGAAGCGTTCATTTCCGGAACTGGTATTTACCCCGGTCTCATTCTGCGCAGGGATCCTGACATTGGCAAAATAAACAAGGGCATAAAAAGAACAGGAGCGATCGACGTGTGATCACTCCTGTTTTCATCATCCGAAGTAATAGATGGTGACGATATTGTCTTTGTCGTATTTGCTGATATCCGTTCCCGGGGAGAGGACCTGTTCGTTGTCATCCGTGTCATAGACGACTTCGAATGTTCCTGCCCGCAGCGTATCACGTACTTCCATGTACATGACACCGTTGGCGATGGACCATGCCTTGGCTGTTTCGTAGTTGTACATGATCGCGCCGTCCATGTTTTCCGGTACCCGGGAATCATATCCTGTGCTCTGGTTTTCCGGTTTGTTTCTTGATGATTCCTTAGCCCGGAAGGAGACACAGATCTCATTGGACTTCACATCACTCTTCTCATAGCCGTAATAGCCGCATGCCTGTACATCGATGCCCGGCAGCAGATCGACATCCTCGGTCGTCGTCTCACTGTCACTGCTGATCTGACCGACGACCTGGCCGTTCTGTGTGAGCGTTGCCTTGTAGCGTACCGGCCCATAGATCCAGCTGTAATCGAACAGTCTGTTTCCGTGTGCTTCGACAAGCATATTGCCATATGAATCGTACAGGCTGATATCCATCGTATTGCCTGCGTCTTCCAGCTTCTCCGGATCCGGATAAGCCGGCCATGACAGGGTCAGCTTATCCGCGGATTCCTGTATGACGTTGAAGTTATAGATGGTTGCCAGCGAACCTTCACTCGGTTCGACCAGATTGTAATAATCTGATTTGATCATACCGTAGGCGATCAGGTTGCCCGCCATGCCCGGAATCACGGATGCATAGGGGAACGTACCCAGGATATGCTGGATATCGGAGATACCGTCAGGTCTCGGTATGCCTTCCGGATGGATGTCATCCGTAAGGGCACTCAGGATATGGTTGGAGATATATCCCGGAATATTGGCTTTCTGCTTTTCATCACTGAAGTAAGTATTGGCGTCTTTTTCACCTTTTTCATAGCCGACCCATACAGCGGTCGTATACTTCGATGTTTCCGAGACCATCCACTTGTCTTTCGCGACACCGGAAGGAATGTTGTATTCCAGGCCTTCATCGCCCCAGTCTGTGGTACCTGTCTTCGCGTAGACAGGATAATCTCTCTGCAGCAGCTGCATGTAGTTGTAATAGGGTCCATAGACACATCTGTACATCAGATGTGCTGCCAGATACGCTGCCTGTTCCGTAAGCACCTGGGAAGGCTCATAATACGGTTCGATCGGTTCGTACAGTCCGCTGCGGAATTCGATCCGCCGGATCGTATGAGGCTCGATGTAATAACCGCCGTTCATCAGGATCGCATGTGCAGCCATCAGTTCCTCACAGGAAACGACCAGGTTGGATCCGCCGATCGCAAAGCCGATATCGAAGCTGTCCTCGGTGATCTGCGAGAATCCCAAAGCCATGATGTAATTGACGACTGTCTGCCAGCCGGCTTTGTTGATGACCTCCTGCAGCGTCTGGATCGCAGGGGTATTCAGCGAGTTTCCGACAGCGTAATCCAGTGTCATCTGACCGCCGTATGAACCGCTCGCGTTCTTTACGATGATATTGGTTCCCTCGTACATCAGGGGCCTGTCCGTTACGACATGGCTCGTTGCCCATCCGAGGTATTCAAATGCCAGGGCATAATCCAGGATCGGTTTGACGCTGGAACCCGGCTGCTTGTACTGGCTTGTGGCATGGTTCAGCAGCATACTTCCGCCGCGGCCATAGTTTCTGCCGCCGCCGATCGCTACGATCGCACCGGTATGGTTGTCTTCCGAGATCATGCCGACTTCCATCAGATCATCCGGGAACCAGACATCTTCATAATATCCTGCCTGGATATTATCCATGACTGTCTGTACATCCGGATCCATATAGGTATAGATCTCCATGGCCACGGAATAGGGATCCTGTCCCGTGATCTTTTCCGCTTCCCTGATCGCTGTGTCGATATAGGACTGATATGCATATCCGCCCGTACCGCCTGAACGTCTGGATGAAGGATCGACAAGCGTATCCTCTACCTTAATGTTCACAGCGAGCTGATATTCGGACTTTTTGATATATCCGTGTCTCAGCATCAGTGACAGTACGGTATTTCTGCGTGCTGTCGCATAGTCCAGGAAGTTATGCGGGTCGTAATAGTAGGGGGAGTTGATGACTCCGGCAAGCATCGCTGCTTCCGCAAGGTTCAGTTCTCCTGCCGACTTTCCGTAATAGTACTGGCTTGCCATCTCGATCCCGCGGATATTGCCTGTACCGCCGAAGTTCAGCTTGTTCAGGTAAAGTTCCAGGATCGATTTTTTATCTGTCTCTTTTTCCAGTTCCCGGGCAAGGGCGATCTGCTGGATCTTGTATTCAATATCCTTTGATCTAGCAATGCCTGCTTCTTCATTCTGCCAGTAGGTCAGCTTGACCAGCTGCATTGTGAATGTGGAACCGCCCTGACGGGCACTGCTGCCCAGCAGGATGTTCTTGACGGTCGTAAATACCGACTTGGTAAAACGCGATACATCGAAGCCATCATGATCGAAGTAACGGGAATCCTCGGTTGCCAGGAAGGCATCGATGACCGCTTCGGACAGTTCGTTGTAGGATACGTTCTCACGCAGCTGCGTGCCGACGTCCGCGATCAGCGTGCCGTTCATGTCATAGACATGCGAAGATTCCGGTGAGAAGAAATCATCAACGACAAGGGTCGGCTTTTCTTCCAGCATCCGGTTGACGAGCGCACCGCCGGCAGCGCCGGCAATGATCTCCAGGACCAGGAAGAAGATGACGATCATCGTCAGGAGGTTGTATACCTTCAGCTTCTTCTTTCTCTTTCTTGTACCGGTATGTGAAGCTGTACCGGATGTTTTCTTCGGGGCAGCCTTTGCGGCTGTATCTGCAGCGCTCTTCGCTGCGGGTTTTTCTGTTGTCTTCGCCGCAGTCTGCTTCGGTCCGGATTTTGCGGCGGGCTTTGCCGCTGCTTTAGCACCGGCTTTGGAAGCACTGCGGGCTGCTGCTTTTTTCTTCATTCGTCTGATCGTTTTCCTGATTCTGATGACACCGTTTTTCAGCGATGCCTTCTGTTCTTTCTCTTTGGCAGGCGGAAGCTCCGGCTGTCCGGTCTCCGCTTTCTCCGCGGCAGGCGCACCGGTATCCTCGGCTGCTTTGGCAGCGTCGGACTCAGCCGGTACTGCCGGGGGCTGAACGGTCTCTTCAGCATGGCCGGCAGTCTCTGCCGGAACAGCAGGGGGCTGCACGATTCCTTCCGCGTTCTCTTTTATATCTTCCGGTTTAATATTCATTTCATCCGGTCTTGGAGTTTCACTCATTGACAGTCTCCTTAAAATAAAGCTCATCCACGATCTTCAGATAATCAACAGGCTTGATATAGCTGTACGGGATCAGGATACCATGTTCACGGAACCATTCATAAGGAATGGAACTGCGGTCGGTATTCCGCACATACCCGGTCATATCGCCTGCGTTGACATAATATGTTTCATCCAGATTGGTAAAACGTACGATGACAAATGCGATCGCGCCGTGTCTGGCTACCGCATCCAGATGGACCATCTGGTGCTGATGGATGGATTTGATCGGAAATGATGTCTTCGAAGCACATTCCTTTGCCTCGAAATCAATGTACTTTCCTTTGTAGATACCGTTATAGTCCGTCGTACTGGGCAGTTTGAAATACGCTTCGGTGATCTTCGCCGCAGAGCGCATCGGATAATCTACCTTGACGATCGTAACAGGGGTAGGCTTTTTGTGAATCACAGCAGTATCATCAGCCAGATACCTGCTGTTGGTCATGTTGATCTCTTTTTCCAGTTCCATGCCGCGGTGTGCCGCAGAAGTCTTCTCATGGACAAATGTATTCTTCTTTCCGTTTGGATAGTTCACGATCTCATAACCTCACCACGTTATTATAACTGTCTTCACTTAAATAAGGAAGTGCAGTTGATTTTGATCTCTAATCCTGCTTTAATTAATATATTAGGGGGAAGCAGTGAATATGGCAGTTAAGGCAAATCTTGATATTCAGGCGATTCTTGATAAAGAGTTCAATGTTGATTTCAAAGGATATAACGCTACAGAGGTAGATGCATTCCTTGATCTTGTGATCCAGGATTACCAGATGTTCCAGCAGACATGTGCTGATCTGATGGAGAAAAACGGAGAGCTTGAAAGAACGAATGCTACCCTGAGGGCAAAGCTGATCGAACTGGAAGGGCGTACGAAGGTACAGGCTGAAAACAGCCCGAGTATGCAGGGCCAGGCGAATATTGATATTCTGAAAAGATTATCACGACTGGAAGAACAGGTGTTCGAACAGAAGAAATAACAGGTCATCTTGAGGCAGCCGCTGGGAAACCAGAGGAAAGTCCATGCTCGCACCGCCTGCGATGGCGGTAGTGATTGTGCTGGTCCAATCAATAAGGCCAGGCAGCGTAAGCTGACGGCGGAACGGAAACCTAAAGACATAGTCCATGGTCTACGTCCATAATGTGTCACAGTGACGGAGCCGGCAGGGAAACCCGCCGGGTGGAACGCGATAAACCCCTCAAGCGAGAAATCCAAATTTGGTAGGAGAATCTCCCGGAGCGAAATGAAGCCGAGGGAGGGGGCGAAAGCTCAGATAAATGGCTGCCATGTCCGTTTACGGACAGACAGAACATGGCTTACCGAGTGTGCCTGTTCAGGAGAAGGCTTGCAAAAAGTCTTCTCTTTCTTTTTGCTTTGACACGGAAAAGGGCATCAGCGAAACACATTGCGCGATCAGTATCGTCTGACGTTGCATAAACTTGCAAATACCGCAACACTATGGTATATTATTCACGGCTGTTTGAGGCGGAAACAAATGAATCTTCAGATGTATGGAACGGCATCGGATGTGTTATACTAGCGATTGAATAAAAAAAGGAGTGTTTATATGAATCTTCCGAATCGATTGACAGTATTAAGAATCATACTGGTGCCGGTAGTCGTACTGGTCTACATATTCCCGTACGCACAGGCCGGAATTGAACCTCGTATCTTTACCTTCGATTCCGTTAATATATCCATCATCAATTTTATCGTGCTGGCCATTTATCTGATCGCAGCATTTACGGACTTCCTGGACGGACACATTGCCCGCAGCAGGAATCTGCAGACAACGTTCGGCAAATTCGCCGATCCGATCGCCGACAAGATGCTGACGACAACGATGTTCCTGCTGTTTATCTCCAGAGGGATCATTCCTGTCGTACCGGTCATCATCATGGTCTGCCGTGATATCGTCGTTGACGGATGCCGTATGCTTGCGGCAAGCAACGGAAAAGTCGTTTCAGCCCAGATGCTCGGAAAACTGAAGACAGTCCTGCAGATGTGCACGATCGCACTGATCCTGCTGAACAATCTTCCGTTTGAACTGTGGGGACTCCCGGTCAGCGAACTGCTGCTCTGGTTCTCCGCGTTCGTATCACTTGCAAGCGGCATCTCATATTTCTCACAGCTGAAAGACGATATTCTGGAAAGCAAATAAGGGAACCGGCCGTTCGCGGCGAATATTATATCGAAGGAGAATGACTGTATATGGCAAAAGAAAAGACAGTCCTGAGTGAACAGGATAAAAAAGATCAGCTGCTTCAGGATGCACTGAAAGCAATTGAGAAGGAATACGGCAAAGGAAGCATTATGCGTCTGGGAGACAGGGCTGATGTATCCGTTGACGCTATTTCCTCCGGATCGCTGTCACTGGACGCGGCGCTGGGGATCGGCGGTTATCCCAAGGGCAGGATCATCGAGATCTACGGACCGGAATCCTCCGGTAAAACAACGCTCGCTCTGCATGCCATTGCGGAATGCCAGAAACAGGGCGGCAGATGCGCATTCATCGATGCTGAAAATGCGATCGATCCGCTGTATGCGAAAAACCTCGGCGTTGATATCGATGAACTGATCCTTTCCCAGCCTGATTCGGGAGAACAGGCACTGGAGATCACGGAAGTCCTGATCAGGTCAGGCGCGATCGACCTGGTCGTTATCGACTCTGTTGCGGCACTTGTACCGCAGGCGGAACTGGACGGCGAGATGGGTGACTCATCGATCGGTCTGCAGGCAAGGCTGATGTCCAAGGCAATGCGTAAGCTTGCCGGTGTTATGAACCGTTCCAACTGCACGGCGATCTTCATCAACCAGCTTCGTGAAAAAGTAGGTGTTATGTTCGGCAACCCCGAGACAACACCGGGCGGACGTGCACTGAAGTTCTACGCTTCGGTAAGACTGGATGTCCGCAGGGCAGAAACGCTGAAAAACGGCAGTGAGCCGATCGGCAATATCGTCAAGATCAAGGTCGTTAAGAACAAGGTCGCACCTCCGTTCAAGACAGCCCAGGTCAATATGATCTATGGCGAGGGGATCGCGCATATCGATGAGGTGATCAACCTTGCAGTTGAAAATGAGATCATCGACAAATCCGGCGCATGGTTCTCCTATAAGGGAGAGAAGATCGGACAGGGCTTCATGAATGTCCGTGAATATGTGAAGAATCATCCGGAAATGGATGAAGAGATCACTGCAGCAGTCAAGGAAAAACTGTTCCCTCAGAAACCGGAGACTCCGGCAGAGGAACAGGCATAGATCCGATCATTCTGACAGTACACGTGGAGTCATGTGTACTGTTTTTTATCAAATACATAAATAACGGCGTGATCGGTCTGTTTTTCTGTTTTTTTCGGGCTATAAGTCATTAAATATGTGTAAAATTCGGTTTTTCTTGTGAAAAAATGTGTTTAAGATATAATTATGAGGAGAGTTTATCTCTTCACAACAATTGAATGGAGGAAAAATAAGTATGAGTCCTATACTTGCCGTCATTCTTGCCGGTGTTGTTGGCATCGTGATCGGCATCGTCATCATGAAGATGGCAAGCAGTGCCGGTCTGGACCGCGCAAAGCTGCAGGCCCAGACGATTCTGGAAGAATCTAACGCCAAAGCAGAGAACATTGTACGTCAGGCAGAACTTGACGGTAAACAACAAGTCTATGAGATGAAGGAAAGAGCTGAACGGGAACTAAAGGGTCAGAGAAACAAGATCCAGCAGACCGAGAATAAGCTTTTGCGTCGAGAAGACAGTTTGAATTTCAGAGAAGAAAACCTCAACTCGAAAGAGAAAAAACTGGAACAGAAGACAAAGACTGTTGAAGATGAGCTTGCGAACATCGACAAGATGCAGGCTGAATTGCAGAGTAAGATCAGTGAACAGATGACAGTTCTGGAAAATGTAGCCAGACTGTGTCAGGAAGACGCCAGGAAACAGCTGATGGATGCTGTGGCAAAGAAATGTGAAAAGGATATCGGAGAATATCTGCACGAGCAGGATGAGATCGCTCAGGAAAAAGCAGCTCAGAATGCAAGGAACATTATCGCAACCGCGATCCAGCGCTATTCCCAGGATGAGACGATCGAACGTACAGTATCCGTCGTTACACTGCCCAGTGAAGACATGAAGGGCAGGATCATCGGACGTGAAGGCAGAAACATCAAAGCAATCGAACAGGCGACAGGCGTTGACCTGATCATCGATGATACACCGGATGTGATCACTGTTTCCTGCTTTGACCCGATCCGCCGTGAGATCGCAAGACAGTCACTGGAGACATTGATGAAAGACGGCAGGATCCAGCCGGGAAGGATCGAAGATGTCGTTGCGAAAGTAACGAAAGAAATGGATGAGACCGTTCAGAGGATCGGTGAAGAGGCGATCTTCAAGCTCAGCATCGGGCGCATGAACAAAGAACTGGTCAAACTCCTCGGAAGACTGCGCTTCCGTTACAGCTATGGTCAGAACGTACTGGAACATTCCATGGAAGTGGCAGTGTTTACAGGCATTATGGCTGCTGAGCTGGGCCTGAACCAGAGCCTGGCAAAGCGTGCTGGACTGCTTCATGATATCGGCAAAGCGATTGACTTTGAACAGGAAGGCTCACATGTTGAGCTTGGCGCGAAGGTTGCCAAGAAATACGGTGAGAACTCGATCGTCGTCAATTCGATCGAATCACATCATGGCGACGTGATGGCCTCGGATATCATTGCCGAGCTGGTAGCTGCCGCAGATACACTGTCTGCCGCAAGACCCGGCGCAAGATATGAGTCCATGGAAAACTATATCGAACGTCTGGAACAGCTCGAAACGATCGCCCAGAGCTATGACGGTGTCGAAAAGGCATATGCGATCCAGGCAGGCCGTGAGATCAGAGTCCTGGTGCAGCCGGACAAGATCGATGACATGTCCATGGTGAAGGTCGCTCATGACCTCAAGGAGCGCATCCAGAATGAACTGACATATCCGGGACAGATCAAGGTAACTCTGATCCGTGAAGTCAGAGTCCAGGAACTCGCACAGTAAAATCGAACACATGACAAAAAAAATGCAGATCACTGATCTGCATTTTTGTTGGGAATAACAGGAATTCAGATCTCAAGGATACCGTTCCACAGGCGCCAATAGGTACCTTTTTTGCTGAGCAGTTCCTCGTGCGTTCCTTCTTCTTCGATACCGTCCTTGCCGAGCACCAGGATCCTGTCAGCGTCCTTGACCGTCGTCAGCCTGTGCGCGATCGTCAGTGTGGTTCTGCCCTCGGAGAGCTTTTCCAGGCTCTGTTCGATCAGTACTTCACTCTCATTGTCAAGGGCACTTGTCGCTTCATCCAGCAGCAGGATCGGCGGGTTCTTCAGGAAGACACGGGCGATGGAGATCCGCTGCTTCTGGCCGCCCGATAATTTGATGCCGCGTTCACCAACATACGAATCATAGCCTTCAGGAAGCTGACGGATAAATGTATCCGCTCCAGCCAGCTTTGCGGCTTCGATGATCTCTTCACGCGTCGCGTCACTTTTGCCGTATGCGATATTTTCCGCAACCGTACCAGAGAAGAGATATACATCCTGCTGGACGATGCCGATGTTTTCACGCAGGCTCTTCAGCGTGACATCACGGACGTCCTGACCGTCGATCCGGAGAGAACCGGACGTAATGTCATAGAAGCGGGGGATCAGTGAACACAGCGTGGTTTTCCCGCCGCCGCTCTCTCCGACCAGTGCGAGGTTCTCACCCGGTCTGATGCTGAGGTTGATATGGTGGAGCACCCGGTTATGGTCATCGGGATATTCGAATGATACGTCATCAAACTCGATGGAACCGCCTTTGACGACAAGTTCTGACGCATCCGGTTTATCCTGGATCTGGATCGGAGTATCCATGATCTCGAGGAAACGTTCGATACCGGTTAGTCCCAGCTGGAACTGCTCGGTGAATTCAACGATCCTTCTGATCGTAGCGATCAGCGTGGAGACATAAAGCACATAGGCAACGAGTTCTCCCGCATTGATCTTTCCGTATACAAGGAACAGACCGCCGGCAATGATAACGCACAGGTACATCAGACCGTCAAACAGGCGGGTGGACATATTGAAGGCTGCCATTGCATAATAGCGGCTTGTTTTGATCTGTTTGAAGCGGATATTGTCTTCGTTGAACTTTCTGATCTCGGATTCTTCTGCCGTAAATGCCTTGACGACACGCTCACCCAGCAGGCTGTCTTCGACACGGGCATTCAGCTCACCGATCTGCACACGCTGAGCCTTGGAGGCCTTTTTCAATCGCATGTTCATATGGACCGATACGATAAACATGAACGGGACACAGGCGAATACGATCACTGTAAGAAGAACGCTTGCCTGGCACAGGATCGCGAATGAAACGATGATCTTGATTGCCGCTATGAAGAATTCCTCCGGACAGTGATGGGCAAATTCCGTTACATCAAACAGGTCGCTGGTGATCCTGCCCATGATCTGTCCGATCTTGGTGTTGGAATAATAGGTGCCGCCAAGCCGCTCCAGATGGGCAAAGGCATCGGTACGCATGTCTGTTTCAATATAGACACCCATGATATGACCGTGCGAACACATATAGAAATAGGCGGCTGCGTCAATGATCCGCAGGGCAAAGTACAGCAGCGCCATGTTTCTGACCATTGTGACAGTCAGGGCTGCCGGGTCGAGCATGGCAGTGTTGGTCAATCTGCTCATGATCCTCGGCAGGGTGATATCACACAGTGTCGTCAGAGACGCGCACAGCAGGTCCAGGGCAAGCATACCTTTATATTTCAGCAGATATGGCGCAAATCTGGAGAACAGTTCTTTCATTGGATAATTTCGGCTGATCGTTCCGCTCATGGTGGTTCCTCCATAATACTAAGGATTATATAGTATTTTCCTGAAAAGTACGAATATACCGACAACTGTTTCCAATAAGAAAAACATGTCCTTTGCGGACATGCTGTTCAGTGAGTTAATGGACCTGGCTCAGTTCAGCCTGTGATTCACCGGTCTGATAATTGATGACGACACCGGGCTGTACGTTATAGCAATAGACACAGAAGCGCAGACCATCGTCTTCCGTTGACTGTGCTTCCAGCAGGACACCTCTGGCAACAAGTTCGGTCCCGACGAATACCGGGGTGACACGGTACAGGACAGGATTGCCAGTCCGGTAGATATAGGAAGCGATCATGCCTTCATAGTTCCGCATTCCCATATAGTTGAGATATCTTGTACCGGTGATCAGGTTCTTCGGATTCGCATTTTCACCGGTCAGGGCATATGCGATCAGGTGACAGCGGTTGTACAGATATTCATACTGAATGAAATCATACTTATCCCATTGCCATCCGCTGGGAATGACATCCCTGATCTCACCGCGTTCTTCCTTCGGCATGGTATCCCTGGACACAAGGGCAAACGCGTATCCGCAGCGGTTCAGGCTGTCCAGTTCGCTGTAGAACTCAAAAGGTCCGCTGTCCAGTTCTTCATCCGTGAAAAAGGGGATTCCGTTATTGATCACCGTATACGGTTCATTGCTGTATTCAGGTACTTCTTCATATGCGAATGTGCCGGGATACTCGGGATGGTACAGATCCAGCCTCTTCGCCAGATAAAGACCAAGCAGAATGATCAGACACAACGCTGCTGTACGCAGAAGGATCCGGTATGTTTTCTTCATAAAGTCATTATAAAACAGCGGATATGCATACTGACAGCCTGATTTTCCGGGATATGGGGGAACTGCGGAACTGACAGGAGGGGGATGAATGATGATCAGACAGTCGGTTTTTACAAAATATCACATATGTTTCTTAATAAACGTTGGCATTGACAGGATTGAATGTCGGGGATCACAATGCTAAAATAATAGCGGGAAGGAGTGTAATTACATGCCAGTAACAATTGATAAGGATCTTTGCATCGGATGTGGTGCTTGCACAGGTGTTTGCCCGGTTGAAGCTCTCTCTCTCGATGATGAGGGAAAGTCACAGTGTGACGGAGACCTCTGCATCAGCTGCGGTACTTGTGTTGGTACATGCCCTGTTGAAGCTATTTCACTGGACTAACAAGATCTGCAAAAAAAACCGGGCGCCCGGTTTTTTTAATTTCTTTTCAAGTGTTGTTATGGCATAATATTTGTCTATGAAGAAGAGTATAGTAAATCTGCCCGACCAGAAAAGTGCCGGCAGAAGAAATCTGAAGGCGATCGCAGAACACCTGGATTTTGAAATGCCGCAGCATCTCTCTGATCTTGGTGAAGGACGCTCCTACTATGTCCGTACATACGGCTGCCAGGCAAATGTACGTGACGGAGAGACGATCAGCGGACTGCTGGAAGAAATGCATTTCCATCCCGCCAACAGCGAGGAGGATGCTGATCTGCTGATCTTCAATACATGCGCGATCCGCAAGGCTGCGGAAGACCATGTACTCGGAGAGATCGGCAATCTCAAGCCTTTGAAAACAAAACATCCGGAAAAGATCTTTGCTGTATGCGGCTGTATGGCCCAGGAGGAAGGGATCGTCCGTGATCTGATCGAGAAATACCCCCAGGTCGACCTGGTGTTCGGTACACATAACCTGCATGAACTGCCGGAACTGCTGGAAGCTGTTATGAAAGGTGAACGCAGGATCGCTGTCTATTCCGAAGAGGGCAAGATCATTGAAGGTCTGCCTTCAAGGCGTATCAAGCCCTACAAAGCATTTGTCAATATTATGTACGGATGCGATAAGTTCTGCACTTACTGCATCGTACCGTATACGAGAGGCAAACAGCGTTCCCGCCGCATGGAAGATATCCTGCGGGAGATCCGCACGTTCAAAGAACAGGGCGGCAGGGAAATACAGCTGCTCGGCCAGAACGTCAATGCCT
Organism: Solobacterium sp.; assembly: GCA_017421125.1. Taxonomy (GTDB): domain Bacteria; phylum Bacillota_I; class Bacilli_A; order Erysipelotrichales; family Erysipelotrichaceae; genus Bulleidia. Next base: position 36,554 of record JAFOMZ010000220.1, read on the forward strand.
ATGGAAAAGATCTCGGTATGGAAGACGGTTTTACAAAGCTCCTGGAAGCCTGTGCTGAGACCGGCATCGACCGTATCCGCTTCTATACGAGTCATCCCCGTGACTACAGCATCACGACGATCGAAGCGATGCAGAAGTATCCTTCCGTCATGAAGTCGCTCCACCTGCCTGTGCAGAGCGGCAGTGATGAGGTGCTGCGCAGGATGAACCGCGGCTATACAAGTGCTGATTACAGGCACCTTGTAGATGAGATGAAGGCAAGGATCCCCGACATCACGTTCACGACAGATCTGATCGTCGGATTCCCCGGCGAAACGGACGAACAGTTCCAAGAAACACTTGACCTTGTGGACTACTGTCAGTTCGATTCCGCGTTTACCTTTATCTTCAGTGCCAGGGAAGGAACACCGGCTGCGAAATTCGAAGATCATCTGAGCCAGGATGTCAAAAAAGAGCGTCTGCAGATGCTGAATGACAGGATCGGCCTGTATGCAAAAAAGAATAACGACGCATATGTCGGAAGGACATTGAAGATACTGTGTGAAGGACCTTCCCGCAAACGTACGGATGTATTCTCCGGATACAGTGAAGAAAACAAACTGGTGAATTTCGCCGGACATGACCTGAAAGAAGGAGAAATCTACGACGTGCTCATTACCGGAGCAAAAAGTTATACACTGGACGGTGAAGCAGTGTCCGGCCATTTGGAGAATAAGGAGATTTAACGTATAATATAGGAAACGAATCAGCCGAAGACTGGAGGATAATCACATGAGTAAAGTAAGGATTTTTGCGCTTGGCGGTCTTGATGAAGACGGCAAGAATATGTTCATTGTTGAAAATGACGACGATATCTATGCGATTGAATGCGGCCTGCGGTATCCTGAAGCAGATCAGCTCGGTATCCAGAAAATAGTCCCTGATTTCCAGTATCTGTCGGAACACGCAGATCAGGTCAAAGGTGTCTTTATCACGCACGGTCATGAAGATGTGATCGGCGCGTTGTGCAACCTGTTGAAGGAGATCAATCTTCCTGTATATATGACACCTCTGACAGCCAGGATGTTCGAGCGGAAGGCGAAGGAAGCAGGTCTGAAGGATCTGAATATACACAGGATCAGAAGGAACTCAACGTTCAAGATCGGAAAGACCGAGATCCGCACATTCGGAACCACGCAGTCCATCGCAGATGGATTCGGTGTTGCGATCCGTACGGAAGACGGTTATGTCGTCTATACCAGTGAGTTCATCGTCGACTACGATATCAAGAGCGAAGCATTCAGGTTTGACCTGCTTGATGTCACGGATCTTGGATCAAAGGGCGTCCTTGCCCTGATGACCGAATCAGTCGGCTCGACCCGTGAGGGACACAGCGCTCCCAATCACAGGATCACCCGTCTGATCGAACCGTATTTCGAAGAAACAAAGAACAGGATCATTGTCAGCTGCTACAACAGCAACCTCTACCGTGTCATCGAACTGGTAGAACTGGCAAATAAATACAACCGCAAGGTCATGATCTATGATGAGGAACTGCGCAACCTGATGAAAGATATGGCTGCCCTGGGATACTACAGGATCCCGGCAGGCCTGGATATCGTTCCGCAGAACTTCTCAAATGATGCGGAAAACATTCTGCTGATCATTGCAGGCGACGGATCCAGTATCTTCCGTAAGGTCCATAAGATCGTGACAAAGGAAGACGACATCGTCCAGCTGAGACCAACGGATACTGTCATCATCGCTTCACCTGCAGTGCCGGGTACCGAACGCGGCGCGGCAGGTATGGAAGATGAAATGTACAAGGAAACATCCCGGGTACACGGGATCGATTCCAAGCGTACATTCTCAATGCACGCGTCCATCGAAGACCTGAAGATGATGATCTATCTGCTCAATCCGCAGTACTATATCCCTGTTAAAGGTGAATACAGACAACTGATATCCAATGCGAATATCGCACTCGATATGGGATATCCGGCAAACAACATTATCGTGCTTGACAACGGACAGGTCGCAACGATCGAAAACGGCCAGCTGAAACGCGGGTATGATTCTGTGCCTGTAGGCGATATACTGGTAGACGGCAACGATTCCCTTGACGCTTCAGGTATGGTCCTGAAAGACCGTGAACTGCTCTCGACTGACGGCGCGATCGTAGTCGGCATCGTGATCAACCATATGACCAAAGAGATCATTGGCGGACCTGACGTACAGTCACGCGGCGTGATCTACCTGAAAGATGCCGATTATATTATTAAGGAGATCGGCAATATCATGGAGCGCACGATCGATGAAGCTGTAGAAGCGGATCGTTATGACAACCTGCAGTGCCGTGCTGAGGCAAGAGAAAAGATCAGCAGGTATGTTCTGAAAGAGACCGGCAAGCATCCGATGATCCTGCCGGCAATCGTGGAAATCAATACAACAGATTAGAATGTGAGGAACTGTGGCAGCTAAAAAAACAACCAGATCAAATTCACGCAGTAAGTCTGCTCAGCAGAGAAGGCTGGCGGCTCAGAAAAAAGCCCAGGAAGCGGAACTGAGGAGATATATCCTGATCGTTCTGATCAGCGCTGTCACCCTTGTCGCATATATGCGCATGGGTGTGGTCGGCGTTGTTCTGAACAATGCGCAGAGATTTCTCTTCGGCCGTTTCTATTTCATCGTGATGGGCGTGATTCTGATTCAGATCGCGGTACTGATCATCAACGGAAGGAGCGGCATCACCAACAGCCGGAACCCATGGGCGGTCGTACTGATCCTTGCAGCGTTTATGCTGATATGTTCCATGGTGGACACACCGCAGGAACTGCGCGGATGGGATATCTGGAAATCATATACAGAAGATCTGAGGCAGTATTTTACAGAAGCACCTGAAAACACCGGAGGCGGTGTGATTGGTGCACTTTTGCTGTCCCTGACAACAATGCTGCTGGGAAGGGCAGGAACGGTCGTCGTGATCATTGTGCTCTTCATTATCGCTGCATTGCTGCTGGTCAGCCTTGAGACCTATAAACAGGCATTCGGAACGATCAAGGAATACTTCACCAGACCGCTCGAAGATGACGATGGCGATGAAGAGGATTATGAGGAACCGGCTGAGACATCATCCGAGCCGGAACAGAAACAGCCGAATATCTTCATGAGATTCATCAACTGGTTCTTCATGGAAGACGCAGATGATGACGATGAAGAAGAGGAGGAAGAAGAACCTGCACCGAAGCAGTATCTGATCCCCGAAAAGACAAAACCGGAACCGGAGCCTGTACGCCAGCTCGGTTTCCGTATCGATGATTATGAACCATCCACGGAAGACATGGTACCTGTCAAGAGTAAGCCGATCGAAGAGACAAAATCGATCTTCCTGAGCATCGACGATCTGGTCGACAGGAATGACAGGCCGCAGGTACCCAGACAGGAGATCACCCTGGATGAAGAACCGGTCATTGCGCCGCCTCCGGTGTACGTGCCGGAACCTGAACCGGAGCCTGTTGTACCGCAGCCCGCAGTACAGCAGCCTGCACCGGCACCGGCTGTACAGACACCTGTTCAGCAAACACCGGCAAGGAGATCCAACAAGCCGTATCAGCTTCCGAAGATGAACCTGCTGGATCCGATCCCGGTCAAGCCGAAGGATGATCCCAATGTCGAGGCAGCACAGGAGAAAGGCGAACTGCTGATCCAGGTGCTGAGAAACTTCGATATTGAAGCAAGACTGCTTGAAACACATATCGGACCGGCGGTCACAAAGTTTGAGATCCGTCCGGAATCCAATGTCAAGGTCAGCAAGATCCTGAATCTGACAGATGATGTCAAGATGCAGCTGGCTGTCCGCGATATCCGTATTGAAGCACCGATCCCCGGTCATAATGCCGTGGGTGTTGAAGTACCGAACGTCCAGCCGATCCCTGTCAAGATGAAGGAGCTCATTCAGATGATCCCGGAAAAGGACAAGAATCAGCCGCTGCTGTTCATTCTCGGCAAAGACCTGCTTGGCAACTGCGTGACATGCCGTCTCGACAAGATGCCGCATCTCCTGATCGCAGGTGCTACCGGATCGGGAAAGAGCGTATGTATGAACTCCATCATCACTTCGCTCCTCATGCGGACAAAACCGGATGAAGTGAAGATGCTGCTGATCGACCCGAAGAAGGTCGAATTCACGCCGTATCACAAGATCCCGCATCTGATCGGTCCGGTCATCAACGATCCTTCCAAGGCCAACAATGCCCTGAAGGTCATCGTCAGGATCATGGAAGAACGCTATGACATCTTCAGCAAATGCGGTGTCAGAAATATCCAGGTCTACAACGAAAAGGTGAAGGATGGTTCCATCAACAACGGAAATACACCTGCCCAGCCCGATTATCAGTTCATGCCTTATATCGTCGTCATTATCGATGAGTTGGCCGACCTGATGGCTGTTGCCGGAAAAGAAGTTGAAGGCAGCATCCAGAGGATCACCCAGCTTGCAAGAGCTGCCGGTATCCATCTGATCGTCGCGACCCAGAGACCTTCCACGGATGTCATCACAGGCATCATCAAAGCAAATATCCCAAGCCGTATCGCGTTCTCCGTATCCAGCGGAATCGACTCCAGAACGATCCTGGACCATGTCGGAGCGGAGCGTCTGCTCGGAAACGGCGATATGCTGTATATGCCGATCGGACAGTCTGCAGCCACCCGTGTACAGGGTGTGTTTGTAACGGATGATGAAGTCCATAGGATCACAGACTTCGTTTCAAGCCAGACAGTACCGATGTATGATGACGCGTTTGTTCTCCTGGAAGGAGTGGAAGGCGGCGAGGATATTGCTGTTGTCGGCGCTGATGCCGATCCGCTCTATGAAGAGATCAAAGCTTATGTCATCGATGCACAGAAAGCATCCACATCACTCCTGCAGAGAAGATTCGGCATCGGCTACAACCGTGCTGCAAGAATGATCGATCTGCTGGAACAGAAAGGTGTGATCGGTCCCGCACAGGGATCCAAACCCAGAGAAGTCTTTATCAAGAAAGACAGCTCACAGGAATGATCCATCGGAAAGATACTCAATGAGAGAACTGCTGAATGCGGTTCTCTTTTTTTTCTCCGGATCATTGAATTTGCCGGATCGTC
>JAFOMZ010000221.1 GCA_017421125.1 Solobacterium sp.
CACGTTGAGATAGAATGCATTGTTGACATGTGTCTTCAGGAACTGGCTGCCTGTTGATCTCTCCTTGATGAAAGAAGCAATCAATCCGAGCCAGAAGAAATATGCAATGACTCCCCATATACCTTCAGGATTGGCCTGGGCAGGCTGCTGGGCGGCTGCAGGACGTTCTGTCTTCTGCGCAGTACCGCTCATTTCCGCTTCTCTCTGCTTTCTGAGCTCACGGCGCTTCATTTCATCCTGGATCTCCTTCTTTTTGAGATCTTCCTGTTCCTGTTTTTTCTGGAGCTCTTCAGCTTCCATCTTTTTGCGCAGTTCTTCCTGTTCCTGCTTCTTTCTGCGCTCTTTCAGTTCACGCTCAAGCTCCAGTCTTGCCTGCATCTGCTGAGGTGACTCACTGGGCAGAACAAGCTCGATCTGAGGCTCTGTCTGAGCCTGCATGTTGCCATGTGTTTCCAGCCCTTTGTTCGGTGAAAGGATATCCGAAAGATCCTCTTCTTCCTCCTCAATTTCTTCATACATTTCATGTCCGGGAAGAACAAGTTCGATCTCTTTCTTTTTCGGTGCTTTCGGCTGAGGGATCTCAATTTCCGGTGCAGCCGGACTGACTGAAACAGCCGGTGTATCTTCGATCAGTTTTGTGCCGCATACTGAACAGAATTTCGCGCCTGCTTCTACAGCACTTCCGCAATTAGGACAATTCATAAAATACCTCCAACTCAACTGATTACTCTTATTATAGTTCAGCTTTTTTATAATTTGAATAATCGTTCATGCATGGAAGAAAACTTAACAATTCTCAGCAGTTTACATAAAAAGAAGGTCCTGTTTTCAGGAAACCTTCTTCATCAGCAGTTTTTATGCCGCAGATGCTCATCCGAAAGGATTCAGCATGCGCTTGATGTTTTCCATCAGTTTTTCGACGATCATGTTCAGTGCTTCTTCACTGGTAGGCAGTTTATCCACCATCTTTTCGAATTCTCCGACTTTGTCATTCATTTTGTTGAACATTTCTGAATAATGTTCAGCTTCTGCCATGATCTTCGGCACATAGATCATTGCCAGGATCACAACAGCCGCGATCGCAGCGAGCAGAATGAAGATAATAATCTTCTGTCTTCTCGCAGATTTTCTTGATTCACTGACCAGTTCTTCCAACAGTTCCCTGTCAGACATCATATCAACCATCGGATATTTCATTAGAAACTCTCTCCTGTTCTTGGATTTACCAGTTCATACTCACGATCATTCAGTCCCAGCCGCTGCAGAAACCTTACGATCTCATATTCGGACATAGGGGAATACAGTCTGTATATATCTGCATCATATGTTTCAAGCTTGCCGAGAGGTCTGAGATCCTGAAGCCCGACCTTGAATTTTCCTCTGTCATAGAAACGGAGATAATACTCATACTGTTTCTGCACAGGTGCAGATTTCACATTTGACTGTGTCAGAAATGAACCGAAGTTCTCCGTGATCTTACTCAGCGAACTCCCTTTTCCGTACTTCCTCAGATAGTCACGCGCCAGCCTTTTGACCGGTCCGAGTTTTCTGACGATCATGCGGTCACTGTCTCCGGCTTCCCTCATCTCCGTGATCAATGCATATACGTCATCAAGCGCATCCTCACGTTCTGAGGCTTTTAATTCGATCAAGGCAATTTCCAGCTCGCCAAGATAATCCGCTATTGTTTCAGCCATCATCATTACCCCGCTTTCATATTGATTATAATACAGAACATGCTGTTTTTATTTTAAGTCTGCAAAGGTATCATTTATAAACTGTTTTTTGCCGTAGAGATGTTTTCAGGGTGCCATACAATACAATTGGGAAATGTTATGACTCAGATCGGAAAGAAAACCTATAAACAATTCATTTATACAGTCTTTTCGCTGTCCCTTCCGCTGGCTGTGCAGCGTGTGATCAATCTGACCGTATCACTGATCGATAACATTATGGTAGGCAGGCTTGGTGAAAATGCCATGTCTGCCGTCGGTATATGCAATACGTATCTCTGGTTTCTTGATGCAGTCATCCTGGGTATTTCCAGCGGTGCAATGATCATCTGCGCCCAGGACTGGGGAGCGGGAGACCGGTCAAGGATCAAAAAGCTCTTTTCCCTCGCAATGACATATTCACTGACTGCCGCCCTGGTCTTTTATACGCTTACATCGCTGTTTTCAGAACAGATCATCCGCATTTACAGTAATATTCCCGAGCTGGTAGCACCGGGAAGCGCATATCTGCTCCATGTCAGGTACGGTTTTCTTTTCCTGGCAGTATCCCAGACGATCGTCATCATCCTGCAGTCTGTACGGGAAGTACGGATCGGCCTGATCAATTCCATCCTTTCCTGCATTTTCAACGTTTTCTTCAACTGGGTATTCATTTTCGGACATCTCGGTTTTCCGGCTATGGGTGTTGCCGGAGCCGCCCTTGGTACAGCTGTTGCGCGCGGTATCGAAGCGCTGATCAGCGTTGTGTATCTGCTGATGATCGAAAAGAAGATCCGTTTCAAATTGACGGATTTCAACCCCTTTGTCACGAAGGAACTCCACTTAAAATACTGGACCGTTACACTCCCGATCCTCGGCATGAGCTTTATGCAGAACCTGCTGAATTCTTCCCAGACGATGATCACCGGAAGAGTATCCAAATACTATATGGCTGCCCAGCAGATCGTGCACATGGCATGGATGATCCCGAATGCGTTCGGGGGCGGCATGTCCAATTCCGCTTCGATCATCATCGGCAACGATATCGGTGCGGGAGATCTGGATGAAGTGCATAAGGACAGCTGGCGTTATGTCAGGACTGCGCTGGTCTTCGCGTTCATCTGTTCCGGACTGATCCAGGTGATCCTTCCCATACTGATGAAGTTCTATACGATATCTGAAGAAACACAGATCCTGACCAGGCAGATGGGCTGGGCAGCATCCATAACCGTGCTGTTCCTGGTAATAAGCTCTACCGTAAACAACGGCGTCATCAGGGCCGGCGGAGATACAAGACGGCTGTTCATAGTTGATATGATCTCCAACTGGCTCATTACGATCCCCTTCGGGATCCTGGCCGCATTTGTCCTGAAGTGGCCTGCCCCGATCCTGTATATCATTCTGCGCAGCGGCAACCTTTTCAAGGCGATCTGGGGCGTAAACCGACTGAGAGGATCCGACTGGATCAGGAAACTGACAGATGCTGGACAGCAAGCATAAGGGGTATCTATGTCTGCAAAATCTAAATCCATCAATCTCACAGAGGGAGATATCACACATCAGCTGATGCTGTTTGTATGGCCGATCATGCTGGCTAACATTTTTCAGCAGGTCTACAATCTGACCAACTCAATGATCGTAGGGAACTATATCAATACAAATGCATTGTCGGCAGTCAGTTCCACACAGTCCATTACATTGATCGCCAATTTCTTCTTTTACGGTGTTTCCACAGCCAGCGGGATCCTGGTCTCCAATTATTACGGAGCCGGCGAGAAGGGAAAAGTCCGTATGGTGATCCAGACGAGTCTGATCGTTTCTTTTCTGCTTGGAGTGTCTTTCACGGCCGCAGGCGAGATCTTCACGCCATGGATGATGAATCTCAGCAATGTCAATGAAGTGATCTACCGGGAAGCAGAGATCTATCTCCGTGTATTCATGCTTGGGTATCTGCCGCTGTTTATCTATAATGTTATTTTCTTTATCATGCGCTCCCTCGGTGACTCGAAGCACCCTTTGTATTATCTGATGACTTCGTGTGTGATCAATATTATCCTCGGTGTCATCTTTGTCAGAGTGCTGCACATGGGAGTCAGCGGACCGGCACTGGCAACGGTCATTTCACAGCTCATCGTAGATGTGCTTGCTGTGAGGGCTCTGCAGCGGATCGATCCCGATCTGAGGTTTGACCTGAAACGCCTCGAGATCGATGCAGAGACTGTCAGGCGTCTGGCTGAACTGGGGATTCCGGCTGCCGTGCAGAATATGCTGATATCACTGTCCAACCTGGTCGTTCAGGCGTATGTCAACCTGTTCCCGGTCGCTGCGATCGCCGGCATCGGGGTTGCCAATAAGGTCTCGACCTGGGTGCAGATCCCGATGCAGAGCATTTCCACGATCGGAACAAACTTTGTCGGGCAGAATTTAGGCGCAAAAAAATATACCCGTGTCAAAAACGGCATAAAGCTGTGCAACCGGATCGCTACGGTCATCACCATCATCTGCGCTTCGTTTGTATTTGTTTTTGCCGAGCGGTTCATCGCATTGTTTGATACGAATCCGGATGTCGTCAGATATGGTGCCGCTATGACAAGATTCACCGTATTCAGCTATGTCCCTCTGACCTGGTCACATATCTACAATGGATGCTGCAGAGGTGCCGGCAACGTCAAGATCCCGATGATCATCGCTGTTCTGTGTCAATGCGTTGCAAAATACTTCTTTGTGACAATAGGTCTCAGGATCAGCTTTGATATCCATATCATCTATCTTTCAAGTGCTCTGGCATTTTCCCTTGCCGGCATCGTCGCCTCGCTGTATTTCCATCTCAGCCCATGGACAAAGAAAAGACAGCTTCGATAGCTGTCTGATCGTTATTCCTCAGGTTTGCCGAGCGGTTCTCCTGTATCCGGATCAAAATTCATTGCCGGCTGTTCGGGCTGTTCAGGCTGTTCAGTCGTTTCCGGGATCAGCACAGGCTCAGGTTCAGTCTCGAGCAGAGGTTCTTCCTCAGGTTCGGGATTTTCTTTTTTATCACGGAACTTTTTGATCCGTCCTGACAGATAGATCGCGCTGAACAGATCCGTAACACCGCTGTAAGCCAGTCCGGCACCAAGTACCTGATAGATCAGTTTGCCGCCCGGTATCAGGTTGAACATCACTACAAGACCGAAGATGATCGAGATCGATGCCAGGATCAGATAAATATATCCGCTGGGGAAGCCGATCCTGTGCGCATCGATGCCGTCCTGAAGCTTCATGATACCGCTGGCAATGATGACGATCGCAAGCACATACGGAACCAGCTGCTGGAACACGATCTTCTGATAGATAACCAGAATACCGACAAGTACGATAATGACACCTTCCACGAAATCATTGCGGTACAGGGATTCGTTCAGGTCCATCATAAAGTATGAAGTGATGTGGATCAGTCCAAGCACGATGACTGCGATGCCGGAAACATCACAGATCAGGTTTTCGCTCATCTGCGGATAAATAAACAAAAGCACTCCGGCAACCGTGTAAAGGATTGCTGTTATGAGAGCAGACCATTTTACATTTTTAAACATAACCAAAATACCTTCCTGTATGTATCTGATTATTATTATAGAGCATATTGCATAATTGGGGTAAAATGAGCGCGGAGGTTTTTGCATGAAAAACGTATTAATGGTCATGAAACTGCGGGATGCAGAAAAAGAACAGCTGGTTCAGATTCCCGGGTATCAGTTTACTTTTGCGGAAAACTGGAATATTCCCCAGGAAATTATTGAGCAGACAGAAATCGTCATCGGAAATCCGGCCAAAGATGTAGTTGCCGGGTTCCCCAACGTAAAATGGCTTCAGCTGATCTCTGCAGGAGCTGATACATACAAAGACATCGATCAGGAGATCATGCTGACAAACGCATATGATGTATTTGGTGAAGCGATCTCGGAATACATGCTGGCATGCGCTTTCTCGGCAGCCAAGTTCTTCCCTGAATATCATGATCTTCAGAAAGAGCGTTCATGGAAACGTTATGGTGAACCGACACTGATCAGCGGCAGTAAAGTCCTGTCTGTCGGTATGGGTTCCATCGGTACGGAATTCCTCCGCAAAATGGATCTTCTTGGTGCTGAATGCTACGGAGTCAGAAGAACCGTTCATGACAAACCTGACTTTGTAAAAGAACTGTATGCGTTCACCGATCTGGAAAAGATCCTTCCTGAGTGTGATACGATCGCTCTGTCCTTGCCTGAAACACCTGAAACAACAAAGATGTTCAATGAAGCACGGCTCAGAATGATCAAGAAAGATGCTGTACTGATCAATGTCGGCAGAGGCACGGCAATCGATACGGAAGCACTTCTCAAAGTTGTGAATGAAGGCTGGTTCAGAGCAGTATACCTTGATGTCACGGATCCCGAACCGCTCCCGCTCAACCATCCGCTGTGGAATACGGAACGTATCCACATCACGCCTCATATCAGCGGAGGATCATTCTCCAACATCATCAGAGGAACACTGCTGAAAGTAATCACAAATAACCTGACACTGGTATCACAGGGCAAGCCTCCTGTGCATATCGTTGACAGAAAACTAGGATACTAAAAAAACTGTCTGCAGGCCATCAGATCTGCAGACAATTTTTATTTTTCTTTCAGGCTTTTCATGATCCTGCGGATCCCTCTGACCGGATGACCGTTCAGTGTCTCGACCACACCGTCTACGGTGTGCCATGTAAATCTCTTCGATCCCATCAGCATCATCCTGATCGGTGCTTCCCAGATCATGGATTCTTCTACATCATGGACGATCCCTCTATCCAGCAGACGTCTGACACTTCTGTGGATGAGCCTTCCGATACGGGTATCTTCCAGGTCGGCTATCGCTGTATCCCTCGTAAACGGGAAGAGTTCCACATCTTCAGGAATCTCTTTTCCGTATACAGTTTCAAAGTCCTCGCGTGTTACCTGGAGTCCTGTATCACCGACTTTCAGGTATTCCTTTTCCAGCCGCGCATGAACATCTGTTTCCCCTTCCAGGATCAGTTCCTCTTCCAGGATCATATGATCCGCACAGTCACCGACCATGAACCTGTAGGTTCCATCTTCCAGCAGCCATTCGTTCCTGACGGCGTCATAGAATTTCAAGGACTCTTTGGGGATCTCAAACGCAGCAGTCCTGCACTCTCCCGCCTCGAGTTCAACTGACATGAAATCCTTCAGTTCATGATCTGCCCTGCAGATCCGTGAATCTGTCATTCCCGTATAGATCTGAACGACTGCTCTGCCTTTGCGGCTGCCCGTATTCTGTACTTCCAGCAGCACTTTGACTGACTCTTCCGTTTCCTGCAGCCTGAGATTTCTGTATTCAAATGATGTATAGGACAATCCGTATCCGAACGGATAAGCCACAGGAATATGGTAAGAATCATAATACCTGTATCCGGTGAAGATCGATTCCCGGTACTGTACAAACAGTACATCGTCATCAAAATAATTGTATGCCGGCGTATCCTCCAGACTGAGCGGCCATGTTTCAGCCAGATGTCCGCATGGACATGCATCCCCGTACAGCAGGTCAAAGGCCGCATGGGAACCGCGTGATCCGGACAGATACATGCAGAGTACCGCACCGACCTGTTTGCGCCACGGCAGGATCACCGGCGCACCGCACTGCAGGATAACGACTGTGTTCTTCTGTACTTCACAGACAGCTCTGATCAGTTCATTCTGGTTCTTCGGAAGGTCCAGATGCCTTCTGTCATACCCTTCCGCTTCATCACGTTCAGGAAGTCCGGCAACGATCACAGCACAGTCACTGTTCTGCGCAAGATGTACGGCCTCCTCGATCATGCCGGGACTTATCTCATCTACGGATGCGTCATATCCCGCTGCGTAAGTAAAGCGGATACCTGATTCATCCATGACATCAAACAGGTTATCTGTTCGAACAGCATTTACCTGTGATGAACCTGCACCCTGATATCTCGGTTTCTTTGCAAAGGCACCGATCAAGGCGATCTTCTGCTCTTTGCCAAGCGGCAGGATCCCGTTATTTTCAAGCAGGACAGCAGACTGTTCCGCAGCCTTTTGGGCAAAGTCCAGATGCTTGTCCAGGTCAAACCTGTGCCTGCCGGCATAACCGGTCTTCTGCACCAGGTTCAGCATATATCCTGTAGATTCATCCAGTTCCTCTTCTGTGAGCGTTCCGTCTTTCACCGCTTCATCCAGCAGCTGTGACGTTCCGTGATCTCCCCCGGGCATTTCCAGGTTCAGACCGCCTTTCAAACTGCTGACCGGATCGGAAACAGCTCCCCAATCAGAGACAAACACACCGTCAAAGCCCCATTCATTTCGGGCTGTTTCTTTCAGGAGCTTTTTATTCTGTGTACAGTAGACCCCGTTCAGTTTATTGTATGCAGCCATGATCGTCCACGGCTGCGCTTTGCGGACTACTGTTTCAAACTGCTTCAGGTAGATCTCACGCAGTGCCCTTTCATCAATGAGACTGTCACTGATGAGCCTGCCTTTTTCACGTGAATTGCCCGCAAAATGTTTTAAAGAAGCACCGATCCCGTTCTCCTGCAGTCCATTGACATAGGCAGCTCCGAGTTCACCGGACAATACCGGATCTTCAGAATAGTATTCGAAATTGCGTCCGCATAACGGACTTCTCTTATGGTTGACGCCCGGTCCCAACAGTACGTCTACAGATTGTGCCTGGCATTCTTCTGCCAGCATTTCCCCGAGTTCATGAAGCAGTTCTCGATTAAAGGAACATGCAAGCAGGGAAGCGGTCGGATGACATACTGCAGGATGTGAGCGGTTGAATCCGAGTCCGGTCACAGCCTCTATACGCAGTCCTCCGGGTCCGTCGGAAACACGGACTGACGGAAGGTCTTCGCAGGAATATGTTGTCCATGCATCAGCACCGACAAACAGTTTCTCTTTATCGGTATCTGACAGTTTCATTTCAGATGTTCCTTCAGGTTCGCTGCAATGCCCCGGACTACTGCACTGACTTCCTGTTCATTCATGCCGCTTGCGCACAGTTTCTTCATATCATTCTGTGCATCTGCAAATTCTTTTTCCAATTCTTCATTGTGTACATACATACCTGCCAGACCTGTGCCATGGATATCCAGGGTCACAAAACCTTTCAGGTTCAGTTTCTGCAGCGATCCCAGGATCGTTGTCTGCGGAACGCCTGTCATCTGCGATATCTCTTTCTGTGAGCAGTATCTTCCTGCATGTTTCAGATAGTTCAGGACTTTGATATCAGGAAGTTCAAGTGAATGCATCATGGCGATCGTATTCATATA
>JAFOMZ010000222.1 GCA_017421125.1 Solobacterium sp.
GGTCCAGTCTCTTTCCGTAATACCAGCCGAGAAACCGTCCGATCTTGACCGCGTGTTCGTATGTCAGATCAACGTTGGCTTCCCCGCGGAACCCGTCTGTTCCGAAATATTTGCCCATAGTGAAATCTCCTTTTTTTTCTGTATAAATTTTACAGGAATCACGATATACAAACAATAAATTCTTGATTACATCCTGAAAAATACTGCTATGATTTTCCTGGAGGGTTTTTGTATGCAGATATTGCGAGAAATGCCTGAAATGAGTACTACAGAGCTCTATATCTACAAATATATCATCCAAAACCCAAAACAGGCGTCCGAAATGACGATCGGTCAGCTTGCCAGAAATGCCAACACATCCACAGCCAGCATCCTCCGTTTATGCAGAAAATACGGTTTCAGCGGCTTTTCGGAATTCAAATACCAGTTAAAAAAAGAAGTTTGTGAAAGCGAAGCGGAATATGCCGGGCTGACCTGCAATGAACTGTCCGATCTGAGACATTTTTTCGACGTCACCTGTGTTTCTCCGGAATTTGTCCAAAGCATGCGGGACGCTGCGGACCTGATCGCTTCGAAAGACCTGCTGATCTTTGCCGGTTACGGAGGATCCAATATCATCGCTGCATACGGCGTGCTTACATTTTCCTATAAGTGCATGACCTCGTTCCGTATCGAAGATCCGAACAACATGCATCTGGATCATTATTCGGAAAAGATTGCGAACAATACCTGTATTTTCCTGATCTCGATCTCGGGTAAGTCGACAGATATCATTTCACGTGTCAGAAACTATCATACCTCCGGCTGCAAAGTCATCACCCTGACCTCCGACCAGAATTCCCCGCTGGCAAAAGCAGCTGATGTATGCATCGCATACGATCTTCCGTTGATCGTGGCAGACAACGATAATCTGACCTCCCATGCGCCTGCATGCTATATCATCGAGACGCTTTGCCGCATGGTCAGCAGTATCAAGCATCAGAAATAAAAACTGCCCGGACATCCGGGACAGTCAGATCAGTGCCGCTAAAATGGATGGCAGGTCATAGGCCGTGATGATACCTTCCGGTCTCTGGTTCCTGCTTCCGTTTTTTGTCAGGATGATGACAGGCGGGCGTCTGCCCTCCTTCATCGCTGATTCATAGATGTTGATCACATCTTCAAGATATGATTTGCTTTTGAGGAACACCACACGCTCGATTTTCGTGCGTTCCAGAATATCAAAGCAGAGAACTTCCTCATTTCCGCCATCGATCGCCCATCCGGCGATCGTTTCCATCGTTACGATCCCCTGGTAGTTCTGATCCCTGTAAACAGGGATCTTTGTTGTTCCGAGATTCTTCATGGCATGGTAGGCATCCGTGACGGTATCATCGGTGCTGACGGTCCTGACGGGCTTTGTCGCATAGTACAGAGCTGTTCTTCTGCGGTCGATCAGCCGGGCGATCCGTTCGATATCGGATACCGCGCTGTCTGTCGGGATCGCAATCAGTTCTTCTTCATCATCGCGCTGATGCACGATGGCGTTGCGCAGTTCCGCGTATTCCCTCAGGCGTTCCTGGTTCGTCCTGACGACCGTATTGCGGGAAGAACATACGGCCAGCAGACGGGAAAAAGAATTGTATACGGTGGATCCTGCCATCTCGTTCAGTGAGCGTTCGATAGACGCAAATGCTTTGAGAAACCGCTCGCCGTTATGATTTGTGTCTTTCATCTGTTCTCTCCGGCATACTGCAGGATGGCCTTCATATACAGGTCTGCAGCGTTTTCATATGCTTCTTCGGTCGTCATGAACTGTGATTCGGTCTCGTTGGTGACGAACAATGCGGAACAGATGACCGTGACCGGGTCGGTCTGTTCCATCAGCGGCCATGTCGTCATGCCGCTCTCTTTTTCTTCTTTGAAGAGAGGTTCATATCTGTTGTCCCCGATCTCATGGAAATACATGTAGCCGGTCTTCACTTCATACGGATACCATTCGCTGTTCTCAAACTGCTCCGCGATCGTCTGGGCGAAATCCATGCTCCTGCGGGATGTCCTGTTGGCGGGATCCGCATAGATCACCATGCCTGATTCATTTTCATCCGGGGAATAGTCGCAGCGTATGCTGAGGACGAGATCCGGGTCCAGCTCATTGATCATGGCTGCCCTCTGTTCAACAGACATCTCCCTGTCCGGGGTATGGGTCAGGACTGCTTCGATCCTGTGCTGTTCTTCAAATTTCGTATTGAGGAGACCGACGACATGTTCGGCGTAGTCCGCTTCATTGACATATCCTTCCAGGCCTTTTGCCCCGCCGCCGAGCACCGGGTCAAGCACGACGACAAAAGGTTTCGGGATGATCACCTGTGATGCCCTGTATACACCATATCCGAAGACCGCCATGACGGCGATCAGAAACAGAAGACGCAGCGGCTTGAATGTCCTGCTCTTCTTTTTTGATTTCCTGTGTTTTGATTTGGTATTGCTCATCTGTATCTTCCTTCCAGATCTTCGAGTCTGCTGTCAGCTGCCATATGGTCAAGGATCAGCTTCATCAGTGTTTCAAGATCGCGTGATTCCCTGTAGTCCGCGACAGACATGAAATCCGCACGGTTTTCACGGATCAGCCTGGCTGCCGTGATCCCCGCTTTCGCACTCTCAGGATTATACACCACGATCGATTTTCCGCCGTATTCTTTTACAAGTTTCATGCAAGGAACATCCGTCAGGCCATCCGCGATATAGACCATACGGCTGAACGGAACAGGCCTCTGTTCCCGGGGGACCCAGGCATTCAGGCTTTCATCATCCGATTCATCAAGCACCTGCTTGTTGATGCGGAAGATGTACTGCGTCTTGGTCGTATAGTTGATGATCTGTGCCGGCCATCTGGCAGTGCCATTCTCGTCGTAATAATAACGGCAGGCATAGATCCTGCGGAATTCACCGGCGATCCCGGACGCTTCGATGATCTCGGCCATTCCGGATGAGATGACATAATGCTCGATCTCAAGTCCAAGGGAAGCGCCGTATGCATTGATCCGTTTGAACCATGTATCGACGCCGCGGTAAAACTCGATCGATCTGCCGACATCCGTGAAGTCTTCACGCCGCAGCGGTCTGCCCTGTTCCTCATATTTTCTGGCAAGCCAGTACAGATACGCGCTGATGCCGTCCATCTGGCTCTCTTTGCTGAGATTCCCGACTTCCTTCCAGAACTGAGACGGTTCTGAGTATCCGAGTGACGGGATCAGGCTGTATTCCTGCATATCCTTTGTACACAGTGTTTTATCAAAATCATACAGAATCGCTGTTTTTTTCATATTGCTCACCGCCGTCCATTATAGCATGCCGCGCATATAAAAACCGAACCATTGAGGTCCGGCTGAGGTTTAAATCGCAAGAAGATTCTGGATCGCCCTGACATAGATCTCTGCCTGTTTCAGCAGCTCATCAACAGGACAGTATTCATTTGTGTTGTGGATCCTGTAATCCTTGTCGGGGAACGCGCATCCGAACGCGATCGTGTTGTGGATGCCCTTTGCGTAAGTCCCGCCGCCGATCGTCATCGGCTCATGTTCCGTGTCGCCTGTGACTTCCGTATATGCGGAGTACAGTGCCTGCACCAGCTGGGAATCCTGGGGGAAGAACAGCGGTTCGGCCGTGTGTATGATCTCAACACTGCCGCCTTCATGATCCAGGCTGTCCTGCATCAGTCTGACAACGTTCCTGGCACTCATCGTTACCGGGAAGCGGATATCGATGGATCCTTCGATCACACCGTCCTTCATACTGATGACGCCGTTGTTCCATGTCAGCGCGCCGTATTCATCGGAGCACTTGCAGCCCATTCCGGTACCGTCATAATACAGGCCGAATCTCGAGCAGTAGAAGTCAACGAACGGATCCTGGAAGCCTGCCTGCTTGAGGCCCATCATCAGGTATGAGATCGCATTGACGCCAAGCTCCGGCATGGATGCGTGCGCAGCGTTGCCGATGACAGTGATCTCATCATATTCATCCGTGTTTTCGATCGAGAACTGGATGCTGTTGTTATGGAACCAGTCGGTCAGTGCCTTTGTGCTGTAGCTGATCTTGTCGACCCTGACTGTGCACTTGGGACAGACGACGTTTCTTGCTGTACCGCCCTGGATATACCGGATGTTTGTATGTTTGCTGCGGTATACGCCGGCTACCATGCCTTTCTCTCCGTATACACCGGGGAATTCTCCGTCGGGTGTAAAGCCGAGATCGACATGTCCTTCTTTTTCCACGTAATATGCCAGGCATCTGGAACCGCGTTCTTCGTTGGTTCCCATGATCAGGCGGATGCGTTTATTCAGAGGTACGTTCATTTCGCGCAGTACCTTCATTGCGATCATGCTTGCCACGACCGCACCTTTGTCATCAGCGACACCGCGTCCGTAGATAATGCCGTCCTTGATCACAGGTTCAAACGGATCTGTGTCCCATCCGTCAGACGCATTTGCCGGTACGATATCTAGATGTCCGATAATACCGATCACCTGTTCACCCTCGCCCATCTCTGCATAGCCGGCATAGTTGTCCAGATTGACGGTCCTGAAGCCGTCCTTCTCCATCATGGCCAGCGCTGCGAGAAGCGCGTCTCTCGGGCCTGCGCCGAACGGGGCATCAGCCAGCGGTTCGGATTCTTCACTGTTGATTCTGACCAGCTCACTCAGTTTCTGAATCAGTTCTTCTTCATGAGCGGCAGTCAATTTCTGTATCTCTGACATAAAACCTCCGATACTTTATCCCGGTAATTCTAACACTGATTGCATGAGGATGCTACAGGTTGACTGTAAGTTCGACCGGACAGTGATCGCTTCCGAGCACCTCCGTATGGATCTTTGCGTCCTCCAGTGCGTCTCTCAGACTGTCGGATACCACGAAATAGTCGATCCTCCATCCCGCGTTGTTTTTGCGTGCATTGAAGCGGTAACTCCACCAGGAGTACTCGACTTTGTCCGGATACAGATACCTGTAAGTATCGGTAAATCCGGAATCGAGGAGCTGGCTGAACTTGGCGCGTTCCTCATCCGTAAAGCCTGCATTTCTGCGGTTTGCGGCAGGATTTTTGATATCGATCTCTTCATGCGCGACATTCAGGTCGCCCGTGTAGATGACAGGTTTTGTTTCGTTGAGTTTTGTGAGATGTGCTCTCAGCATATCTTCCCATTCCATGCGGTAATCAAGACGCAGAAGACCGTCCTTGGAGTTGGGCACATAAGCGCAGACAAACCAGAACTCAGGATACTCCAGTGTGATGACCCTGCCCTCTTTTGTCACATCGCCTTCGATCTCGTAGGAGACGCTCAGCGGTTCCTCTTTCGTGTAAACGATTGTTCCGCTGTAGCCTTTGCGTTCGGCGCTGTTCATATACAGGTGGTAGCCTTCAAACTTCAGGTCATCTTCCAGCTGGTCCGGCTGCATCTTTGTTTCCTGCAGTCCGAAGATATCGGCGTCTGCTTCTTTAAAGAAATCGGCAAAGCCTTTCTTTGCGCAGGCTCTCAGTCCGTTGACATTCCAGGAGATCAGTTTCATTTCACGATCTCCCTGCAGGCTTTTTCAAGCCATGCTCTGTCTTCTTCGCCGAGCATGCCGGAAAGCTTTTCATAGACCATCTGATGATAGGCGTTGATCTGCGCGATCTCTGTTTCGTTGAGATAAGCGGGATCGATCGCGTCACGTTCATACGGGCAGTACGTCAGGTCTTCGAAATACATGAACTGGCCGTAGAAGTTCTTCGTGCCTTTTGTGACGAGCAGTTCATTCTCGATACGGATGCCGAGCTCATCCGGCAGGTAGATACCCGGTTCATTTGTGACGATCATGCCGGCTTCCAGAACGGCGTTCGGTCTTGCCGGTGTTCCCATTCCCCAGCGGATGCCGTGAGGGCCTTCATGGACGCTCAGGACATGTCCGACACCGTGACCTGTTCCGCACTGGTAGTCGATATCGATATCCCAGACCGGACCTCTTGCCAGGATATCCAGGTTATTTCCGGTCGTCCCGTACAGGAAGCGGGCACGCGCCAGTGCCAGATGTCCTTTCAGGACGATCGTGTAGTATTTCTTTTCCAGATCTGTCAGTTCCCCGACGGCGATCGTTCTGGTAATATCCGTCGTGCCGTCCTTATATGTGCCTCCGGAGTCGACCAGGAGGAAGCCTCTGGGTTCGATATCCGCATAGGATTCTTCACTTGCGCTGTAGTGCATCATGGCGCCGTTTGCCTGGTATGCGCTGATCGTCGGGAAGGAAGGCTCGATATAGTCTGCCCCTTCGGCACGCAGTTCATACAGGCGGTTCTGGGCACTGACTTCCGTCAGTCCGTTCTTGGCGTTTTCCTTGAGCCATCGCAGGAATTTCACCATGGCTGCACCGTCCTTCAGGTGCGCGTTCCGGATGTTCCTGATCTCTGTCTCATTCTTGACTGCCCGGAACAGCAGTACGGGTGACTTTCTGTTCAGGATGGAGTTGCCGGAGTCAAGCGCTTTGTACAGGACGGTATTCAGTTTCGCAAGGTCTGTCCAGATCACGCAGTTTCTAAGTGCGGAAAGATCTTCTGCGATCGCATGATAATCCTTGATGCTTACACCGGCTTCTTCCAGGTGTGCCCTGACTTCTTCCGGAACTTTGACAGGATCGATGTAGTACGAAACACTGTCTGCGGTAACCACTGCGAACGCATAGGCGACCGGTGTGCACGCGATATCATTGCCTCTGATATTGAACAGCCAGCAGGGATCCTCCAGGGCAGTCAGGACTAGCACGTCCGCATGTGCCTGTTTCATCGCTTCCCTGACACGGGCGATCCTCTCCTGCGCGCTTTCTCCCGTAAACTCCGTATCCAGGACAAACAGTTTTTCCTGCGGCATTGCCGGGCGTTCCGCGCCCCATACGATGCCGGCCAGATCGTCTGATGTGTGCAGTCTGCCGTTTTTATGCTTCAGTGCCTGTGACAGTTGTTTTGATTCAAGTGCCGAAACGACACTGCCGTCAAAACCCAGCACACCGCCCTTGGGCAATGTGTCTGATGCGTAATCAAGCGGCTCGGGAACACCTTCCTGGCGCATGCGCATCAGTGTGACGCATGTTCCGGCAAGCTGTTTTTCTGCCTGCGTGAAATATCTGCCGTCTGTCCAGAGTCCGGCA
>JAFOMZ010000223.1 GCA_017421125.1 Solobacterium sp.
TACTGCTGAATATCTGAAGAACCGTATACGAAAGGTCGGATCATCATAATCCGCCCCTTTTTGTATGCTGTTTCCGGTATCCGGTAATTACTTCACATACGGTATGACCGAGATGCCCTGCGGGATCACGGTGATCGTATACTTTTCTTTCTTCAGCAGATCCCCGGCAATGGCAAGTGCTTCTGCCATCGTATGGGCAGGGATCATATGGAAGTCCCTGATGATGGCATCATCGACCCCGCTGATGAAGATGACCTTGTGCTTCTCCAGGATACGGGCAAAGATCTGTGACTGCCACTGATCCGTTATGGTCTCTTCCGGAGGTGTATTCCGGAATTCCTCAAGCAGTGCCGATACATCACTGCAGTCCCTGAATGTCCGGAAGAAGCTGTCTCCGCCGATGCCGTCACGGCATTCGCCTGCCGCAATGATCACGCCGCCATCCCGGCATGCGGCTTCTGCCGTACAGATCCCCTTCACCATCTGGTAAACATTCTGATCCAGCGGATATCCGTTGTTTGTGGTGAGCACCAGGTCTGAAGGTACTGCGTCAGCACCCATGAGTTCCTTTACAAACTCTGTGCCTTTCAGGTGTGCATGATTGCTGTCGCCGGCAAACGCGCCGATGACCCTCTTTTCTTCATCGATCACGACATTGACGATATATGCAAGCTTTGCGGCCTTTGCGGCATACAGCATATCCCTGTGGATCGGATTGTCTTCCAGGATGCCCATACGGGAATGCGGGTCATCTATGAAAGCAGCGTTGTGATTATAGTGCACACAGGTACGGGAAGCGATCCCGGGCAGGATGCTCTTTCTGCCGCCGGAGAAGCCGGCAAAGAAATGCGGCTCAATGAATCCTTCGGCACAGACAAGGTCAGCTTCGACGGCCAGTCTGTTGATGACAAGTTCCCCTCCGGAAGGAAGCGTACCGATCTTTACCAGCTGTGCTTCATCTTCACAGTCATGGATGACGATCGTTTCCTTTGAGACGATCTCTTCTCCGAACTTACTGATCAGTTCTGAATCCAGCATGGAACGATGACATCCGGTCGCGATCAGCAAAGTTACCTGTGCTTCCGGACTGCCTTTGCGGATCTCTCTGAGCATTTCCGGAATGATCAGTCTGCTCGGTACGGGACGCGTATGGTCGGAACAGATCAGGACGACGTTCTGTTTTCCTTCCGCAAGTTCGGAAAGCCGGGGACTTCCGATGGGGTGTTCCATCGCATAGCGTATCAGTTCAGCTTCACTCATCTCCGGTCTGTATGATTGCAGTTTTCCTTCCAGGATATGGATCTCCTGCTCATCGGGAAGTTCAGCGGTGAGATGTGTCTCACCATACGGCAGTTCAACAAGCATCATGATTCTCCTTTTTAAATCAAAAACAGTGTTATCAACAATTGGACAATGTTCGTTTTCTGCTGCAGCAGAACCGGAAAAACCGTTCTGCAGGTGTTCTTTCAGTTTCATTGTATCTTCTTTAAAGTAAAGTGCCACAGATATACATCTTTTTCCGGCTGCCTGATATCCGGCTGCACTGTATGCAGAAGCAGTAGTGCCGCAGTGACAAAAGCAGAAAGCACTGTTCCGTGCTTCCTGCCATTACCGTTATATGACTCAGGCATCATACTCATCGAGTATGGTGAATGTTACATTGTCCGGTCCGGTGAATTTGAGCATCCTCCCTCCGGTATATGCATCCGTCTCATAGATTCCGTCATCCAGTCCGTGCTCCAGAAGACGCTTCCGGATCGCCGGGAGATCGCTGCAGGAGAATGTCAGATACTGCGGAGGGAATTCCTCCTTGCGGTTCAGGCATCTGATCTCGATCTGTGTATGGGCAGCTTCCAGAAGAAATGCTGTTTCATCTGTGTTCTCGGGTACCAGCTGTTTACGGACACGGAATCCCAGTGTTTTGACATAGAAGTCCCAGATCGCTGTTTCATCTGCCGCGTACAGTGTTGTGCGGGATACACTGATCTTCCGCATGAACGGGTACAGCACAGCCTTTCTGGCATTGTGCTTCCACCTTCTGTACTGCTTCAGGTCTTTCTTCCAGTCGGGATGCGTCAATACATATGCCACGGCGATATACATCATCTGACCGATCCATCCGCCGAATGTGTTCGTTACAAGATCGTCTGCGTCATAGAGGCCGCGCTTTGTTATCAGCTGGACATTTTCGATCAGGAAGGATGTGATGAATGCAGCCATGACCGGACGGATCATGACCCGCTGGCGGAACCAGCGGAACATATACGGCAGAAGGTAGCCCATCGGCACCAGCAGTGCGATGTTCATATATACCTGGGTCAGGCCGGAGATCCTGACGACACGGATATGGGACAGCGCTGAGGGGATTCCTTCGGTAAACATGATCTTCAGGATATCCATCAGTCCGATATCTGATCTGACTGAATTTGCCGCATCCTGGAACAGGTCGACATGGACCTGGAAATCCGATCCGGCATTTCTGGAAAGCAGTGTCAGATAAAGCACCGCGAATATATAGATGCCGAACATCAGGTAAAGCACCAGCTGTCTGAGTTTCAGCAGACGGTCTGCCTGCGCGTTCTCACTGACTTTTCCGCTGAGATCGATCCCCAGTTTTCTGCATACCCGCCTGTCTATGGCGGGAAGCACAAAGATCATCATGACCACCATGATCGTTACCAGTATATTCACTGTGATACTGTTGGGATTGATCAGCATATTCATTCACCTCTTCAATGGCTGTTGATTAACTTTCCTGATATTGAGTATAACTCAGATCTCCCATTCTCCTGAAGCGATCATGTGGCATTTCCCGCCTACTTCGATCGTCCATTCATCATGGATATGTGAGGCATGGACCTGCAGGACGGACTTCCTGCCCATGTCTTCTCCCTGGATCACTGTCCAGGATGCGTCATCACTGTCAAACCACCTGTATTCGATCAGGTAGCCTGCCAGGTCTCCGTTGGCGCTTCCTGTAGCGGGATCTTCACGGTAGTCTTCGGACATGCATCTGGCTTCCAGAAGCCTGTCACCCGTCTCAACAAAGAAGAAATGCGTGCAGAAATGGTTCGGGTACTGTTTCAAGTATGCCCGGAACAGATCGGGATCGGTATGTACTTTTTTCAATGCTTCCCTGCTTCTGAGCGGTACGGCGACGGTAGGCAGTCCTGTGCTGACATGCAGGACCGGATAGTCATCCCGGATATCTTCTGGTTCCAGATGGAATACGGGAGCGATCTCCTCTTTCGGTACGCAGTCTCCGAATACAGGTGCTTTCTGTGACATGGTCAGGACATTCCCATCGAAGACCACGGGGATCTGGCCGACCTTCAGATTCAGGATCACCCGGTCGGATGTTCCGTTTTCCATATACTTCTGAATAACATATGCCGTTCCAAGGGTAGGATGTCCGGCAAAAGGCGCAACACCGATGCCGGGCATGCGGATCGTCACATCATATCCCCCGTTCTCCTGTTTTCCGGAACAGATAAACGCAGTTTCCGAAAAATTGATCTCATCGGTGATCTTCTGCTGTTCTTCATCACTGAGCTTTCTGTCTTCAATGATGACCAGGAGCTGGTTGCCCTGGTACGGTTCTTCTGCAAAGCAGTCAACGATATAAAACTTCATAACTTCTCCATATACTTCTTCAGCCGGATGCACTACAGCCGGCGGTAAAGGTCTTTCGGTTTCAGGCCGTTTTTCCTGGCTGTCCTGTTCCAGTTCGTGTTGGCGATACGGATATACAGGGAGCGCGGGAACATAAACGGCTCTGCGTAAATGTCCGTAACTGTCTCTCCCTGTTCCACGGCAGAGACCAGCTTTTTCATACCCTGATATGCTTTGGAGGAAGGTCCCAGCCATGCCGGCAGAATGTCCATCAATACACCCAGCAGTTCCCCTGCACTGACGCCGAGTCCCCCGCAATAGGCAAACCCCATGACAGAGCACCATTGCTTGACGGCACTGAACAGATTCGCCAGCTGACTGCTCTCATACAGTCCCATGTTGGCAGAGACATAGATCCTCTTTGAGCCGCCTGTATAGTCTTTTTCAAATGTTTCCATGAGCCGGATTACCTGTGAGGGAAGCCCGTCTACATACAGCGGCAGACAGAGAATGATCGTTTCCGCAGTTTCCAGCTCCTGCACCAGCGCAGGCAGATCATTCAGGTACGGCTTCAGGTCTATGATCTCTGACTCTTTTGTCATCAGTTTTCTGAGCAGCCGCGCGATCTTTGCAGAGTTGCCGTTCACACTGCGCATACTGCCGTTCAGCAGGACGGTCCTGCCAGTACGCACCGGCTCAGACAACGTTCTGACTATATGATCCTCTGAGTTCTCAATCTGCCGGAATTCCACATCCTTGACATAGCCTCTGATATTGGTACATACCGCCTGGACATATCGCTTGGCAGCGCCTTTCTGTTCATTGTTAAGTTCATTGCCATAGAAGATAAACGTAAACGGTTTGTCTTCATCATAGCGCTTCATGTGGTGTGTCTCTCCGTTGATCACTTCAAACTGGGGAAGAACGTATCCCAGGCATCTGTCGAATATATTCTTGACTGAGCCTGAGAATCCGCCATAGGTATACCTGCTGATCACGGTCACCTCTTCGGCATGGTGGATCAGATATCCCATATTCTCATAGCCGTCCTTGACTGCGCATACACCCGGGTCCCTGTTCCAGCAGGAAAAACAGCCGATGCACGGATGTTTTACACCGTTGGCGGCAACGATATACCATCCTTCATAAGCATCGCTGACTGTGTGCCATTGTTCATCATTCAGATCATGTATCAGCAGATTCATAAATACCTTTTACCTTACGCTTATTCAGCTGTTTCATTTCTTTCTTCGTCTTGGCTCCTGATATGCAGAACTCAGACAATGGATGCCCTGTGGTAGTCCGTCAGGTCGGAACCTAACTTTTGATAGATGTCCATGACTGTACCGACCGTAGACAGTGTCTTCAGTTCGGCATCCGTCATGCCGATCAGTTCCAGGAATTCCACATGTCCGTTTGGCGTATCGATCGGTTCGACAGAGGGATCGGATACCGTAATGAATCCGGTCAGGTTTGACTTCTGCTGTGCGTCGATGCCCTGTGACTGCCCGGTGTAGATAAATTCATACGGCAGGAAGATCTCTCCCTTGGTGAATGTGAGCCTTGCGATCATCTGCATGATCCCGATGATGTTTTTCAGTTCTCCCTCTTCATCTTCAAACGGATACTTCTTCAGTTTGAGCGTCAGCTCATATCCGTATCCGCTGACATCCGGATCATCGGATTCCTTGTTGTACAGTTCCGTCAGTCCGTAGGAAACAAAATGCCAGCAGTCACCCCCGTCATAGATGGAAACACCGTCCAGCGGATCATTTCCGCCAAGGATCCATTTAATGATCGTTGCATAGTGCTTCGGTTTCGTCTGACCGGGATAGACCCGTTCAAACTCTGCAGTGATGGCATCCCAGCCGAGCGGCCGTACGTCCGGTTCCCGTACGGGTCTTTCTTCTTTCTCAGGTTTCTTTTTCAATATGTCAAACAATCCCATATGATCCTCCTATTCGGCAGGATAAGCGAAATACAGTTTGTCGTATGTTTTCCCTTCCGCTTCCAGGCCGTTCTTTTCTGTATGTGTCAGTTTCATGCCTGCCTTCAGCATCGTCTTCATGGAGCCGGTGTTTTCGGGAGCGCACCATGCGGTTACGGTATGGATGCCTTCCTGTTCCGTCAGGTATAAGAGCACACACCGCAGTGCTTCCGCAGCAAATCCTCTGCCCCAGAAACTGCGGGCAATGCTGTAGCCGGTCTCGATCTGATCGTTCACGGCATCATAGTCATAAGCACCGATCGTTCCGATCAGTTCTCCCTGATATTCGACCGCCCAGCCATAGAAGTAAGTATGCTCATAGTTCCCGATGAATTCCCGTACAATCTCTTCTGCCATCTGTACCGAGGCATACGGGTTCCACCCGGAGTAACGGTACATCTCGGGATCGCTTCCGAATTTCTCATACAGGTCCTTCGCATCTTCCACCCGGTATCTGCGCAGCACAAGACGTTCTGTTTTCAGTTCTCTTGTTCCTTCCATACTGTTTACTTCTGCTGTGTACATGCTGTTTCGATCTGTTCCCTGACCCTGCTGATCGGAATGATCAGACTCAGATGGTCAAATTCATATGCGGACAGATCCAGTATATAAGCGGCAGTGCTCGATCCGATCAGTTCTCCGTTCATGTTGAATACCGGGCCTCCGGAATATCCGGAAACGATATCCGCGTCCGCATGGATAAATCTGCGGTTCCTGTCTATTTTCTGCTCCAGCGCTTCATCCAGCTCCAGGCATCTGCCGGTACAGGAACTGAACGGTTCTCCTTCCGCGGGATTGCCGATACAGATCAGTGTGTCACCGACAGACAGGGCATCTGAATCACCGAAGATGACGGAACTGCCGTTCATATCTTCCGCCCTGATCACTGCGATATCATCTGCAGGATCCCTGTATATCACAGTTCCTGTGTATTCCCGGCCATTCACATCCTGCATCGTAAAGTCATCCGTGTCATACAGGACATGTTCATTTGTAATGACATACTGCCTGTTATGAATAAACCCTGTCCCGTTGTTTCCGTTTGGTGTAAAGATACAGACCGTCTGTTCTTTTCCGCTGTCAATGACGGATGCGATGATCTCTTCTTCACTGAGTTCCTGCTGCGCTGCCGCAGTCTCTGCCGCAGCTGTTTCCGGAGGAATGCTGTCGGAGACAGGAGCTGCTTCCTGTCCGGAAACACATCCTGCTGTACAGATACCCAGCATGAATACCGCTGCAATTCTGCTGAACTGTTTCATCTTCATTCTCTGCTCCGGTCACTTCTTTTCTGTTACATGATACCACGTATCCGCTCTCTCATAAAAATGAGGGCAGGCTGTCATGCGGACAGGCCACCCTCATGTTTTGAATATCCTCTCAGAACGGATGCTGTCCGCCCTGCTCAGGTTCATCCAGACGTTTTATGAACCACGGGAACAAGTATGCGATATAGAACATCTGCAGGAAGCAGGAGACGACCGTGCCGGCTGCACCGGGGATCACGTTTTTGATCAGGGGCATGCATATCAGACTGATGACATAGAAGCCAAGCAGTCCGACCGCGCAGCGGGTGATCCTTGTCATCATGGGAACATCCGTTGAGAAGCCTACGTAGCGTTTTTCCAGTACCCATCCTGTCAGGAAGCCGATGCACCAGCCGACACCTTTAAACGTATCGTTGGCCATTTTGTGCCCGTCTACCAGCAGCTTGCCGGCAGCGTCATAGTCCATGGGATACGGCTTGAGCGCCGCATATACCGCCACCAGGGAAGCAGCTGCGATACCCGCCAGCATGATCATCGTGTCCTTCTCCGGATGATCCTTGAGCCATTTCATCAATTCCACTGTCACCCGCATGACAGTCAGTCCGGCAATGATGCCGATCAGGATATCCTGGGGTGTATGGACACCAAGGAATATACGGCTGAAGGCGACCAGGAAAACAGTTATGCCTAAGGCAATGCGCAGTACAGGTGAGAAGTCCTTGCGGACTGCTCCTCCCCCATACAGTGATGAAGCGTTCATACTGTGCCCGCTGGGGAACGAGTAGCCTGTAGCTGTTGTCATTGAATTGCCGTAAGGTATGATCCTGGCGTCCCTGATCCAGGGACGGTAAGCACAGGCTGTTACCTTCAGGAAGCCGTTGACGATACGGTTGCCGCTCCAGCCCATCAGCAGATAGGTTCCGGCGTTTTTGCTGAGGCACCAGTAGATGACCGCCATGATGACCAGTACCGTGTTGATCTCA
>JAFOMZ010000224.1 GCA_017421125.1 Solobacterium sp.
GATACATTTTCCTGCCGCAATTCCGACGGGGAAGCGGTCTATCAGATCAAACATCAGGACAGATGTATCCTGGAACAGGAATATCCGGTACAGAGTGAACTGGATACGGTCATGAGACTGATCGATGAGGTTCAGACGGAAGACCATGGCCTGGAATTTGAACTGGCAGTATCCAAACCGGAGGCTGTCCGCAAGTCAGTGAAAGCATTGATCCATGACCGTTTTCCCAATGCCCGGGTGCGTGTCCTGAATGCATACAAACAGGGTCTTTCGTGGATCGAAGAAGTATGTCTTCCGGCATTGAAAGAAAAAACGATCAGCCGGATCGTAATAGCATTTGCCCGTGACGGGCAATGGAAGGATATGGATGGGCGCGTTCCTGTACGTACCGTGTCAAAAGGTACAGACAGTCATGCACAGATGGAACTGCCGGTCCGTTTCCTGCAGGAACTGTATCCCGTCGATGATGTGCTGGCAGAAGCACTGCAGATCGATCGTGACAGGATCACCTTCTGTTTGTCGGAAGAACCGGACATCACATACAGGCTCAGTGCATATCAGGATGACGCTGTTGTCTTTACGGATACATATACGGTCCATACATATGAACGGTATTTTCTGGATGAATATACTGAAAAGGGAACCGTACATCCTTCCACGGGGTATTTCCGCATCAGACAGAACGGCTCCCTTGTCATGGATCAGACTGTCAGGACCGACAGGGATCGCATTTACGATGTATTCCAGGAGAAGATCCTGCCTGCACTGAAAGTCTGCCGTATGTCTGCGCATGACAATGGAATGCGTTTATCAAAGGCTGTGATGAAGATCGGGCTGGATGAAACAGAACGGATCCTTCCGTTCCGTCAGGACAGGATCTCGCCTGCTGACGGACTGATGGAGGACCTGTATTTTACGGCACTGGAATACTTTGAACAGAATGATCTGGAAACAGGAGTACGCTGCACAGAAGCAGGACTGATCCTGCCCGATGTGACACTGAGAACAGGAAGACCTTCCTGCTCATTGTCCGTTTCCGCAGCAGAACGGGTCGTTCCATATCCTGTACAGATCCGTCTGGATGAAGTCTCATACAAAGACGGCCGGCTGGTTTACCGGTATACAGCGGAAGGCGCCAGCGATGACGTCATCAGAAACTGGTGCAGTTTATGCAATGGCGGGAAACTGAGGATATCAGAGCAGCTGAACGGAAAAGGCATATTTGCGGTTAATGATCATGAGGTCAGTATATGTCCTGAAACAGCTGCGGATCTGGATCCTGAAGAGATCAGGATCCCTGATGCCGTGATCACTCCCGATATGCTTGATGAGATCATGAAACAGTTCCGGCGTGTCCGCGGCATTCATGTGCATGTTATCGGAGAATCTTATGAACGAAGACCCGTATATGCAGTGTCATTTGAAGAAAAAACAGGTTCCCGGTATGAAGACAGGATCAGCAGATGCAGTGTGCTGATCAATGCAAGACATCATGCCAATGAAGTTTCTTCCACCAATGCCGTGCTGCACCTGATCAAAGAACTGCTGTGCGATCCGGTAAAACAGGCATTGATCAGAAACATGAATCTCGTGATCATACCCATGGAAAATCCC
>JAFOMZ010000225.1 GCA_017421125.1 Solobacterium sp.
CAGAAGACAGTCATACACCACGACTCAGATGCAGTTCGTCAAATATGACCATACAGCACAGACAGTTACCCTTCCTGTACTGGGCTGTGTGAAGTGTTCGGAAAAGCGTGTGTTGAAAGGGGGATACAGGTTCCTTCGCGCAACCGTATCATGTCAGAACGGAAAGTATTATGCGTCACTTCTTTACCAGTACGAAGAAGATATCAGACCGGTTCAGATCACAGACGAAAAACAAGTCTGCGGACTGGACTACAAGTCTGACGGTCTTTACGTATCCAGTAAAGGTGAATGTCCGCATATGCCGCATTATTTCCGTAAAGCAGAGAAGAAACTCCTCCATGAACAGCGCAAGCTCAGTCATATGATCGAAAGTCATATCACAGGATACAAATACGTCGAAGACAGAAGAATACCTGTATATGACAGACCACTGTATGAGTGCAGGAATGTACAGAAGCAGAGAGCAGTCGTAGCAGAAGTACATGAGCATATTGCCAATCAGCGAAGTGACTGGCTGCACAAGTGCTCAAAGGAGATGGCAGAGAGATACAGTGCTGTCTGTGCTGAGAACATGAACATGAAGGAAGTGGCTGATAAGGAATTTGGTATCGGGAAGTCTACGATGGACAACGGATACGGAAGGTTCCTCGCCAACCTGGCATACAAGCTGGAGGACAGAGGGAAGCGTCTGGTCAGAGTAGGCAGGTATTATCCGTCATCACAGAGATGCTGTACATGCGGATATGTCTATCCGGTGATCAAAGACCTGAGCATCCGCTGGTGGACCTGTCCTGCATGCGGAACAGATCACAACAGGGATGTCAATGCGGCGATCAACATCAAACATGAAGGTTTACGTATCTTAGGGATCACGTAAACAAAAGAAAAAGACTGACCATACGGTGAGGAAGCATCGAAATCGGTCAGTCTTACAAACTCAAGCCTGCGGAGACAGCTATGTCGGGCATTACAGTACGTAATGCAGTTATCAGTCGATGAAGCAGGAAGTGAAATTCTATGCGGGAATGTATTTAATTACAGCCTGTGACAGAGGTTTCCCGTATAGAGTTTCTTGCGGTTACGGTTATCTACCTGGTTGAGGCTTGTCCTTCGCCACGGCTGTGTATAAGTACAGCTTTCCTGTAGTAGTGTTGTGAGAAGATGCCGCATAATACAAACGGTATAACGAAGAACAGGATCAGTATTGCTGCATTCTGCGGTTCCATACGGCCTGCCATGATCAGTGACAGCATCAGACTGCCAATATAGATCAGAATTGTCAGAAGGACGATTCCATAAAGTCCGGCTACTTCGATCCGAATGATCTTCTCCTGATCTTCGTGCATAAAGCCGATCTGCTCAAGAGAGCGGAAGTATTTAAAACGGCTCTGCAGTTCCGTTGAATAACGGAACATGATCGCAAGGGACAGAAGAATGTTCATGACGATATATGACAGTAGTACGAGTATCGTTTCCTGCGCTTCAGTAGCTGTGATCAGGACGGATACAAGGAAGATGACTGTAATCAGAAGCAGCAGGATATTCCATTTCAGGATCTGAATATCAGTTCTGATGAATCCGACACCTGTCAGGATAAACGGATGATCCGGTTTTCTGTTATCGACATAATTGGTCAGAGCGGGATTGATGACTTTTGTGAGACATCCTGATATTCCGGCGATACCGATAAATGCGGAAATGATAGAAGCATCCGGATTCCAGAAGAACAGGAATATTGGAATTACCAGCATCAGTATGGCTATTATTTGTGACAGTCTCTGATCAGACTTTCCCATTGGAAGGATTGCAGAAGAATCATACTTGATCGCAGATTCGTTCAGCATACCTGCTGCTGTATTTCTATAGGCAAAACCCAGATTCAAGAAGGTTGCCCAGAAAATGACACCGACCAGAATGCCGGCAGTAATAAACACTGCTTTCGGTACGATCGTAACGGTAAAGGCAGTCTGTATAACTGTATGCAGTACTGTGTTGATCACAGGGATCAAAGCTAGTGATGATATGATGCCGACCGGTATTGCAATCGCCAGCAGGATAAATGTTTGTATCAGAAGATATTCAGCAAGCTGCAGATAGGTGGCTCCACAGACAAGCCTTACCGCAAGATCTCTGGCTTTTGAACGTACGTAGAAGTCATTCGCGAATATGATCTCGACAATACAGATCACGATCAGGATCAGTGAGACATTCGTAGAAATATCCGTATTTGCTGTATGGACAAACGTGACACCAACAGCTTCCGACATTGCAATGTTCAGAAACAGGAAGATGAATATCGTTGTCAGTACAAATGTAAGCCAGTAGAAAAATGCTCTTCCGATATCCTTTTTCAAGGATCGTAAAGCATCTCTGAAGATCATTGCTGGAGGATCTCTCTGGATTCAGCCGAGTTGATATCAACAATCATCTTGAAATATTCATCCTGACTGAGATCACCTTTTTCCAGAATCGACTCAATGTTGCCGTCTTTGATGTAGATCAGACGGGAGGAATATGATGTGATCAGAGGGTCATGAGATACCATGACGATCGTGACACCGCTGTTTTCGTTCAGATCCTGGAAGATCTTCATCAGTTCAGCCGAGTTGACAGAGTCCAGATTTCCGGTGGGCTCATCGGCTACGATAATGCGCGGATTATTTACCAAAGCTCTGCAGATCGCTGCACGCTGTCTTTGTCCGCCGGAGCATTCATTGGGAAATTTATTCAGCAGATGTGAAATCTGCATATGTTCAGCCAGTTCTTCTACTCTTGATCTGATAACGCTTTTTTCAACATGAGCAAGCGAAAGGGGCATAGCAATGTTTTCAAACATCGTATGTGTATCGAGAAGGTTGAAATCCTGGAAAATAAAACCGAGGTTTTCATAACGGAAATGGCCGATCTGATTGGCAGACATGGTCTTCACAGATGTACCGTTGATCATTACAGTACCGCTGGTAGGCATGTCGATCGTGGAAATGTTGTTGATGAAAGTTGATTTTCCAGATCCGCTGGGTCCCATAATTCCTATGAATTCACCCTCGTAAACCTGAAAGTTGATATCATGTAAGGCTTCAAACGCATTTTCGGTTCCATAGTTATAAACCTTTTTCAGGTTTTTTGCTTCAAGTACGATCTCAGGCATAACCCCTCCTTGTTATGGTTCAAGTATAAACAAAAACGTAAAAATAAAAAAGAAATAAACGACGTGTTTGCACGATCTTTGCGTATGCTGTAATATGACACGGTAGAGGTGAGTGAGATGGCTGAACTTAGGAACTGGTTTCTGTCTACTGTAGACGGTGTACTGTGCGGACATGGAGATGTTTATTTCAGTGAAAAGATCGAGGACGGCAAATCAATCGTTACGACCGGCGTCAATGAGATCACATACCTGGCAGACAGGCTCGTGATCAAAACCAAGCATTCGGTATATGAACTTCCGTATGCATATCACCGTCAGGTCGAAGGAATTGATACAAATGTGATCCCTGTTGAATATCTGCAGGGAAAACAGGAAGCACTGGATATTTCACGCTGGACGGAAGGTGCTGTAGATGAACGAAGGGAACAGGAAAAAGCTGAGATGATCACCCTGATAGATCCGGCTGTTCAGAATGCTGCAGTACTGCGGTTCTCCCATCAGAGTGCCTATTATTACCTGGCTATGCTGGTAAAAAAGGCAAATAACTATATCTATACGGATTCCTATACAGTCAGACCCGGTACATATAAAGATACTGTCCTGATCGATGGAACGATCCCGGGAACACACTTTGCGTACTATCCGGAATACGGGAAGATCGAATTCTTCTCCTGGGATAAAGAATTTGATACAGTTTATCTGGAAAACACCGGGATCGAGGACCTTGAGTTCATTACACCCAAGGGTGCTGTTACGGTAAAAGCAGGCAGCTGCAAAGCTGTGTCAAAATAACGAACACTCAGCCGCAGAATTGCGGCTTTATATTTTCCAGGATTATTTCTCATGTTATTCTAATAAAAAAGGCAGGAAACAGTATGATTTTTAAAGAGGCGTTGAGATCACTGAAACATGATAAATCACGAGCTTTCTTTTATTGGCTCACTTTGATGCTGACAACCACATTTATGTACCTGTATTTTAATATCGCAATGGATGAATCGATCGGTATGTCACTTGGTGAATCCTCCGATAATATCATTACGATCGTGACGCTGATCTCAGTACTGATCTGCTGTGCTGATATATTCTTTGCCAATGACTACTATGTAAAAAACAAATCAAAGGATCTGGCAGTGCGCCTTGTTTCCGGCGCAACATATATCCATATTGCCGGATATCTGCTGATCCAGACAAGCCTGCTGATGCTGCTTGCGATTCCTGCCGGGGTCCTGATCGCCAGATTCCTGATGACACCTTTGAATATGATCGTTGCTTCAGTTCTGCCGGGAGGCACTCATATCATCGAGCCTGTTCCCAGGGGAGAATTATACACATTTGTCATTCTTGCGTTTATCGTTGGCTGGATCGTTGTCATGAATCTGAGTTTTACATATCTCAATTCAGCTGCTTCCCTGATCAATCAGAGAAATGCTTCAAAGGGCGAGAAGGGGTCGATGTTCTATCTCAAATCGATTCCGAACTGGATGCGTCAGATATTCTGGCTGTTCCTGTTCCTCGTACCCGTCTATACATTCTATGTTAACCGTGATGCGATCGTCCTGTTTTCCTGCATCGGCATGGTTGGCTTTAACGGTATCCTGAGATGGATCATACGTCCGATCATCACCAAAATGATCTCATCAGGAAAGTCTGAACCGAAGCGCATGGCATATCTCGGTTTTGTCAGGGAAGACCTGCAGGTCATGAAATTCGCTATGTATCTGCTTCTGGTATCTGTCATCATCATGGCATCGATCCTGGTAACCAATCAGGAGAATCCGATGGTCAGTGTTATGATCACGATGTCCTACATATTCCTGAGCGTTCTTCAGGCAATGGCTCTTATGTTCCGTTACTCAACCGAACTATCCGAACGGAAACGCCACTTTGCGTCTCTTGCAAGGATCGGCTATACACTGAAACAATTGAAAAGCATCACGCGAAAAGAAGTTTTCGGTTATTACGGATCTGTACTTTTGATCTCTATGATCTACCTTGTCAATATTTATACTTCCCTTGTAACTGCCGGTGTCATGAAAACATCGTTTGCCATCTCACTGGTACTCATCGTTGCTGTTCCTCTGTGCATCTGTGCCGTCGGAAGCCTGTTCTATTACAGGAGCATCGTTCTTACGGGAGGAACGCAGTCTTAACAAACTGAAAGGAGGGTTATATGGCCGACATCAGGAAACTGACACTTCTTCATTCCAACGACCTGCACGGCAGATTCCTGCCGGAGCATATGGACGGACACGAGATCGGAGGTATCAGCCGCCTGAGCGGCTATGTAAAGAAAGTACGGCGTGAGGAAGAAAACGTCGTCTATGCTGTAGCCGGGGATATGTTCAGGGGTTCGATCATCGATTCGGAATATCTGGGATTGTCAACGATCGAACTGATGAATATCCTGTCACCGGATGTCACGACAGTCGGCAATCACGAAGTGGACTACGGTATTGCTCATCTGCTGTTTCTTGAGAAATGCGCCCGTTTTCCTATTATCAATGCAAATCTGTTCGTTACTGTCAGCAACACCAGATTGTTTAAGCCTTATCTCAATTATGAGACGGGTGGCCTGAGGATCCTGTTTATCGGCATACTGACAGAAGAAGTACTCGCAACAGCGAGGACTGAACGTGTTATCGGAACTTACATCGATATTGAAGAAGCAGCCCGCCAGGTCAGTATTATCTGTGATAACTACCGTACCAGTGATACCGATCTGACAGTATTGCTGACGCATATCGGAATTGAAAAGGACCGCGAGCTGGCAAAACTGCTGGATCCGGGATGCGGCGTCGATCTGATCATCGGCGGACATTCCCATACCTTTATGGATGATATGGAAGTTGTAAACAATATTCCTATCGTTCAGGCAGGCTGGGGTACAGGACTGATCGGCAGATTCGATCT
Source organism: Solobacterium sp. (assembly GCA_017421125.1). GTDB lineage: Bacteria > Bacillota_I > Bacilli_A > Erysipelotrichales > Erysipelotrichaceae > Bulleidia. The sequence continues at coordinate 6,062 of JAFOMZ010000225.1, forward strand.
GGAATATGACAAAGAAGCCCATAAGCTTACACGCTGTGACTGGAAGGCAGTGCATATCGATGAAAGAACCTGCCGGAAAGACAGGCTGATGGATGATATGATCGCTACATTCCAGTCCGTAACCGACGCAAAATACAAGCGTGTTGTCACAAAGTTTGCGAGACCTCTGCATCATCCTTCCAGAACCCAGGAGACCGAAATGGGGAACCTGTATTCCGACATTATGCAGGATGAAAGTTCTTTTGAGATCATGATGTTCGGTTCCGGTTCGATCCGCAAGGAAGTTATGGGACCCATCGTGGAATATCAGGATATGCTGGAGAATACACCCTTTGATGATAAACTGTGGATGCTGAAAGTAACTGGTGCACAATTCCGCAGAATGATACAGTTTATCTTCCGCGACGAAGCCTGGGCTGGTCATACGGAGTTCTATCAATACTCTAAAGGCGTCAGGATCGTTTACCGCAAATCGACACATACGATCGAAGAACTGAGCTTCCATGGAGAGCCGTTTGAAGATGACAGATTCTATCTGATCGCATTGCAGAACTATCACTACAATAACTTCGATGAATTCTTCAATGTACCGCTGGAAGAGGTAAAAGCCAATATGCGTCCGCGTGTCGTTGCTACTTCTGTCAACAATATCATTGAGGAATATCTGTCAGTCCATCAGGGACTGAACGCAAGAGTTGAAGGAAGGATCGTTATTCTGGATTAGGAGAAAGTATGAAATATCAGAATCTCGGAAAAACTGAAATCAAAGTATCCCGTATTTCGTTTGGTGCATGGGGCCTAGGCGGCGGCAATGTCTGGAGCGACATGTCAATCAGTGTAAAAGAAACCGGTGAACTGCTGGATTACGCTTCAGACCTTGGCATTAATTACATTGATACAGCTCCGGTATATGGCATTGGCACAAGTGAGATGATCCTGGGCAAGGCTCTGAAAGGCAGAAGAGACCGCTTTATCGTTCAGACAAAATGTTCTTTAAACTGGCGCAATGAAGGCGGGGAATTTGAATATGTCAGAGACGGCTACACCGTAATGAAGGACCATCATGCATCCGCAATCAGGAAAGACGTAGAAGACTCCTTGCTGCGTATGGATCTGGACTGCATCGATTCCATGGTAGTGCACCGTATGTCATCAGTCGTCAGTCCCGAAGAAACGATGAACGAACTGCAGGAACTGATCAAAGAAGGAAAGATCCGTGCAGTCTTACTGTCCAACAGTGCATCTGAAGATCTGAAAGAATACGCAAAATACGGTATTGTAGCAGGTGTGCAGGAAAAGTTCAGTCTGCTGTCACAGAATCAGCGCAGATACTTTGAAACCTGCAGGGAATACGGATCAATGTTCCAGGCATACGGCATTCTGGAAGAAGGCGGACTGACCGGACGAAAGATCGTAGAAACTCAATGGCCGGAAGGTGATGTACGTTCTACCCGCGTCTGGAGTAAAGAACCGGTACGAAGCGCAGTACTCGCTCTGTTTGATGAACTGGAACCTCTTTGCGGAAAATACGGATGCTCAATGGCAAATCTGGTCCAGGCATGGACATTGAAGCAGTATGAAGACCTCAATCTGCTGACTGGATTCCGCCGCAGGGAGACAATGGCTGATACAGTGAAGGTACTGGATCTTGAAATCAGCGATGATGATCTGGCTCTGATCACGGCAGCTGCGGATAAAACACAATTATGATTCTGTGCATAAGAACATGATGGAGGCATTTCTCCTTCATGTTTTTATTTTTTTGCTTTTCAACATGGTTTACAATAGGTAATGTCAAAGAGGTGCATTATGAAGAAAATACTGTTGATCGGAGGAACAGGTACGATCTCATCGCCTGTTGCACGTTTCCTGTCGGAAGATCCGGATACAGAGCTTTATATGCTCAACAGAGGGAAACGCTCCGATACGCTCGGCTGCCATGTTCACAGACTGATCGGTGATGCAAATGATGAAGAGGGTCTTAAGAAACTGCTGGAAGGATATTCTTTTGATACGGTCATCAACTTCATCCTGTACAGGAAGTCCCAGGCTGAAATGATGGTACGTCTGTTTGCCGGCAGGGTCTCCCAGTTTATTTTCATCAGCACAAATGTTGCGTTAAATCACGAAACAACAGTCAATGTGGATGAATCACTGCCTTTAGGCAATGATTATTCCGCATATGGTGCCGCTAAAGCAGAATGTGAAGCATATTTTATGCAGGTATATCGTGAACAGGGATTCCCTGTAACGATCGTGCGTCCTACGCAGACATACTCCGATCACAGGCTCCCGCTCAGCGTCAAACCTGGCGGCTACTGGCCGGTCATTTCCCGGATCATGCGTGATAAAGAAGTAATCGTACACGGAGATGGAGAAGGTGTATGGGCAGGCACACATGCAGATGATTTTGCCCGTAACTTTATAGGACTGATCGGCAATGAAAAGACGATCGGGGAAGCTTATCAGATCGTCAATCCGGAGCCATATACATGGAACAACCTCTATCACGCGCTGGGTGAGGCAATGGGAAAAGAAGTGCATATCGTCCATATTCCCACGCAGATGCTGGCATTATCAAAGAAGTACGGATTTGATCAATCGATCAGAGGGGATAAATATTATTCAAATATCTTTGATCTTTCAAAACTGGAACGCGTGACCGGCAAAACAGAATTCAGGATCTCTATGAAAGACGGTGTCCGGATGTATCTTGAATACATGGATGCACATCCGGAGCTTAAACAGGAGGATCCGGAATTTGATGCATGGTGTGATCACGCTGTTGAAACATATCGTAAATGTCTGGAACAATTCGGAAATGAGGATGGAATATGATTTATACATTGACATTGAATCCCGCTGTTGACTATTACATGGAAACAGCCGGTGAACTGAAACAGAACAACGTAAACAGAGGGAAGAATGAACGATTCAAAGCTGCCGGAAAAGGTCTGAATGCGTCAAGAGATCTCAGCATCATGTCAATACCGTCCTATGCGGTAGCTGTACTGGCAGGATTTACAGGCGCCTTTATCCAGGATACGTTCAAAGACTATCCGTATATTCGTCTTGTACCTGTCAAGGCACATGGAAATAACCGTGTTAACCTCAAGATGTTCTCTGAAGGGGAATTGACCGAAGTTAATGGAGAAGGTCCATATGCGGATGAATTTATCCGCAATGATATCCTGCGCGCATTTGAAGAGACATCAAAGGATGATACTGTCCTGATCTGCGGTTCACTGATCCGCGGTTTCAACGCAATGCTTGTAAAGGAATTATGTGAAGAACTGCATGAACGCGGAACCACTGTCGTATTGGATTCAGTCCAGCTTTCTTTACAGCAGCTTCGTGACTGCAGACCTCAGCTGATCAGACTGACTGAAAAGGAACTTGGCGCATTGCTGAATATGAATGTCAGTACAGGGAATCTTAAAGAAGCATTAGTAAAAATACGTGAAGCAGGATTGCCGAATATTCTGCTGACCATCGACAGCAACGATGCAGCACTGATGCTTGGAGATCAGATGTATTGTCTCAGCCAGCCTAAAAGCCGACCGGTCAATAAAGTCGGCGCAGGAGATGCACTGCTGGCTGCATATATCGGCAAACGTACCCAGGGCGTAGGACCTGCAGATGCCCTCAGATGGGCAGGAGCTATGGCAAATGCTGTTGCGTCTACAATGGATGAAACAACTCTTGATGAGGTTATGAACAGATTTGACGAAACAAGGGTGATCAGTATCGATTAATAAAACAGGAGGTGGAGTATGACTTTTCAGAAAGAGGGACTTGAAGAACTCATCGAACGGATGGAATCTTATCTGAATGAGAAAAAATATGTACTCGCAAGAGAAGCAATCGTCGAACTGGAACCGATCGATATTGCGTACATCATGGAAACACTGCCGGAAGACACGATCCCGGTCGTATTCCGTCTGCTTCCAAAAGAACTGGCTGCTGAAGTATTTGTTGAACTGGAAAATGATTCTCAGGAAAAACTGATCAAAGGCTTCTCAAAAGCTGAGCTGAAAGAAGTCATTGATGAACTGTATTTGGACGATGCCGTAGATATTATTGAAGAAATGCCTGCGAATGTTGTTAAACGGATCCTCTCGACTGCCGATCCCGAAACAAGAAGAGATATCAATAACATCCTGCAGTATCCGGAAGATTCGACCGGATCGATCATGACGACCGAGTATATCGATCTCAAGAGCACGATGACAGTTGAGGATGCACTGAAAAAGATCCGCCGCGTTGGACAGGACATGGAAACCATCAACGTTATGTATGTTGTTGATGCGGACAGGCATCTGCTTGGATTTGTTTCGATCCGTACCGTACTGCTTTCGGATGAAAATGACACAATGGAAGAGATCATGGATACAGGTGTGATCTCTGCCTCAACCCTGGATGACCAGGAAATGACAGCACGTAAATTCGAAAAATACGACTTCCTGACCATGCCCGTTGTTGACAAGGAAAACCGTCTTGTCGGTATCGTTACGATCGACGATGCTCTCGACGTCCTGGTTGAAGAGACGACCGAAGATATCGAACGTATGGCAGCTATCTCACCGTCCTATAAACCGTATCTCAATACAAGCGTCATAGAAACAGTCAAATCACGTATTCCCTGGCTGCTGTTGTTGATGGTATCAGCGACATTTACCGGACAGATCATTTCTTCATTTGAAGATGCACTCGCTTCCGTTACGATCCTGACAGCTTATATTCCGATGCTGATGGATACAGGCGGAAACTCCGGCTCGCAGGCCAGCGTTACGATCATCCGCGGTATCTCACTGGATGAGATCTCCATGAAGGATATCGGAAAGGTCGTCTGGAAGGAGATGCGTGTCGCTGTAATCGTCGGCGCGATCCTTGCAGCGTGCAACTTTGCGAAACTGATGCTTGTTGACAGGCTGCTGTTCCATAATCCGATCACTGTTGCGGTCGCACTGGTCATCTGTCTGACTTTGGTGTTCACTGTATTTGCCGCAAAGCTGGTAGGATGCACACTGCCTATCTTTGCAAAGGGACTTGGATTTGACCCTGCAGTTATGGCATCACCGTTCATCACAACGATCGTTGATGCAATCTCACTGCTGATCTACTTTGAATTTGCAACAACACTGCTGCATATTTAAGCAAACCTGGATCAATTCATATATTCAATGATACGTTCTGACTTTCAGAACGTATTTTTCTCAGCTGATATTCTTCATATAATGATTTCTTTTATATAACATAAAATGATTGCGGTTTACAATAGTTGCAAAACGCAATAAAATAAACGTGTAAAAATGAGGGAAAGCGTATGAGAAAAGTATCGATTATAAAAGATCCGGGTTTTTATCGGAGAGTACTGGTGATCATGCTGCCGGTCGCAATCCAGCAGGCGATCAATATGGGCGTCAACATGCTGGATACGATGATGCTTGGTTCATTCGGCGAAATGCAGCTGAGCGCATCAAGTCTTGCCAATCAGTACTATAACTTCTTTACCATTTTCTGTATGGGTATCATTGGCGGTTCCAGTGTGCTCTCCGCACAGTACTGGGGCGGAGGAAATAAAGAAAAGGCGAGGGAAACATTCAACATGGCACTTCGCCTTGCAACAGGCGTAAGTCTGTTCTTTGCACTGCTGACCTGGCTGTTCCCGCGTCAGATCATGACAATCTATACCAGCGAACCGCAGGTCATCGAATACGGTATTAAATATCTGAGGATCACAACATTTATATTCTTTATACATGGAACGAGTCTGGTCGCAGCACAGCTGATGCGGTCTGTCGGTATACCAAGACTTGGCCTGTATGTGTCGATCGTATCATTCTTTTTCAATTTGTTCTTTAACTGGATATTCATCTTCGGTAAACTGGGCGCACCCAGAATGGAGATCGCAGGTGCTGCACTTGGTACACTTTTGGCAAGACTGTCAGAGTTTGCAGTAACATTCTGGTTTATTCTGCATAAGGATCAGACACTTGGTCTGCGTGTAAAGGATCTAATGCATAATCCTTCCGGTGAATTTTTTGCGAATTATTTCCGCCTTGGAGCTCCGGTACTGCTCTCCGATGGAATGCTTGGCCTGGGCAATAATGTAGTATCAGTAATACTGGGACATATGGGTGCTGCAGTTGTTGCGGCAAATGCGATCTGTATGGTCATTGAACGTCTTTGTACTGTCGTTATCCAGGGTGTGTCCAATGCTTCAGGCATCATTGTCGGACAGACGATCGGTGCAGGAGATAAAGAAAAAGCACTGGAACAGGGCGAAACGTTCTATCTGCTGTCGATCATTATGGGTGCATTTGCTGCTCTGCTGGTCGGAATATTCGGACCGTTGTCTATGAAGATGTACAATCTTGCACCGGATACCGTTATTATCACTAAGCAGCTTATGATGTCTCATGTGTTCATTGTATTCTTCCAGTGCATCCAGTCCGTTATGACAAAAGGTGTGCTGAGAGGCGGGGGAGACACGAAGTTCCTGATGAAAGCAGATATCCTGTTCCTCTGGGTAGTATCGATCCCGATCGGTGCACTTGCAGGTCTTATACTGCATTGTCCTGCATGGCTGACAATGATCTGCCTGAAACTTGATCTGATCATCAAAAGTATCTGGTGCATCAACCGTTTGCTGAGTGGGAAATGGATCCATGAGGTTGATAAAAAACCTGCATAATACAACCGGAAATCGCTTATGATTATTTCAGGAGGATAACACTATGGACCTGAGAAAGACCGATCCGGAATTAATGAGTATCATTGATCATTTCGCTTTTGACGAAGTCATAAACGAAGAAGGATTTACCTTGGATACAGAAAACAGATATCTTTGCATTCTGGCAGCACTGCTTGGATGCCAGGGCATTGACGAATTCAAAAACGTTATGCCGCGTGCTCTGAGTGAAGGTGTCCCGGCAATTGCCATCAGAGAAGTTGTTTACCAGGCAGTTGATTATCTTGGAATGGGCAGGGTATATCCCTTTGTACCTGCTATGAATGAGATATTCCTTGCACAAGGCTATGAACTGCCGCTGGAAGCACAGTCTACAACAACACTTGAAACAAGACTGCAGGCAGGAGAAGATCTGCAGGTAATACTGTTCGGACCTCAAATGAGAGGACGATATAAAACAAACCATATTTCCAAATGGCTTTCGGATAACTGCTTCGGAGATTATTACACAAGGACAGGCCTTGAACTGAAACAGCGGGAAATGATCACATTCTGTTATCTGGCTGCCCAGGGCGGTGTTGAACCTCAGCTGACAGCTCATGCACAGGCAAATCTGAAAAACGGAAATGATCATGCGTTCATGATGAGTGTGATCTCACAGATCATGCCGTATGTGGGTTATCCCCGTACACTGAACGCAGTAACTGCACTTAACAATGCTGCTGAGTCACTTAAATAAAACATAGGCAAAAAAACCGCGGTTCTGATTGAATGAACTGCGGTTTGCTTTTTTGATCAATTCTCAGCAGTCAAAGTCGAAAGCGTATCTGCCGGAAACTTTCGGAACAATGATATTGTCTTTCACGTCTACATGCAGAGGATGGTTAGCGTAGAAAGCAAGCGCGTCACGGTCCGTATGGACGGATTCCAGCATTACGTCTGTATTGGAGGATGCCAGAGCATCAGTATAGACATGAATATCTGTGAGGCCTTCGATCCTTCCTTTCAGTCCTTCAAGTCCTTCTTTGATCTCTTTTTTTGCGGCTTCTTTTTCTTCGGCACTCAGGCTGTCTTTCAACGTCCACAGAATGATATGTTTTACCATGATTATTATCTCCTTTTGTCATTTTTATTTTATACGATTCTGTCCGGAAACTGTATATGCGCCTGAACAGAGTTTGCTTTTTTTGCACGCTGTACCATATCGTGTACTGCGCTGTTTTTGCTGAGTCATATGATCATATCGGAGGTGATCATTATGGCACTGCATTTCAACAGTTCAGTTCCTGCCAGTCAGATCTGGCTTCAGTCAATCGATCCGTTTAAGCACAATGATTATGATCTCACACCCGAAGAGTGTGTTTGTATGTTAGACTGCATGGTGAAGGAAAGGACAGTTCCTGACTGTATGAGCCGCACCGGTCTGCGGGCGGACACAGTGTTATACTGGTACAGGCAGTCAGAACATATCAGACAGCTTCAGGAGGGAAGATATGGTATATCAGGCACCGAAGGATCCGGGAAAATCAAGACTGATACTGAAAACAATTGACCGCACACTGGCCGCGTCTTCCCTCAGTATGGAACAAAGAGCTGCGATACGGTCCGGTTATCTATGGCATGATCCAGCAGAACGTACAGCTGTTTACGCACGGCTTGATCCGCGTATTGTCTCATTGTGGTATCACAAACTCAGCATTCAGATCGCTGAAGCCATGCACGCGGTATCGTGAAAAACGATCCAATACAATATCAGCCGGTTTATTATGCAGTCTATGACAAAGAATTCTGTTCGGTGAGTGAGATCTTTGAGGATGATTATGAGGCGGAACTGTATGTCAAAAAGCTGAACAGCTTATATCAGCTGGACAGATTTGAAGTACAGCCCTGCAGGATCGTTCCGCGCGGAATGAAATGACAACAGTCGGTATGTGGAATAAACATACCGATTTGTTTTGTTTTATGATCAAAAAGCGGACAAATCAAAGAAAAAAACATATAATAGCACGGTGAGGTTTTATTATATGAGGGATAGATTTGACGCAACTTATATCAAAAAACTTGATTCCATGCATTACATCATGCCGTTTATTTACCCGGACAGATGTGACAACATGGCATTCTTTACGTTCAAGATCGACTTGACGAACCTGAACAGTTACATTGAAAAAAAGAACAGCACTAATCCGGATTATAAATACAATCAGTATCAATGCATCGTCACAGCAATGCTGAAAACGATCACGCTGCGTTCCAAATTGTCGCTGTTTATCCATAACTGCAAAATGTACAGAAGAAATGAGGTAACGGCTGCTTTTACCGTTAAACAGGAATTCAGTGATGACGGCGGCGAAGTCCTCTGTTTCGTGCACTCCAAACCTGAATGGACGATCGATGACGTTCACAATGAACTGAAACGTCAGCTGCTTAAACTGAAAAACAGGGAATACAGAGATGAATCCAGCAACTTTATGGATAAGTTCAATGCACTTCCCAAGGTTGTTTCATCAACAGCGCTCAAAGCTGTCTGCTGGCTGGAAAAGAAGGGTATGGTTCCGAAGTCACTTGTTGAAACCGATCCGTATCATGCTTCCGTAGTGTTGGCAAATCTTGGCTCCATCGGACTTCCGACCGGTTATCATCATCTGACAAACTGGGGAACCACTTCGATCTTCGTGGTCGTAGGAGAATATGGAAAACTTCCATTCTTTGAAAACGAACAGGTCGTATTCAAAGATGGAGTTGAACTTGGATTCACGATCGATGAACGTATCGCTGACGGTTATTATTTCTCCAAATCCATTAAAATGATGCAGCTGTTCCTGGAAGAACCGGAACTGCTGGAACGTCCGCTCAACGAAAAGCTCAGTGATGAACTCTGGGCAAAGATCAGCAAAAAATAAAAAAAAGATCCTGAGACATTGTGTACTGATGACTCAGGATTTTAATATGCTCAAAAAACAAAGTTCAGAATGACATCCGCAAGCTTTGTGCTGTGGACCGTATAGCTTGTATGTGTTTCGTCCGGCAGGATCAGCATCTTTGCGCCGGGAACAACAGACGCAATGTGTTCTGTTTCCGACAGCTTCACAAGATCCTTGCTGCCGGCACAAACCAGTGTTTTTGCTTTGATGGACTGCAGTTCTTCATCGGTGATATCCGGTTCTTTCAGCATGAGCCCCATCTTTTTATCTTTTGCTGCAGCATAAACACACTTGATCATCAGACGCAGCCATGGCGCAACACCATAGGGCGTAACATTAGCACCGCAGGTGATGAGGGAAGTGATCCTGTCTGACTTTGCTGCAGCGATCAGTCCGACGATGCCGCCGTCACTGAAGCCTGTAAAGATGACATCACGGAGATCCAGTCGTTCCATGAACCGTATCATATCATCTGCCATGTCCCTGTAATGCAGTTCATCGGTATCAGTGCTTTGACCATGGCATCTGCTGTCAGGTGTATAGACGGTGAAATAATTGGCCAGTACGTCAGCTGCTTCTTTGAAGATCGTATGGTCTTCTGAGTTGCCATGCAGCAGGATCAGGGGACGTCCGCTGCCTTTCACGGTATACGCAATTGTTACTTGTTCCATATCAGTATTTCTCCCTGTCTTAATTATATGATAGGAGTCAAAAACGCGGCATACTTTTCGTTATTGCAAACCTGCGCTAAAATATAGCGTGTTTAGGAGGACGTATGCTGGCAGTTACAGGAATTATCGTAATCGTCATACAGTTTGCCATAGATGCTTATTCCATCAGTACCGGAAGTATTTCATTCCGTTCGTTCACTGATGTTTTTGGACATTATATATTCGGTATCGTCGGAATCTCTCTGTTTCTGATAGACCGTGCAGCTTACAAACGCAAAGCAGAGATTTTACAGAAACGTTATAAAAAGCTGAGAGGCCAATATGATGAGGAGGATTACGAATGAAGATCAAAGTACTTCATATGCTGGAAGGTGCTGATCAGGCAGAAGGACTGACCGTGATCATTGACGTATTCCGCGCATTCACACTGGAAGCCTATCTGTTTGCCTGGGGAGCTGAGGAAGTCATTCCCGTCGGTGATCTTGAAACAGCCTACAGATTGAAAGAAGAACATCCTGATTATGTGCTGATCGGTGAACGGCACGGGAAGATCCTTCCGGGATTTGATTTCGGAAATTCCCCTTCAACAGTTGATCCCGAAAAGATCAGGGGACATATTGTCGTACATACGACCAGCGCAGGTACGCAGGGCATTGCCCATGCGTCCGGCGCAGATGAAATACTGACCGGGAGCCTGGTCAACGCAAAAGCTATAGCAGACTGGATCATTCAGAAGCAGCCCGATTACGTGTCGCTTGTGTGCATGGGATGGGAAGGTTTACGAAATACGGAAGAAGATGAACTCTGTGCAGAGTACATCAAATCCCTGATCGAAGGGCATCCTTTGGAAGACATTTCAAAGCAGGCACATGATCTGATGTATACGGAAGGAAAGAAATTCTTTGATCCGCTTCAGAATGATGTATTCCCTCAGGATGATTTCGGCATGTGTATCGATTACGACAAATTTGATTTCATCATACGCGTAGTACAACGGGAAGGATTGTTCCACGCAGAAAAGGTACCTGTACATGAAGCGTAAGTATTTCTTTTTTGATATTGATGGTACATTGACCGATAACAGCACGCATAAGATCGTTTCCTCGGCAAAAGAAGCTGTCGAACATCTGCGTGCAGAAGGGCATTTCACAGCGATTGCTACAGGCAGGGCCTGGTATAAAACAAAGAATTTCGCAAAGAACATCGGTATTGACAATGTTGTTTGCTGCGGAGGCGGCGGTCTGGTACTGAATGGTGTACTGCTGAGCAATGAACCGCTGGAACATGATGCGGCAATGTCCGTCATCCGCAATGCGGAAGAAGAAGGGATCGGATACATCGTCATGCTGGATGACAGCGATGACGTTTACATGAAGGATTACCGTTTTCTGGAGCAGGCCGGTTTCCGCAGGGAACTGACGTCATATCACTTCAGACCTGATATGGATCTGATGAACACAGATATCCTGAAGATCTATCTGGCCTGCAGGAAAGAAACTGAGCCTGAATGGATCAATGAACTGGGGCATCTCAGACTGCATAGAGAATATGTCGTTTTCCAGTATGATGCGAAAAAAGAAGGTATTCTGCGCATGATGAATGCGGTCGGCGGAGATTTACATGATGTTGTAGTGTTCGGGGATGATATGAATGATCTCGTCATGTTTGATCCGGTATGGACGAGCGTTGCCATGGGAAATGCTGTAGACACTCTGAAAGAAAAGGCTGATTATGTGACAGACAGAAATGTCGATCACGGTATATGGAATGCCTGTGTGCGGAACGGATGGATCACCTCGGAATCACTGCGTTAAGAATCAGCCTCTTGACGCGGAAAAACTGAACTTTATCGGGTATATACGGAAAATCATCTTGCATGGACATGCATGATTATGTTAGTATCATTATTGCGCTGAAAGATGCGCGTCTTCTGTTCCGCTGGCCGGTTTGGGACTATGAGCAGACAGATCAATGTATAACAGGAGGAATAGTATGAAACTCGATCTCGTACAGAAGATCACAAAAGAGCAGCTCCGTGCTGACGTTCCGCAGTTCAAACCCGGCGATACGGTAAAAGTATTTGTCCGTATCAAGGAAGGTGAGAAATCCCGTATTCAGCTTTATGAAGGTGTTGTAGTAGCACGCCAGAACGGTGGAATTTCCGAGACATTCACAGTTCGTAAGATTTCCAACGGTGTAGGCGTACAGAGAACATTCCCTGTTCACAGCCCTATCATTGACCACATTGAAGTCGCACGCAGAGGTAAGGTCCGTCGTGCGAAGCTGACATACCTCAAGGGTCTGTCCGCTAAGAATGCGCGTATCAAGGAAGATCGTTAATTCGGGAAAAAAGAGAAGGAAATCCTTCTCTTTTATTTTCGTTTGCTTTAATATAACAACATATGGAAAA